>PLFC01000134.1 GCA_003136655.1 Vulcanimicrobiota bacterium
GGCGGCGGCACCCTCGGGCATCCGTGGGGCAACGCGGCGGGCGCCCACGCCAATCGCGTCGCGCTCGAAGCCTGCGTCGAAGCGCGCAATCAAGGCCGTCCGGTCGAGCGCGAGGGTCGCGAGATCCTCACCGAGGCCGCGAAAGATTCGCCCGAACTGCGCATCGCGATGGAAACCTGGAAAGAGATCAAGTTCGAGTTCGACACCGTCGACAAGCTCGACGCACCCGCGCGCGTCGGCGCCAACTAAGCGCCCGGAGAAGAAGCGATGGCTGAAATTCTGCCCTACCCCACCACCCAGCGCCGCGGCGAAACGTTCTCGTACCTGCCGCCCATGACGCCCGAGCGTCTGCGCAAGCAGATCGCGTACTTGATCTCGCAGGGCTGGAATGCGGCCATCGAGCACACCGAGCCCGAAAAATCGTTCTCGAGCTTCTGGTATCTCTGGAAGCTGCCGATGTTCGGCGAGACGTCGATCGATCGCGTCCTCGAAGAACTCGAGGCGTGTCACCGCGCGAATCCGGGCCACCACGTGCGTTTGCTCGGCTACGACAACTACGCGCAGTCGCAGGGCACGGCATTCATCGTCTTCCGCGCCGGTTCGCGCTGAGCCGGTAGAGCGATGTCGGTCGTTTCATCCGAGATCGGCGGCAGGGCCGCTTCGATCGCGCGCCGCCGTCAGCTCTCCGCCGGTAAGGCGGCGCTGATTCCGGCCTCATCCGTCGCAGCGCCGGTGCCTGCAGCTGCCGCTTCGCCTGCGCCGTCCGCGCCGGCGCCCAAGCCTGCTTCGCCGGCGTTCGCCGGCGCGAACGCTCGCGATATCGCCCGTGCACGCCGCGCCGCACTGAGCCGCTACGGACGCGGTAACGAACCGGCGGCGACGCGCTCGCGCGCCCCGCGTCCCGACGTCAACGCCGCAAGCGAGACTGCGCAGCCCGCGACGCAATCGGTACGGCCGTCGACCCAATCGCCGCAACCGGCGAGCGTAACGTCCTCGCGCACGGGAAGCGGTTCGCAGGTGACCGGCACCGATCGCGGCGCGCAACTGCCCGTTTCGCGCGGCGCCGCTCCGAAGGTGGGCATGACGCGGACGCCCGGCGGCGGCATCGTGACCGGTTCGCTCGTGCGCAGCACCGTGCGCATCACGGGCGATGAAGCCGGCGCGTCCACGGTCGTCACCGGCGAGGCCGATCAGCTTCCACAGGACGATCTGACCGAGCGCGACGACGCGCGTCGCGGTCCGCAGTTTTCGCGCCGCGCCGAACCGCACGGCGCCTCCGTCTTCAGTGCGCGCTCGCAACGCTCGGCATCCATCGAAACGAGCAATGCGGGCTTGCCGGTCACCGGCACCGCCGTCGGCGCGAGCCTTCGCGTCACCGGCGACGAACCGCTCGTGCGCGGCACCGTGACCGGCGCGCAATACGTTGCGCCCGCTCGCGGACAAGCCGCCTATGCCGGTTCTCGTCCCGACCCGGTCACCGGCGCAAAGGTCGTCGTGGGCACGACGCGCGGCGGCCGGAGCGTCACGGGCATCGACGTGGAATACGACCCGCGCGTAACGGGCGATGCACCGGCCGCCTGCACCTGCATCACCGGAAGCCAGTACAGCGCGCCGCCCGCCGAGGGCGCAACGCAAAATACGAGCCGCTTCACCGTGCGCCGTCTGCGCGAGAGCGCCGAACTGCGCGCCGGCGAGCGCGGCATCACCGGCTCCTTTGCCGTGGGCGACGAGAAGGTGACCGGCAATCGCGAGTTCTTTTTCCGCTCGCGTAAAGCGCCCGACGATGTAAAGCCCGCACACTTGCAGATCACGGGCGAAGGCCGGTCGTCCGGAACCCGCATCACCGGCGGCGCCTGGGGCGAACAGTCGAACGTCACCGGCACAGACGGGGCATTCGCGCGCGAGCGCAATCCGAGCATGCGCGCGGGCAAACCGCAAACGTTCGCCGCCGGCGCCACCCGTTTCAAAGCGTCGGCTGCGAAGAAAGATCCCCAGAACGTGGTGACCGGCATGTCGGGCTATTCTTCGGAGACGGGCGCGACCGTGACGCTCTCGGGCGGAGCCCGGGGATGATCGTCTCAGCGCCGCGCGAGCGAGGCCGCTTGCGTCGCACCCCGCACGCCGCCCGTATTTGGGCCGCTACGGAACAGGCCGCGCATGCCGCGCCCGGTGCCACGCACGTGCTCGCCGATGCGGCCTTGAGTGCGGCGCTTCGCGCGCGCGCAACCGAGATCGAGTCGGCCTTCGCGCCCCTCGAGTCGAGCGTTCGCGGCCTTTCGTTGCCGCTCGCGGAGGATGCCGGCCGAACGGGTGCGCGGCTGCGCTCGGTGTTGTACGGCGACCTCGTCGTCGACACGTTCCTGNNCGACTACATCTTGCGCATCCCGGCGGCGGTCGTGGCCTTCCGCACCTCGCACGCGGGCGCGATGTTCGACGTCGAAGAGTCGCTGCGGAATTGGGAGAGCGTCGAGCTGCGCCGTTGGCGTGAAAGCGAGCCCAACCCGGCGAGCGAGCCAACGCGCTACTTGAAGATCGGCGTCTATCATTTCAGCGGCGCGAACGCGGGCCGTGAAGGCTGCGCGGCGCACGGACACGATGCGCTGCGCGCGGCGACCGCGCTGCTCGAGCGCCTGGACGATTTCGCGCAGGCCGTACAGCGCACGCATTGCTGCGGCGCTTCGGTTGCGACCTTGCTCGTCGGCGTGGACACCGACACCGACGCGATCCGCGTGCACGTCCCCGATGCCGCGGGCCGCGCCTCGGTCACGCGCTTCGTGGACAACACGGCGCTCTACGCGCAGACCCAACATCTGCAGCGCGATGCGGCGAAGGACGCGATTCGCGATGCCGTGGCCGCCTGCGCCGGCCTCGATCCCGCCGATACGGCGACGGAAGGCATGCGCTGGTTCTGCGGCTATCTCTTGAAGAACAACATCGGTCAGATCGATGCGGTGCGGTCCTGGTACGGCGGCGGCTACGCCGATCGCGGCCACACCGAACGTATCATCGTCGTGGGCGACGCGCTCGACGACGTGCAACTGCGCAACCTCGTCTTCCAAGCCCAAATGGAGACGGTGGAAGAAGGCGGCGACGACCTCGACATCGGCGTGCGCATCCTGCGCTCCACGCACGAGCCGCGCGGACTCGCCGTGCCCGTGCTGGCGCACGCCGCCTACGATCAGCGCATCCCGGGTGCGCTCGAGCGCGCAGGCGTCCGCGCCCGGCGTCTGGCCGACGCGATCCTCGCGCGCTACGCACACCTCGCGGGTACCGGTTCGCTCTGCGTTCGTGCGATCGCGCGCGGCAGCGACGGCCTCATTACGGAGCTCCACGCGTGAAGATTTGTCAAGTCGAAGGTACGCTCGTGGCCACCGCTCGCATCAGTGGCCTGCAAAACCGGCGTCTGCTGGTCGTCAAGGAACGCGGCAGCAGCGG
>PLFC01000034.1:0-33784 GCA_003136655.1 Vulcanimicrobiota bacterium
TCGCTCGCGTCCAGCTCGCTACCTCGGACCTCGCCTCGGGCAGCATCCAGGACGCGCCGCGAGCCGCACTCAGGGTGAGCGGAAAAACCGACGGCGCCAGGGAAAGTCGTACTTCACTCGCCCGTTCCGGAACGGGGTCACTCCTGCCGCCCAATCCCAAAACCCTGACCACCGACGCCTCACGCGAACTCGTGGCTCGCGACGACGAACTCGGCCAACTGGCGGAGTTCCGGCGCAAGGCCGCCGCCGGCCATGGTAGCATCGTCCTGATCTCGGGCGAGGCCGGCGTCGGAAAGTCGACGCTGTTGCGCAAGTTCGAGTCGGATCTGGGTGGCGGCCGAGCGGTCTACGCCTCGGCGCGCTGCGTCGAGTTCATTCAGACGCCCCTCGGGCCGCTGCGCGAACTCCTCGACAGCATCGACCGCAACGGCAACATACCCCGGGACGCGGGCGCGCGAGCCCTGTTCGAGCGGCTGACGTTCGAACGCGATGCCGCGACCACCAGCGCTCCGCCCGCCGGGTGGTTGCTGGAATCGATCGATGCCGCGTTTGCACGGTACGCACAGCGCGGTACGGTCATCCTCGCGATCGAAGACATCCACTGGGCCGACCGCTCGACCCTGACCTTTCTCACCTACCTCGCCGACCGCATCGCTACGCGGCGCATGCTCGTGGTGGCCACCTATCGCGGCGACGAGGTCAGCGGCAGCCACCCGCGGCTAGCCGACTTCGCCGCGTTGCTGCCCAAAAAGACGGTAGCGCAACTGACGCTCGAACCGCTCGACGAACGCGCGACGCATACGCTGATCGAACTCGCGCTTCCTTATCCCGATGCGGTCAACGCGGCAACGATCGCCGACATCGCGCGGCGCAGTCAGGGCAACCCGTTCTTCGCCGAAGAACTCTTGCAAGCCGCGATGGCGCGAAGCGTGCCCGGCGCGAAGCGGCAACTGCCGCTATCGATCAGGGGCGCGGTCCTCGCGCGGGCGGCGCTCTTGACCGACGGCGAACGCACGATTTTATCGCTTGCTTCCGTGCTCGGTGAACGCTTCTCGGTCAACCGGCTGGTAACGCTGTGCGATGGCCGGCGCGACGAGGTCGTTCAGGCCCTCGACCGCGCGCACGCGCTGCAATTGGTCACCTCGGAGCGGACGGCGCCGGGCGAAGTCACCTTTCAGCACGCGCTGACCCAAGAAGTGCTCTACGGCGAATTGTTGGCCGAGAGCGTGCGGCCGCTGCACGAAGCGATCGGGCTCGAGTTGGAAAACCGGCACGATCACAACGCCGTCAGCGTCGAACTGGCCCATCATTGGTATCGTGCCGGCGATCGAGAACGGGCGGCACATTACGCGGAACTCGCGGGTGACCAAGCGTTCGCCATCGGGGCATTGGCGGATGCCATCGCTTACTACGAACGCGCGCTTGCCGAACGCAAGAGCGAAGATGCGACCGTCGCCGGCTTACACCACAAGATCGGACTCGCGCTCGGCTCGCTCGGACGCCTGAGTACGGCGACGCGCAGGCTGCGACGCGCCGGCGAGATCTACTGGGGCGCGAGCGATTTCGAGGGATTCGCGCACAATGCGTCGGCGCTGGGCGCGCAGTTGTACAACACCGGCGACGCAGCTGCGGCGATCGACGTCTATCGCGAAACGATTGCGGCGCTCGAGGGCAAGCTGCCCGGCCCGACGCTCGACCTGCTCCGGGCCCGCATGGGTTACGATTGCGTCGCGGCGCTCGATTTCACGTCCGCGCTCGCGCTCGTGAGCGAGATCCACGAACCGATCGCCGATCCCGCTACGGCCACCCACGCCAATCAGGCGCGGTTCAAGGTGGCGGCCATGCGCGGTGAATTAGCCGAGTGGCGAACGTATGCGGAGCGCGCGCTCGAAGCGGCCCGGCTCGTTCCCGACGACGGCTACCGGCTCTATCAAACGCAGTGCCAGGTTGCGCTCGACGCGCTCGGCCTGGGCGAACTCGCGCAGGCACGCGAACACTTCGCGGCGACGGTCTCAATCGAACGCGGCCGGAACTTCTCCGCCCGCTCGCTCGCCTACGCGGCTTCTTCCCTGGAGCACACGTTACGCGGTGAATTCAATAATGCGGCAATGCTGTTGGCCAAGCCGGCGAACGCGCACGAGGAAAGCTACCCGATACTCATCCACATCCGAAGCGCCCAGCTCGCGCTCGGTATCTGCGCCGGTGACGACGCGTTGCTGCGCTCCGATGGAACCGAGTCGATGCTGCGCTACGCGGGCGACCACGGGATGAAGCTCGCCCTCGGGCTGCTCGGCGGTCCGTATGCATGGGCACTCGGGCTGCGCGGCGAGGCGGTGGAAGCAGCGCGCTTGATCCACCGGATCGGCAAAGTCTTGCCCGGCCCGCACCGCTTTCTGTTCGCTTTCCTCGCCGCCGCGCAATTCGGCAATCGCAGCGACGTCCTGGCCATGCGCCGTCAGTTGCAAGAAGCCGCGGGCCGGCCGCAAGACCGCGTCAACAAGGCGGTGCTCGGACTCTTCGATGGCTTTGCGGCGAGGCGCGGCATCGTCAGCGCCGACGGTCCCTCCGCAGCGCTGGAAGCTGCGGCGTCGTTCGCATCGATCGGCTGGCCCTGGCTCGCGGCGCTGGGTTACGAACTGGGCGGCGAGTCAAAGCGCGCGCTCGAAGCATATCGAAACCTCGGAGCCTTGCGCGACTTGCGCCGGATGGAGGTCGACCGAACGGCCGATACCGCCGTCCTCTCGCGGCGGGAACGTGAGGTCGCCGAACTGGTTGCGAAAGGACACACCAACGACGAGGTCGCGCAGATGCTGCACATCAGCCCGCGCACGGTCGAGAAGCACGTTTCGGCAGCCCTCGAAAAGTTGAACTTGCGCTCGCGCGTTCAGCTGGGCATTTTGCTCAACTGAGCCGCGCCCGGTTAATCGCCGGTCACCGCAATCGCCGTCGGCCCATCGATGCTGATCGCGTTGGTGTGATTGCCGTATCGTCACGCGTGCCCCCATGCTACGTCGTGCAGCATGAGCGAGATCCTCTCCCGCGTTAGCATATCAAAGCAAGAGGTCGCCCGAGCCCGCCGAAGAGACACCCGTGATCTTGCACCGGCCCGGGCCGCCGCTCGACATGGTCGTGGAATACTTCTGGTGGCAGCGTCGCGCGCGACCGACGGATCATCGCGAGCACAATCTGCCGACGGGCAAGGTCCAACTGATCATCGCGCTGCACGATGCGGAATTCCGTTGGTCGGCGGGCCGCACGCTCGAAGAAGTTCGCTGGACCCGCGGCATCGTGCACGGTCCTCAGTCGGCGTATTACTTGACCGGGCCCAAACCGCAAGGAGCCACGGTCGGCGTCTGTTTTCGCACCGGTGCGGGTTCGGCGGCCTTAGGCCTGCCGCTCGGCCAATTGACGGATCTGCACGTGACGCTCGAAGAGCTGTGGGGCGTACGCGGATGCCTGCTCCACGAACGGCTCGCGGCAACCACGACGCCCGAATCGGCATTCGCGGTGCTCGAAGCCGAACTCGCGATACGCCTGCGGATTCCGTTGCTGATCCATCCGGCGGTAGCCCACGCGCTGAGCCGCTGGGCGCCGGACATTCCGGACATCACGAGCGTCGCCGCGATCCAGCGCGAAACCGGATACAGCGCGAAGCATTTCATCGCGCAGTTCCGCAGGGCGATCGGCCTGACGCCCAAGCAGTACCTGCGGACGCGCCGCTTCGGGATCGTCGCCCGGAGGCTGGCTGCCGATCCCGCGCGGGGCACCCTGGCCGAGTTGGCGCAGGCGGCCGGCTACGCCGACCAAGCGCACATGACGCGCGACTTCCGGGCCCTCGCGGGCATCAGCCCGACCGCCTATCGGCCCGCTGCAACCACGAGCGCCTTCCACCACGTCGTCGACGACGCCGCCCTCCCGCGCTGAGGTAAGAAACGTTCAAGACGCGGGTCCGTCCGGCGCGCTACCGTCGGTAGTACGATAACGCGAACCGTCGAAGCGAGGAGCAGCGCATGAACCCCAAAGCCGGCGAACTGACCATCGAGGAAGTCTACCCCTACCTGCGCGTGCACGACGCCGCCGCGGCGCTCGACTTCTACACGCGGGCCTTCGACGGGGTGGAACTCTTCCGGTTGACCGAGCCCAGCGGCCGCATCGGGCATGCGGAGATCAAGATCGGTCCGGCCACGCTGATGATCTGCGACGAATATCCGGAGCACGGCATCGTCGGACCCCGTACCGTCGGCGCTACGACCGTCGGACTGCACATCCACACGAGCGACGTCGACCGGCTTTTCGAGAAGGCCGTGGCGGCGGGGGCGACCGTCGTGACGCCGCTCGAGAATCAGTTCTACGGCGAGCGCTCGGGACGGATCTGCGATCCTTTCGGACACCATTGGCTTCTCGGCGGCCACCTCGAAGACGTCACACCCGAAGAGATGCAACGCCGCTACACCGCGGCGCTCGAAGGCAGCTAAGGCCTATGCGGGCACCGCCCCGACCCTAGCTCCCCTGATCAAGAGCCAAAGCACGACGGCGATCTCGCCGAACATCCCCGGCTGGGAATACGCGAAAACGCGATCCTGGTATTCCGGGGCGAGAATGCCGGTAAAGCAGACGATCACGTACGCCGCGCCGCCGAGCAAGAGCCAATAGCCCAAGATGCGAGGGAGAAAGCCCGAGCGAATCACCAAGAGACCGAACGGGAAAAGCCACAAGCCCCAAAAGAGTTCGTTGACCATATTGCCCGCGCCGTGCAACCGGACGAACAGCATGGCGAGCGCGGCCTGCTGTGCCGGGTCGAAGGCATCCAGATACGTCCCGCCGTGTGCGAGCGTCAGCGCGGCGAACCAGTTCAGCGAGTTGAGAAAGAAGATCGGGGTGACCATCAAGCCGCCGAGAATCACCATCACGATCGAGAGCTTTCGATCGACGCCCTCGAACAACTGATAGAGCGCGAGCACCACGAAGAGAAACAGCACGCCGTTGAGCAGATCGCCCGCGATGCCGAAGCGTAACAGCATCTCGTGCGCACGGATGTTGCTCGCGGTCGCGGGAGCGTTCCCACTCACGAACAAGACGCTCGGCACATAGATAAGGCTGAGCGGGCCGATCAGGATGGACACGAGATAGACGGCACCCGCAATGCGCGCGGCCCTATCGGTGCTTTGCATGGCGCTGCCTACCCCTTAGAAGAAAGATAGTTCCAGGCCATCGCCCTGACCGCTCGTGCGCAGCAACGCTCGCCTGCCCTCGGAGCGGGATGCCGGCTAGCTCCGACAGAACCTGGCGGCGGTGATCCGGTTTTTCCTCGAGCGGCCGATCTTTGCGCTCGTCTGCTCCTTCGCCATTCTGTTGACGGGCATCGTCGTCATCCCGTCGCTGCCGATAGCCCAGTTCCCGAAAATCACGCCGCCGGTGGTAACGGTTACCGCGAATTACACCGGCGCGACGGCAGCCACGGTCGAATCGTCGGTGACGACCCCACTCGAAGAGGCGATCAACGGCGTCGACGGGCTGCGCTACATTTCGTCGACGAGTTCCAGCGACGGCACGAGCACGATCCTGTGCACGTTCAATCTGGGGAAAGACCTCGACATCGCAGCAACCGACGTGCAAAACGCAGTCGGTACCGCGAGCGCGCGGTTGCCCAGCGCCGTCACCTTGACCGGCGTGACCGTGTCGAAAAATGCCGGCACGTTCGTGATGGCCTACGGCTTCTCGTCGACGAACGCGCGCTACGACACGCTCTACTTGAGCAACTACGTCGATCTCAATATCGTCGACGCGCTCAAGCGCATCCCCGGCGTCAGTACGGTGATCGTCTTCGGCGAACGCAAATACGCGATGCGGCTCTGGCTCGATCCCAAACGCCTAGCCGACTACGGCCTCTCGAACGACGACGTCGTCAGCGCGCTCGGACAACAGAACGTTCAGATCGCAGCGGGCGGCTTGGGCAACGCGCCGACGGCGAGCGATCAGCCGTTTCACGTCAATATCCGTGCCGTAGGCCGGCTGACCACGCCGGAACAGTTCGGTAATCTGCTGCTGCGCGCGTTGCCGGACGGAGGCTTCGTTCGCCTGCGCGACGTCGGCCGCGCCGAACTCGGCGCCGAAGACTATTCCCAGTCGGTGCGCTTCGACGGTAAGACGGCCGTCGGCATCGGCATCCAGGCCTTGCCCACCGCGAACGCCCTCGACGTGGCGCGTGCCGTACGCGCCGCGATGGCCGGCTTCCAGCAAGACTTTCCGCCCGGCGTGACGGCCAAGGTCGCCTTCGACGCGACGCTGTTCGTCACCGAATCGCTCAAGGAAGTCCTGATCACGCTCGCCCTCTCGATCGTGCTCGTGGTGTTGGTCGTCTTCATCTTCTTGCAGGATCTGCGGACCACGCTCGTGCCCGTGCTGACGATTCCCATCTCACTGATCGGCACGTTCGCGATCATGCAAGTCCTCGGATTCTCGATCAATACCTTGACCATGTTCGGGCTGACGCTCGCCACGGGACTCGTCGTCGACGACGCGATCGTCGTGATCGAGAACATCGCCCGCTTCATCCAGACCAAGAAGATGGCGCCGATGGAAGGCGCTCTGGCCGCGATGGACGAGATCACCGGAGCCGTCGTCGCGAGTTCTCTCGTGCTGCTCGCGGTGTTCGTGCCGGTCGCCTTCTTCCCAGGCACGACGGGCCTGCTCTACCGTCAGTTCGCGCTGACGATCGCGGGCTCGGTGTTGATCTCTCTCTTCATCGCGCTGACGCTGACGCCGGTCCTCTCGCGGCTCTTCCTTGCGGGCGAAGAGAAAACGTACGCCTTCTTCAGGCCGGTCAATTTTGCAATCGACGCGGTGCGCGACGCCTATGCGCGGCTCTTACCCGTCCTCGTGCGCGGACGGCTCGCCATGATGGCGCTCTTCGTCGTCGGGCTGGCCGCGACGGTGTTCCTCAACGCCACCGCGCCGACGAGCTTTCTGCCCGACGAAGACAACGGCTACTTCTTCGTCACGGCGCAACTGCCCGAGGACGCGTCGCTGGTGCAGACGCAAAGGGCGATCGACAAAGTGGCCGCGATCATGCGCACGTTGCCGGAGGTCTCCGACACCTTTGCCGTCAGCGGCCGCGACTTCGTGGGCAACGGCGCGAATCGCGCCTTCGCATTTGCCAACCTTCGCCCGTGGGCCGACCGTAAGGCCGCGGAGCAGCGCTTGAGCGGCATCCTGGCCCGCTTGCGACCGAAGCTCGCCGCGTTGCCCGACGCGCAGGTCTTCGCCTTCGGACCGCCCGCGATCCAGGGCTTTCCCAACGTCGCCGGCTTTCAGTTCGAATTGGAAGATCACGGCAACCAAGGCTTTGCGGCGCTGGCAAAAACGAGCGACGCGCTCAGGGCCGCGGCGCGCAACGACTCCGTGCTGGCCTATGCCTCTACCGGCTTTCGCGACGACGCGCCGCAGTTCGTCGCCGAGATCAATCGCGAGAAGGCGACCTCACTTTCGGTGCCGCTCCAGAACATCGGCAACGCACTCCAAATCTCGCTGGGCTCGCTGTACGTCAACGATTTCGACTTTCAGAACCGTTCGTACCGCGTTTATTTGGAAGCGGACGCGCCGTACCGGGCGCGCCTTACCGACCTGCAGACGATCTACGTTCGCTCCTCGACGGGAGCGACGATCCCGCTTTCGACCCTGGTCAGCATTTCACAGGAGCTGACCGCGCCGATCATCACGCACTACAACCTGTTCAGATCGGTCGAGCTCAACGGCGTCGCCAAGCCCGGCTACGGCTCGGGCCAAGCCTTGCAGGCGATGCAGGCCATCGCAGCCCGCACGTTGCCGCCGGGCATGAAGTACGAGTGGTCGGGCCTGTCGCTCGAGGCGCTCGCGGGCGGGGCTCAGGGCGGCCTGGTCTTTGTGCTCGGCATCGTGGTCGTGTTTCTCGTACTCGCGGCAAAATACGAAAGCCTGACCGACCCGCTGACGATTCTCATGTCGGTGCCGCTGGCGATCTTCGGCGCGTTGCTGGCCTTACGGCTACGCGGCTTCACCAGCGACGTGTACGCCCAGGTCGGATTCGTGATGCTCATCGGCCTCGCCAGTAAGAACGGCATCCTGATCGTCGAGTTTGCGAATCAATTACGCAGGCGGGGACACGATCTCGTTTCGGCCGCGATCGAAGCCGCAGAGACGCGCTTTCGCCCGATCCTGATGACCTCGCTCGCGTTCATCTTCGCTATCATACCGTTGATGTTTGCCAACGGCGCGGGCAGCACGAGCCGCGAATCCCTGGGCACGACCCTCTTCGGCGGGATGGTTCTGGCCACCATCGTCAACCTGACCTTCGTGCCGGTGCTCTACGTCGTGATCGTCGGCTTGCGCGAGCGCTTTTCGGGCCGGCTCGTGCCCGTCGCCGAAGCGGAGCGGCCGCCGACCATCGTGCGCTCGAGCCGCGGCGGGCTCGTGGTGAGTTTCCCCAACGGCGGCAAACCCGTCCGTCTGCACGTGCCCGCGGTCGAAGAGCCGGATCAGCCCGACGAGTCGTAGTCAGACGAAGTCGGAAGCGAGAGAATAGCAGTCGGCCAAGGCTTCGAGCGCCGCGCGATCGGCCGCACCGAAACGGTTGAACGACGGGCTATCCACGTCGAGCACGCCGATGATGCCATCCGCGGAACGCAGCGGCACGACGATCTCCGAATTCGACGCCGAGTCGCAGGCGATGTGCCCGGGAAAGGCGTGCACGTCGGGCACGACGAGCGTTTCGGCGCGAGCCCAGGCACCACCACAAACGCCCGCACCGTATGCGATCCTCACGCAGGCGGGCTTGCCCTGAAACGGACCGAGCACGAGTTCGGGGCCGCGAACGAAATAGAAGCCGGCCCAGTTGATCTCGGGCCAAGCGCCGTAGATCAGCGCGGCGAGGTTGGCGGCGTTGGCGATCGCATCGCGCTCGCCGTCGAAGAGCGCGCGCGCCTGCGCGAGAACGAGTTCGTAGTCGACCGCCCAGGCCGTCTCGTGCGAGGCCATCGCTAATCCTTGTCGACGACGCCTTGCGTCCAGGGTAGCTGTCGTCCGTATCCGAGCGCGGCCTTTGCGCCTTCGTTCATCACCGAGTTCGGTACCGGCGGGATGGGCGCGTCGCGACTGTAGTCGAACATGTCGCTCAGATCGTCTGCCCCGGCATCGCGCGTGCCGAGCGAACCGAGAGCGAAGTTTTTCTCGATGTAGCGGATGATCGAACCGAACTCGCGCGGCGTGTGCGAAACGTAGGGGAGATATGCCTTGCCGGGCACGTAATTCGACTGCGCCCAGCCCGAGAGTACCACGAGCGGAACGCGCATTCCCCAGGTGTTGCCCTGCGCGTCTCTCGGCGGCAGCACGTGATCGTACCAGCCTCCGGAATCATCCCAGGTCAGCAACATGGCGGTGTTATTGTAATACCTGCACTTCGGATCGCTCTGCATCAGCGATTCCGAGAGGGCGATGTACATCGTGGCCACCCACGCGGGACCGCCCGCACCGAGCGTGCCCGAGAGATCCGAGGCCGTCTCAGGCGGCGTCACGTACGAGACCGGGGGCAGGTTGCAGTGCGCGATGTCGACGTCGATCGTGGCCGGCGGAGAGACGACGTTGGTAGCCCAGTGCGGACCGTCGCGGATGGGCTGCACCGCATCGTACGCGGAGATCGAGCCGTCGTACGTCCCGATCGCGCCCGTGTAATATTTCCACGGAATGCCGGCGCGGTCGAGCAGCGTCGCGAGGGTGTCGTAATGGAAGCAGACGGGGCCGGGCACGGTGTTCTCGCCGACGGTGAAGGCGGCTGCCGTCGTACCCGGCGCCGAATCACAGCCCCAAATATTCTCGTTGGCCGGCGGCTGACTCGGCAGCGGCGCGGGAAAGATCGGGTCGTCGGCCGGACCCTGGCCGGCGATCAGAAACTGATGGCCCGGGAACGTGGGAGAGAGCCGCGAGGAGAACATCCGGTCGGCAAGCGCGTAACGATAGGCCAGCGCGTGGTAGAGCGTCGTCTCGAAGTCGGGCACGTAGCCGAGTGCGGGGCGAGGAGGCGCCGTGTATCCGGGTTGCGTCACCTCCGCCGGATCTGTGTCGAAACCGTTCATGGCGCCGCCGTTCCATTCGGCGTCCAGATATTTGTGCAGATGCATCGGCGTGTACGGCACTTCGAACGGAATGGGCACGAGCGCGGCGTGCGAGCCGTCGTGTAAGAGCGCCGACTGCGTCGTGTCGGCGCCCGGATAGCCCTTGCCGCCGTTCAACACCGACGACCCGAACAGATTGTCGAGCGTGCGATTTTCCTGAATGACGACGATGACGTGCGCGATCGGGCTACCCGCAACTTGCCGTCCCGCCAGGCCCTCGAGTTGAGCCGCAGATGCACCGCCCGGCGCGACGCCGGCGAAGAGCGCCGCAACGAGAGAGCCCCACAGTGACGAAGGAAGCCGCAAAGGATGCCCTCCAGCACGCAACATGTTCGTCGTCACTACCGATGGAGCACTGCCGAGACCTGCGCGCCGGCCGGACGCGCCGGCCTCGCGCTTACGTCGGGCCGGCCAGTTTGCGGCGCGCCGCTTCGCCGATTTCCGCCGACGTGTAGGCGTGGCCGCCGATGCCCCAGCCGCCGTCGGGCGCTTCGGTGATCAGCACCCAGGTGCGCTCGATCAGGCTCGGATCGCCCGCCGCGGCAGCCACGATCTCGGTCATCTCCTTGACCACGCCGAGTTTCTTGTCTCGATCGAGCACGCCGGCCGGCGTCAGAATTTGGACGCGCACGGAGCGGTTGTCGCCGCCCGCGGTGGCCAGTGCGTCGGCGGCCAACTCGTGCACGAACGCGGCCGTGTTGTCGCTGAAAAGCGAGATGTTGGGAACCTTTTCCCAGCGCATCAACGCGGCGGTCAACTCTTTGTTGAGCGCGCGTTTGTCCCCGAACGTTCCCTCGACCGCAAACACGTCGATCATCGGCATGAGATCTTCCCCCGAGCGAGTATGATAGTCGTCATAGCGACGGGCTCAGTATGCACTATGACGACCATCATAGTCAAGAGGGGGACGCGTGACCAACGACAGCCGCGACAAGATGGTGCGCAGCGCGGCCTCGCTCATCGGCGCTCGAGGTGCCAGCGCAACCTCGTTTTCCGACGTGCTGGCCGACAGCGGCGCGCCGCGCGGCTCGATCTACCACCACTTCCCCGAAGGCAAAACCCAACTGACCGAAGACGCGGTCCGTTGGGTCACCGAACGCGTGCTGGCGCACCAGCGCACGTACGCCGGAACCACCGCGGCCGGGGCGCTGCAATGGTTCATTGCGATGTGGCGCCAGGTCGTCGTGTCGTCGAAGGCCACGTCCGGCTGCGTCATCGCAGGCGTGGCCGTCGACACGCCGGCCGGCGATGCCGACGTGATGCGCCTGGTGCGTTCCTCGTTTCGCGCGTGGACCTCACTCTTGGCAGAGCAGCTCGAAGCCACCGGGATCGCGCGTCAGCGTGCTAAGACGATCGCCCTGACGACGCTCGCCGGCATGGAAGGCGCGCTGATCCTCTGCCGCGCCGAAGGCAACGTCAAACCGCTCGACGCGGTGGCCGACGAACTCATGCGCCTGGTCGAAGCAGCGCCGGCCTGAAGCGCGAGCCCGACGGATTGCCGTCGTACGTGCGCATGAACGCGCCCGGCGTAAATTCTTTGTAGGCCGGCTTGAAGGAGCCGTTGTAATTGCTGCCCAGAGCGCGGGCCACAGCGTTGAGCTGATACGGGCTCACGCCGGTCCACGTGCCGCTGTCGATGCGGGCGATCAAGGCCTCGAACCCGGCGATCTCCTCGGCCGATGTAAACGCGCAATGCCCGGCCCGATTGACGAATAGCTGCCGCAAATACGCGCCGTTGCCCGCGCCGTTCACGGCTGAGGCATAAGCAGTCTCGTTCTCGTTCACGACCGTTCCGTCGCCGATCGTGTGCAAGGCGAACACCGGCACGGCAAGCTTGCCGTCGAAGATGATGTTTTGCGTGAGATACTGCAATGCGGCGGGAACGGCCGCGATATCGGCATTGCTGTCGAGCGTTGCGAGATCGGCGGAGAGGTCGATCCCTGCGGCCTCGTAGAGATGTTTCACTTCGTCGAAGTCCGACGATTGACGCAGTTCGGCCGCGTAGTCGACGCCGCTGTTCCACGTCGGATTCCCGCCGGCGCGCCCTTCCAATTCTGCCTCGAGATAGAAGCCGAACAAGAACGAAGCGTTGCCCAGCCATTCGTACTGGTTTTGCTCTTGCGCCGCCCAGTCGGTCCTGCCCGGCGGGGCGTCACCGGTGGTATACCAACCCGGGGTGTTGCCCAGCGCGGCCGCGAGCGCGATACGCGCCTGGCCCGCCGCGCTGCCTTGAGCGTAGGCGAGGGAACCCTCGGCATTGTCGAGATTCGTCGTCGGATCGGTGATGCCGACGACTTGCAACGAACCGCCCGCGATCAGCTCGTTGAACGCATAGGCGCTATCCAACTGCGTGTTCCAGAATCCCACGCCGCCGGAGACGACGCCGCACATCGGCATGGCTCCGGCGAAGACCCCGGGATTCTGCTGCACGAGGGCTGCGGTAATCAAGCCGCCCATCGAGTGGCCCCAAGCGACGATACGCATCGGCTGTTTGCCGGTCACGCCCGGGAAGATCGAAAGCACCTCCATCTGATCCGGCAGCGCTTGTTGCACCGCCCAACCGGTGGTCGCGTACGACGAACCGGCGAGCGCATAGCCTTGCTCCAGCAAATAGGCGCCGGTCGTCCCGTCGCCCACGTCGTAGGCCGGGTTCGCCGACCCGGGGAGAACGTAGCCGTGACTGTACAATACGACCGTTCCGTTGAACGACTGCGGCACCTGAATCAGATACGTCGCGCCGTCCGCGAACGTGCCCTGATAGGTCGCCACGGAAAACGTCGAGTGCGGCGGCCTACCAGCCGTCGAATGCGGCGCCGCAGCGAGCGCGGCAATGAATGCGAGCGTTGAAAACACCGGACCTCCGCAAAGGAAGATGCCGCTGCTTGCGATGCTCGCCCACGCTTACCTTCTGCGGCGTGGTCAGAGCGTGCGCACGCCGAGCGATCATGGCGCGAAGAGTCGTTGGATCCGCTCCGTGCCCTCGACGCTGGGCTCGTACGCCGGGGCATGGCGCGCGTGCGTGGCCTGTTCGAAGGCGTATCCGAGCGCGAGCAGCCGATCCTCGGTCCAGGCGCGTCCGATGAAGTCGATGCCGACCGGCATGCCTTGCACGTAACCCATCGGTACCGTCAAATTCGGATAGCCCGCAACCGCCGCGAGCGACGTTGCGGAACCGCCCGAGAAATGATCGCCGGTCACGACGTCGATGCGCGAGGCCGGGCCGTCGCCGGGCGCGATCAAGGCATCGAGTTTGTTGTCGACGATCAATGTATCGATGCCCTCGGCCGCAGCCAGGCGCTTTGCGAGCGCGCGTGCACGGCGATACGCCGGGTCGTTGAGGCCCTTCGTGGCTTGGGCCAATTCGAAGATGTCCTGATCGAACAGTCCGAGTTCGCGCGGGCTCGCCTTATCGAACGCGATGACGTCGGCGAGCGTGCGGGTCTTGATCGGCGCGGGCGAGCCGGCCAGATACGTGTTCAGGTCGGCCTTCAGTTCGGTCAACAACACCTTGAACTCGAGGTCGCCCAAACGCGGATCGGGCTTGAACTTCTTGAGTTCCACGAGCGTGGCGCCTTGGGCCCGCAGCGTGGCCAGCGCGCGCTCGAAGAGCGCGTCGACGCTCTGGGACGAGCCGGTCGCGTAGCGCAAGACGCCGAGTCGCTTGCCGCGCAGCGATGCGCCGCCGAGCGCTCCGGCATAATCGCGTTTGTGCGCGTCGGAGGCGAGCGTCGCGAGATCCGCGGGATCGCTGCCGGCCATCGCGGAGAGCAAAGCGGCGACGTCGGCAACCGAGCGCCCCATCGGCCCCGGCGTATCCTGCGTGTGTGAGATCGGCACGACGAACGTACGCGAAACGAGGCCCACGGTCGGCTTGAGACCGGCGAGCCCGTTGACCGACGACGGACAGACGACCGAACCATCGGTCTCCGTGCCGACGCCGGCTGCGGCCAGACTCGCCGCAATCGCGGCGCCCGTGCCCGACGACGAGCCGCACGCGGAGCGATCGAGCGAATACGGATTCTTCACCAATCCACCAACGGCCGACCAGCCACTGATCGAATGCGACGAGCGAATGTTGGCCCATTCCGAGAGGTTGGTCTTACCCAGCACGATCGCGCCCGCGGCGCGCAAACGCTTCACGACCGGCGCGTCGCGGCCCGTCGTGTTGGCGGCGAGCGCCAAGGACCCGGCCGTCGTGGCCGCTCCGTCGGCCTCGATGTTGTCCTTGATCAGCACCGGAATGCCCGCGAGCGCGCCCTGCGGCTTGCCCGCTTTCCGGTCGGCGTCGGAGCGGCGCGCGTCGTCGAGCGCGCGCGGATTCAGCGCGATCACGCTGTGCAGCGCGGGCCCCGCCGCGTCGACCGCTTGGATGCGCGCCTGATACAGCCGCACCAGCTCCTCCGAGGTCACGCGACCCGCGGCGAGGTCGGCGCGCAGCGTCGCAATCGACTTCTCTTCGATAGAGTACGACGCAGGGTTCGCGGCGGGTTGAGCCGCGGCCGGCGCCGAGCCGGCGAAAGCAGAGAACAGCGAAAACGCAAGGAGCCTGGCCACGGACGACTTCACGGGCAACCTTTCGGCAACGGGCTTGGTGCGATGAAGATCCTCCCGCTACTCGCGCTTCGCATCTATATGCGCGAAAAGCAAACTCGCATACGCGAACCGCGGGAAAGGGCACCGTCTACTCGACGACGACAGTAACGAAACGGTTTCCGTAGGAAAGGACACGTGAACGAACTCGCTCAGCAGATCGTCAGCGGTTTAGCGACGGGCTCGATTTACGCGAGCATGGCGCTAGCGCTCGTGCTCATTTACCGCTCGATGGGCGTGATCAACTTCGCCCAAGGCGAGATGGCCATGTTCTCGACGTACCTGGCCTGGCAGTTCGCACAACAGGGCATGCCGCTCTGGATCGCCTTTCCGCTCACCATCGCGATCGCGTTCGCAGGTGCGGTCGCGCTCGAGCGCGTCGTCGTGCGGCCCGTCGAACGCGCCGCGCCGCTCACCGTCGTGATCTTGTGCCTGGGCCTGTTGATCACGTTCAACGGCCTCGCCGGCTGGATTTGGGGCTACACGGTCAGGACGTTTCCCTCGCCGTTTCCCACGACGCCGCTGCACATCGGCTCGGCCGCATTCAGCAGTCAGGATCTCGGCATCATCGCCGTCTCGCTGCTCTCGCTCGGCGCGATCTCGCTCTTCTTCGGAAAGACCAAACTCGGGCTCGCGATGCGGGCGGCCGCGCTCTACCCCGAGTCGAGCCGCGTCCTCGGCGTACGCGTCGGCTGGATGCTGGCCCTGGGTTGGGGCATGGCGGCCGCCGTCGGCGCGCTCTCCGGCTTGATGGTTGCGCCCGTCGTGTTGCTCGAACCCAACATGATGCAGGGCATCTTGGTCTACGCGTTCGCGGCGGCCGTGCTCGGCGGCATCGACAGCCCGGTGGGCGCAGTCGTCGGCGGCCTCGCGCTCGGCGTCGGGCTCAACCTGATCGGCGCGTACGTGCCCGTGATCGGCACCGATCTCCAACTGACCACCGCCTTCGGCATCATCATCGTCATCTTGCTCTTCCGCCCGGCAGGCCTCTTCGGCCGGCGCACGATGCGTCGCGTCTAGCATCATGAGCGGCATGCGGGTGAACAAGTATTGGAGCGTCGCGGTATTGGCGTTGCTCGTTCTCGTGCTGCCGCGCTTCGTGCCCTCGTATGCGGCCTTCGAACTGACCTTCGTGGGAGCATATGCGATCGGCATCCTCGGGCTCGTCATCCTGACGGGTACCAACGGACAAATCTCGCTCGGACACGGCGCGTTCTTCGGCATCGGCGGTTACGCCGTCGCCATCTTGGCCCAGAAGCTCGGCGTCCCGTTCTGGGCCTCCGTGCCGCTCGCCGCAATCGTGAGCGGGATACTCGGCTTGGGTCTGGGCCTGGTCGCGTTACGCTTGGAGGGCGTGTACCTCGCGCTGGCCACGTTCGCACTCGCGGTTGCGACGCCGTCGACGCTCAAGCACTTCAAGAGTTTGACCGGCGGCTCGCAAGGTCTCGCGGTGCCGTCGCTGAGTCCGCCCGGGCCGTTGCACGGCGTCATAACCTCGGAGCAGTGGCTCTATTACGTCACCTGGGTCATCGCCGGCGCACTCTTCTTGCTCACCTCGATCGCACTCGGCGGCCGGCTCGGCCGCGCGTTGCGCGCCATTCGCGACAACGAGGTGGCCGCGATCTCGTTCGGCGTCAACCCGCAACGCTACAAGACGTTCGCCTTCGGCTGGAGCGCCGCGTACGCCGGAATCGCGGGCGCCATCGTCGCGATCGCCACGGGCTTCGTCAGCCCGGACACCTACACCGTCGCGCTCTCGCTGGCGCTGGTCACGGGCGCCGTGCTCGGCGGCATCGACACGCTTTGGGGCGCGCTGCTGGGCGGCGTCATCGTAGAGTTTCTGCCGCTGCTCGTGCAGAAAATAAATCCTGCGGCGCCCTCCGTCGTTTACGGAATCGCGTTGGTTTTGTTCATGATCTTTCTTCCCGGGGGCATCGCCCGCAGCATACAAGCCGTCATTCATCCACTCCGTCTTCGAAGGGAAATACACCATGCACGTTCGTAACCGGCCGCTCGCCGCGACGCTGGCTGCCTGCTTCGCATTGTCGCTCGGCGTGGGCGCATTCGCGCCCGCCGCCGCCGACGAACCCGGCATCACGCCGACCGAGATCTTGCTCGGCGGACTGCATCCGTACAGCGGTCCCGCGTCGGCGTACGGTGCGATCGGCAAAGGCATCTTGGCCTACTTCGCCTACGTCAACGACAAGGGCGGCGTCAACGGGCGCAAGATCACCTATAAGGACCTCGACGACGCCTACAGCCCGCCGCAGGCCGTGCAGCTGACCAAACAGCTCGTCGAACAAGATAAAGTCTTCGCGATGTTCGACACGCTGGGCACGCCCTCGAATTTGGCGATTCGCCAATACCTCAACGACAACGGCGTGCCCCAACTCTACGTTGCCACCGGCGCGAGCACGTGGGGCAGCGACGGCGCGAAGTACCCCTGGACGATCGGCTGGCAGCCCGACTATCAGTCGGAGGCGATCGTCTACGCGCGCTATCTTCTGAAGGAAGCGCCCAACGCGAAGATCGGCGTGCTCATGCAGAACGACGACTACGGCGAGGACTATCTCACCGGGCTCAAGACGGGCCTGGGCTCGAAGTCGGGCAACATCGTCAAGGTCGCAACGTACGAAGTGACCGATGCATCGGTCGCTTCGCAGGTGGCGAGCCTCAAGGCGGCCGGAGCCGATACGTTCTTCGTCTTCGCGACGCCCAAGTTCAGCATCCAAGCCCTCGTGGCCGCCGCGCAGCAGTCGTGGCATCCGCGCACCTTCTTCAACAGCGTCTCGGCATCGGCTACGATCCTCGGCGCCGCGACCAAGGCCGGCGGTGAGGACGCGACCAAAGGCCTGATCACCACGCAATATCTCAAGGACCCGAGCGAGCCGAGCTGGGCCGACGATGCCGGCATGAAACAATATCGCGAGATCCTGGCCAAATACGCGCCCGGCGCCGATCCGAACAACGGCTTCTTCGCCTACGGCGTGAGCATCGCGTTCACCATGGTCGATACCCTGAAACGCGCGGGCAAGAATCCGACGCGTAAGGCCGTGATGGACATCGCGAACCATCTGCACGAGACCGACAATTTTCTCGTGCTGCCGGGAATCGTCGTCGAGACCACGCCGAAGGATCGCTTCCCGATCGACCAGCAGCGCCTAGCTCGCTACGACGGCACGCACTTCGTTCCGTTCGGCGAAATCTACGCCGGCCGCGGTCGCGGCCGCTAAGGAGCACGCGAACTCTCTTGCCGGCGCTGCTCGAAATCCGTGACCTCTCCATTCGCTTCGGCGGCATAGCGGCGCTCAGCGACGTGTCTTTCGACATCGAAGAGGGACACGTCGCCGGACTGATCGGACCGAACGGCGCCGGCAAGACCACGTGCTTCAACTGCATCACCCGACTGTACCAGCCAACGTCCGGGCGGCTGGCCTTCGCGGGCGACGATCTGCTCCGGCACGCTCCGCACGAGTTGGCCGGCAAACGCATCGCGCGCACGTTTCAAAACGTCGCGCTCTTCGACCGCCTGAGCACACTCGACAACGTGATGGTGGGCTATCACGTGCGCTACGCCCGGGGTGCGGCCCGGCTGCGCAGCGACGACGGCGGGCGCCGTGCGGCGCTCGAAGCCCTCGACTACCTGGGCCTAGGCGAACACGCGAATCGCCCGGTGCGCTCGCTGCCCTTCGGCACGCGCAAGATGGTCGAACTCGCGCGAGCGCTCGTGGCGCGTCCGCGCCTGCTCTTGCTCGACGAACCGGCATCGGGCCTGACGACGGCCGAAGTCGCCGCGCTCGCCGATGTCGTCAAACGCATCGCGGCGGATTATTCCGCCACCATCGTGATGGTGGAACACCACATGCAGTTGGTCATGAACGTCTGCGATCACGTGATCGTGCTGGCCTCGGGTCGGAAGATTGCCGATGGCCCGCCCGAAGCCGTGCAACGCGACAAGGGCGTCATAGAAGCCTATCTCGGGACGGCCTGAGTGGCGCTGCTCGAAGCCCGCAAGCTCTACGCCCGGTACGGCGAGAGCGACGTTCTCCACGGGATCGACCTCGAGGTGGCGCAGGGTTCGATCGTAGCCCTGCTTGGCGCAAATGGATCCGGTAAGACGACGACGCTGCGCGCCTTGACCGGCGGCGTGCGCACGAGCGGCAACGTACTCTTCGACGATCGCGAGATCGCCGGGCTCCCGCCCGAAGCGGTCGCGCGCTTGGGCATCGCGCACGTACCCGAAGGCCGCGGCACGCTCGGATCGTTCACCGTTCGCGAGAATCTCAGCATGGGCGCCTACACGATCAAGGACGGGAAGCGCAGCAAAGCCCGGTACGAGAAACTCGTGGGCTATTTTCCCTGGCTCGTCGACCGGCGCGAGCAGCCCGCCGGCCTCTTGAGCGGCGGCGAACAGCAGATGCTCGCGATCGCGCGCGCACTCATGATGGAGCCGCGCGTCATCTTGCTCGACGAACCCTCGCTCGGGCTCGCGCCGATCATCGTCAAGCGCATCTTCGAAATTCTGCGCACGATCAACCGCGAAGACGGCGTCACGATCGTGATCGCCGAACAGGACGCAGCCGCCGCCCTCGCTCTAGCCGATACCGCCTACGTCCTCGAAGTAGGCCGCGTTGCGATCAGCGGGCCGAGCGCCGACTTAGCGGGCAACGAGCAACTGCGCAAAT
Organism: Vulcanimicrobiota bacterium; assembly: GCA_003136655.1. Taxonomy (GTDB): domain Bacteria; phylum Vulcanimicrobiota; class Vulcanimicrobiia; order Vulcanimicrobiales; family Vulcanimicrobiaceae; genus Hesperobacter; species Hesperobacter lustricola. The sequence goes on from PLFC01000034.1 coordinate 19,421, forward strand.
CATATCTCGGCTATTAGCGGAAACTTGAGCGCCGTTTGAAGACATCCTATTTATCTTGGGGAAACAACAACACCGTGCGAAAGGTCAATGATATCCTTCTCTCGCGATCGAAGGCGAATGATCCGATACGGTCCCGCTTGCGTGACGCAATACCATGCTTCCAAGAGAAGCGCGCATCGCCGCTAAGCACTAGCATACTGCGAGCCTTGAGCAACGCAGAACCCTTCTTACCGGCCTCTGATTCGAAGTTCATCACGATGTCCGAACAAAGCGACAACGAGGCGACAACGGGCCCGAAACAGGTATCTCTATCGATGTGCAGGCTGATGCCTTGTCCTGGCTGATACTCGTTCACAATAACCTGATCGGGAGGATGAGCTAGGTACTTCTCATCGACCAGCCTATCGGAGCATTCTCTTGCCCACGGCGGGAGATCCCCGATTCTATCGTTGTCGGAAATACCCCGCGACTTGTAGTCGTAACGATAGCCAAAATGTTGCACGCGGCGACGAAGCTCGGAACTCCAACCGGACGTCCCGGATCCGTCAATAGCTGCAACGATCTCGCGCTCTTCCGACTTCGAAACAAAATTGGGAAGGAAAAGCAAGCCGTCCGGTAAGCAGCCCTCGTACACCAGGACATCGCTCGGTGAAGCCTCTGCGAAGAGCAGACCCTGAGCCATGACTTCACCTCCTCCTGCGCTAGTATAGAACATACGTTCGGACTCCGTCAACTCATGGGGTGATCAACTGGAAGAAGGCGCAGACGTTCTTCGTAGCAGGCGGCTCGCCGAACTCGAAGGTTCCATCCGGAGCGATTTCCACGTGCGGGGTGGAGTAGGTCGCCTTTCTGGGCCTGATGATGTAGCCGAGCGATTCGCATAGGTCGGCAAGAAGTCGGACTCGTTGCTCCGGCCAAACTAGGGTGTGCTTGCCCTCCTTCTTGGCATAATTCGCATCCTGAAGCAAAAGCCAGGCAGGAAGACCGGCCGAGCGCTCGCGTGCGTATCGCATGAGATTCGCAAGCGGCGACATATCCTGCATGAACTCCTGATGGACGACGTAGCTTGCAGCGAACACCACGCCGTCGCAGCCCTCCTGCAACCGCATGAACTCTTGCTGCTCGAGCGTGTCCAAAGATTCGACGAGCAAAGCCCGGCAACGTCCCGCGAGGGGCTCAATACCGAGCAGTTCTTCGCCCAACCTCCGCAGTGGCTCAGACGTATCGATACCCAGATAAGTAAGAAGCGTCACACCTGGGCCTCGTCGCTCCTCAAGCCAGTCCAAAATAGCTAGCGATGTAGTCGCTGGTCCACAACCGATGTCTATGATGAAAGGCCTCACCGGAAACGGGATCGGGTCGTCCGCGTACGCATCTTCCAAAGCAGTGCGAAAAGACCAATAATGCATCGGCATCAGGCATATGCAATAGCAAACCGCCGCCTTGTCAGAATTGTATGGCCCCAGTCCATGATTGCAGAAGCCGAGGCAACCACCTCGCCAGCCGATCCTTTGGGCAGCAGGCAATATGACGTCGAGAACGCCAGCTTCGAGAAAGCTCACGCGTGAGTCGAGCGAGCAATGATTCCTTGATTCACGAGTATACGCTTTCCAACAAGGGTGGGCTGGGTTCCTTGCAATGCAATCGCTTCTGAGCAGGTCGCGCGAACATCTGAAGCGCGCCCGCAGCAAGTCAGCAACCCGTTTGGTGTACGCGACCGATCGCCGGTTAAGGTCACGTTACTCCAGCGGCCTCTAGGTGTTCGTCTTCTTATGATTCGGCGGTACCTTGCCGCCTTCGCGGCGCGCCTCGCTCAGTCCGATCGCAATCGCCTGTTTCGGGTTGGTCACCTTTTTGCCCGAACCACCTGACCGCAGTTCACCGCTCTTCATCTCGCGCATCGACTGCTCGACCTTCTCGCCAGCCAGCGGCCCGTATTTCCGCTTCCCGGTACTCGCCTTTCGAACCGTCGTCTTTGCAGTCGTCTTCTTTGCCGCCATCGCATACCTCCTCGAGAATGTGTCGCCTAAAAGTACCCGGCGCTCGAGCGCCTAAACCCGCGGCGTCACGCCTGACGCCGCGGGAAGCTCGAGGTCGTAATCGATCGTCACCGGAGCGTGATCGGAGAAGCGCTCGTCGACGTAGATCGACGCCGCGCGCGCCGCACTCGCGAGATCGGGCGTGACGAGCTGATAATCGATGCGCCAGCCCAGATTGCGTTCGAACGCTCCGGGCCAGTTCGACCACCAGGTGTAGCGCTTGCGTTCGCCGTCGACGACGCGAAACGCATCGACCCAGCCCGCTCGATCGATGACCGCGTCCATCCACGCCCGCTCGTGGGGAAGGTGGCCCGTGACCTTCGCATTGCGCACCGGGTCGTAGGTATCGATGGCCTTGTGTGCGATGTTATAGTCGCCGCAGAGGATGTAGCTGCGGCCGTCGTTGCGTTTGCGCGCTAAGATCGCGATGAACTGCTCGAGGAAGCTGTCTTTGACGCCCTGACGCAGCTCGCCCGACGTGCCCGAAGGCACGTAGAGCGAGGCGATGCTGAACGAGCCCCAGTCGAACTGCACGTAGCGGCCCTCGGCGTCGATGTCGGGCAAGCCGAAGCCGCGCACGATCGCATCGGGCGGCATCTTGGCGTACATCGCCACGCCGCTGTAGCCTTTCTTCTGCGCGTCGACGAAAGCATAACTGTACTCTTCGAGGTCGAGCGCCTCGGGCGGAAGCTGGTGCTCCTGCGCCTTGGTCTCTTGGATGCAGAGCACGTCGGGCGCGGTGCGCCGTAGCCAGGCGAAGAAGCCCTTGCGCGCTGCGGCGCGGATGCCGTTGGCGTTGAAGGTGGTGACGCGGAGCATGAGCGTCGCTTCGACGCCCATGCCCGGTTTAACTCATCACGAGACTGAAGCGCTCGAAGTCGGCCGAACCGCGGTTGCACGCGCGAGCCCAACTCGGCGACGTGTGCGCCGGTGCCGGCGCGGACGACTTCAGTCGGGGTACCGTCCGTTTTCGTCGGCGAGGACGATCTGCAGACCGCTTCCGCGCCGAATGCCTTGCATCGCGTTCCACGATTGCGCGAGCGGACATTTTTCGAAAAACTCCTCGTCGTAGACGCGATTCAAGCGAACGCGGCCCGGGCCGAGCGGTTCGAAATGCTCGGGCACCGGTCCGCGCCGTTTCACGATCGCCGCGGCGACCGCTTCGAGCAGCGCCGTGCGCGCCGCCTTATCCGCGTCCCAAATGAGTAAGAGGTCGGGCAGATTCTTCGCGCCCATGCCGACCGTGTAACAGAATGCGGGCGAGCCGGCTTCGCCCTCGACGTCGATCCGATTCCAACCCAGTTTTCGCGCGCTCGCGCGCCGGTCGGTGACGAGGCGGGCGTCGCCGAGCTGTATGCCCGGCGACGCCGTTACCGTCCGGCGCATGATGTAGGTTGCGGCCAGGATCAGGAGTGCGGCGCCAACCGCCAGAGTAACCCAGGTCCACTCGGTCAGGGTTTGAAGGCCGTTGGGAGCGGCCGCGGCCTGAAATCGGTCGGCGGCTGCCAGGTGTTGTGCATACGCATCGCCGGACGACCCTTCGCCCGAGTCTTGGCGAAGTCATCGGCAGGCGCGACGGCCAAACCGGGTCCGCCGTCCGACACGAGCGCGAGTTGCTCGACGATCGAGCCGCTCGAGGGATCGAGCGCGTAGGCGATCGTGCCGCCGCCGCTCGCGACCTGAGCCCAGAGCAATTGCTCGCCCGAGTCGAACTTCAGGTACTGCAGCGTGCCGGAGTTCTGCAGCGTCGTGATCTTCTTGTACGGCTGCGTTCCGCCGGGCGCCCAGAACTCGATGTTCCCGGTCGTCGTGTTGGCGAACACCACATCGGCATTCGCGTCGATGGTCAGCGAACTGCGGTATCCGCCGGCCGGCCCGAGAAGTGCGCCCGAGCCCGTTCCGCCCGGACCGAACTCCTTGACGCGCGCTTCGTTGTATTGGCTGCTCTCGTAGGCTACGTACACGTTGCCCGACGGATCGCAGTGCACCGCGAAGTTCCCGGTCGAATCCGAGTTCGAGATGAAGCTCGTCGGCGAATCGGCACCGTTTGCATACACGGCCACGGTTTGCGAATCGAGTGGAGCGATGTAGACCGTTCCATCCACGCACTTGGTGATGTCCCACGGGTGCGTGCCCGGGGTGCCGAACGTCGTGGTCGGACTGCTCTGACCGGTCAAAAACTCGACGCCGTCTTCCGCGTCGCTGTTGGCCACGTAGAGATCGCCGCTCGTGTCGATATCCATGCCCGTCGGGCCGCCGATGCCGTTCGTGATCGTGCCCAGTTGGCCGCCGGTCTTGGCGTCGTAGATCAGCACCTGCGAGTTGTCGGGAATGAAGATCGTATCGGAGTTGCCGCTGGCGCACGAACCGCTGACGGAGATGTTGACCAACACGTCGTTGCCGATCTGGTCTTGCACGAGGATGCCCGTCGAGCCGGCGCCTTCTCCGGTGACGGTGAAGACCGTTCCGGGAGGACCGCTGGAAGGCGAAACCGTTGCGATATTGCTGTTCTGAGACGTGGCGTCGAAGTTTGCCGTGGAGCCGGGCTCGGCAGGAGTAAACGTACCCGAACAGTTCGACGGCCCTTTGAGCGATAAGCTCGCCGGCGCGGTGGTCAGGATGAACTTGAGATAGGCTCCGACATCGCCGGTGGCATCGGTGAGCCACATGTTGCCGTCGAAGCCGTTGTAGATGTAGCGCAGGTTCGGTTTGGGCGCGGTCGCCTCGGGCTCGTACGTGTCGCTCGAGGGAATGAACGTCCCGATCGCCGCGCTGTTGTTGGCGGTGTCGATGTACAGCACGGAGCCGTCGGCTTTCCGCGCGAGAAAGCCCGGGTGCTGGCCGTTCGGCGCGGGATACGTCGTCGAGGTGCCGTTACTCGTGATGACCGAAAGTTGCGCGGCGACCGAATCCGAATAGACCATCACGCCCGAGGAGTTGGTGATGTAGAGCGGGTGGCCACCGACGTTGAACGTGGTCGCCGCTCCCGTAGCGGGCGCGACCCGATCGATGTTCCCGCTCTCGTCGGCAATGTAGAGGTTGCCGTCGGCGCCGGCTGCGATGGAGGTGAGCACGGGCACGCCGGCGCCTTTGAGTTCGTAGAGTTTCGAGGAGCCCGTGGGCGTGACGTACCCGTAGCCCGCGAGCGTCGTCTTCCCGCTCGTGTAGCTGCCGCAGAACCACAGGTTCCCGTCGGGTCCGGCGACGAGGCTCGACACGTCGATGGCGTTGGGCAGGGGATACGACGTGGACGAACCGCTCTCGGTAAACTGGTAGATCAGCCGCGAGCCCGTCTTATTCTTGTGCTGGTCGGCCACCCAGACGTAGTTGTCGTTCTCGGCAATAGGGCCGGGCACCGACGACGCGCCGAGCGGATAGGTCGTGATCTGGCCAGTCGAGATCGTGACCTTCCCCACGAAGCCGGGCGCATTCTTCTTGCAGCCCGCGGGCACGGAGAACCACATCGACAGCTGGGACGCACCGTGGCTCAATTGCCCGAGGGGCACGTCGCACGGGCCCGGATACTCCACGAACTGGGCACCGTTGTTGAGTTGGAAGGCCTTGGGACTCAAGGCGCGAGAGGCGTCGCCTCCCGACGATCCGGCGAGGCCGGACGAAGGGGCCGAAAGCGCGTGAGCGCCGCCGCATCCTGCGAGCGCCAGGGCGGAAGTAAAGAACAGAGCGGAGAGTCGAGAGCGAAAAATCATGTCGAACCTCGTAGTATCCCGGAACCATTAGGAGCGCAATATACCCGCCTCTTCGCCATCGGTTCCGCAGATACTTCCCTGTCCCTGGGAATGGGTGCGGCGATGGAGAGCCGGGACCCGGGGCGAAGCGCCCTGCGGTGAAGGAGCACGTCAGAGCCGGCACCGAGGTCGTCGACGGCCTGCGCGGGATCGCGATCCTGCTCGTCTTCGGCTTTCATAGCTGGCTGTTTTCGTTTTACACGCCGCCCTGGCCATTCTCGGTGTTCGCGGAGTCGGGCTATTTGGGCGTGGAACTCTTCTTCCTGATCTCGGGCTTCTGCCTCTTCTTTCCCTACGCTCGACACGTGCTCGACGGCGGCCCGGCGCAGTCGGTGAAGACCTTCGCCTACCGGCGCTTCATCAAGATCGTGCCCTCGTACGTGCTCGCGCTGATCGCGACGCTACTCGTGGCGCTGCCGCACTTCGCGCGCATCCAGTATCTCGCGCCGGCCGCCTTTACGCATCTGCTCTTCCTGAACAACTGGTACAACGATCCGCTCGGGGGCACCAACGCGGTATTCTGGAGCCTCGGCGTCGAGGTGCAGTTCTATCTGATCTTCCCGCTGCTCGCGATCCTCTTCATGCGCGGCCCGCTGCCCACGCTCGCGGCCATGGTCGCGATCGCAATCGGGTATCGCTACGCCTTCGCGGGCTGCTGCATCCTGACCGAACCCGTCACGCGGCAAGTGCCGGCCTTTCTCGACATCTTCGCGCTGGGCATGTTTTCGGCGTACGCGGTGGTCTATGCACGAACGCGCCTGGCCTGGACCGGGCGCGCGCGCCTCGGCTTCACACTCGCCGCAATCGGCAGCCTCGTCGTGCTCTGGTTCATGCTGGCTTCGGCGGGTCAGGCCGAGTTCGTCACGATGCAGCGCGCGCAATGGGTGTTGCTCGGCCGCACGGGCCTCGCCTTCGCGCTCGCGGTGCTCGTGATCGGCTCGTGTCTCTCGCAAACCTGGTGGCGCAAACTGCTGGCCAATCCGGTGCTCGTATTCATCTCGGTGCTCTCATACAATCTCTATCTGTGGCACACGTTGATCGAACTCTACCTGTTGCAACACCATCTGCCGCCCACCGCCGCGCTCAACCCGCACGATGACGACGCCTGGAAACCGTGGTTCCTCGGCCTTTCCGTGTTGCTGAGCGTGCTCGTCTCCGCGGCCGTCACCTACTTCATCGAACGGCCGCTGCTGGAAACGGTCCGGCCGCACCGCTTCGCCTTTCCCTGGAAGCGCGTGCTCGCAGGCGAAAAGCCCGCAGCCCCCGAGATCGCGAGCTAGCGAGCTAGAACGCACCAAGCCCGTCGGGCGTTCCGTTTCCGGTGGGCTCGTCGTAGCCGCTGGGCGGAATGTCGTAGAGTTTCGAGGCGTGCGCATAGAGCGTGCGCGCGTTCTTGATGGTTCTCGCGTTGCCGGCGAGCGCGTAGAGTGCGGCGAGCGCCGGCGCACCGACGCTCGTGCCGCCGACCACGAGCCAGCCGTTCTCCTGATACGAGTCGTAGATCGCGACGCCGGTCGAAGGGTCACCCACGAAGGCCGCGTCCACGTCGGTGCGCGTCGTGCAGAACGTGTCGTGCTGCCACGCGGGCTTCTTGGCGTATTGCGCGCAGCCGCCGCCGCCATCGGCAGTCTCGGTCCAGCCACGGCTGCCGCCGCCGCCTTTTTTCAAGGTCGTGGACCCAACCGCGGTCACGTAGGGTAGGGCCGCCGGGTAACCGATGCCGTAGCCCGAGTCGCCCGCGGCTGCGGTGACCGGGCGGCCCGCATCGTAGGGCGAGTGGGCGTCCTCGCCCTCGAACTCCGCGCCGGTGTAGCCGGTGGAGATCACCGTCGCGCCCAACGTCCGCGCTTCGCTCACCGCGGCGCCGAGATCGGAGAGCGACGCACTGCTCGCCTCCACTAAGAGAATCTTGCAGTTGGGACAGAGCGCCGAGACCATGTCGGCATCGAGCGACTCTTCGACGGCCCAGCCCGCGTTCGGCGAGGGCAAAGACGAGCCGCCCATCTGATTGACCTTAGCCAAACATCCCGAGCCGCACGCGGCTAAGCCATAGGTGCTGCGATACTCCGCGACATCGGCGAGCAGATTGGGGTCGTCGTACGCATCGATGATCGCGGCCGTCGCGCCCGCGCCGCCGCCGATGTCGTCGGTCAGACTGTACGCGCTCCACAAATCCTGGGGTCCGTAGCCCTTGGGCAGCCCTGCGAGCGCGACGTCGCCATCCTCGCGTATGCGCGCCGCGCAGTGCGCGAAGCCGAAGCGTGCATTTTCGCACGCGGCTCGAACCGGAGTCGCGAGACTAAGCGCGAGTACGCTGCGCGCAGGCGCGTCCGTCGCCACGCCCGCACACCCGGCCACGGCGACGAATCCAATCAGTGCAAAGCCTCTGCGAATCATCACGCGCATAAATCATCTCCGGCAACTTCGCAACGCTCTACTTCGCGGCCGCCGGCCGATAAGCCGCCGCGCCGCGCAGGTGGACTGACTTTGCATCGCAAAGTCTTGCGGCCATGGAAGTACGCCGGGCCCTGGCGGATCTGGCCGAGGTGCGCGGCCGTCTCGCGACGCTGCAGCGCTTTGACGGATATTCGGGCAACGCCGCTGTGGCAAGCGGCGTGGTCGCCTTGGGCGCCGGGGCCGCGCAGTTCGTGCTCGCCCCGCACCCCATCGCTCCCTCAACGCGGCTGACCTACCTCTGGATCTGGCTGATCTGCCTTGGCCTGGCCCTGGCGATCAACTACGGCGCCATCGTCGCCTGGCGCTCGCGTCACCCCGATCCCCAGGCCGCCGCGCAGATGCGCACCGTCGGCTTCACCATCTTGCCCGCGATCGCGGCCGGCGGCGTGGTGACCCTGGCGCTCGTGCTGCGCGGTCTCTTCGACCTGCTGCCCGGCATGTGGTGCGCCACCTACGCCCTGGGCCTTTTCGCCTCGCGCTCGATGGTGCCGCGCGAGGTCGTGTACGTGGCCATCGCCTTCGGGGCGGCCGCAACCGCGCTACTCTTGCTGCCGAACATAGATCCGTTGGCCTGGTGGATCATGCCCGCCGCATTCGGCCTCGGACAGATCGCGATCGGCGCGATCGTCCGGGCCCGTCCCCTTCAGGAAAGGACTCGCACGATCCGATGAACCAAGCGCCGTTCGCCTACGAGGGGCTGGAGCGTATCTTTCACGAGCGGGGCAGGCTGGCCGTCTGTACGTGTCTAGTGGCCAATCCCGCCGGCATGAGCTTCACCGCGCTGCAAGAAGCCTGCGCGCTCACCGACGGCAACCTCAACCGTCATCTGCACGCGCTTGCCGAAACTGCAATCGTCACGCTCGAACGCAAACGCGGCTCGGGGCGGCCCACGACGATCGTGCGCATTACGGAATCCGGACGCGAACGATTCCTGGCCTACGTGGACGAGTTGGAAGCGGTCGTGCGCGCGGTGCACGCGAGCGACGAACGCACGTCCGGCGCCGGTTTGCGCTTGGCGGCGCAATCATGATCGATTCTGTTCGCGCACATTCCACGNNAGGCGTTTGCGCTCCGTCGTGCGCGCGGCGATGCGCTTCGGCGTCGAGATCCTCACCGTGTACGCATTCTCCGAAGAGAACCGCAATCGCGCACCGGCCGACGTGGCAATGCTCATGGATCTGCTGCGTTCGTTTGCCGAGCGAGAACTCGACTCGCTGCGCCGCGAAAACGTGCGCGTGACGGCCATCGGCCGGCTCGACGCCTTGCCTGGGCCGACGTGCGAAGCGATCCGCGCACTCTGCGCGGCGACGGCCACCAACGACGGCCTGGTGCTCAACCTAGCGCTCAATTACGGCGCGCGCCGCGAACTCTGCGACGCGATCCGGGCCCTGACCGCCGACGTGGCCGCGGGCCGGCTCGATCCCGCGTCGATCGACGATGCCTCGCTTTCGGGCTACCTCTACACGGCCGGCATGCCCGATCCCGACCTCGTGATCCGCACCGGCGGCGAGCTGCGCCTCTCGAATTTCATGCTCTACCAGAGCGCGTACGCCGAGCTGTGGGCCACCAACGTCCGCTGGCCCGACTTCGACGAGACCCTCTTCGAGGAGGCGTTAGGCTCCTTCGCAAGGAGGCAGCGCCGATTCGGTACCTAGTGCCAGGCTAAAGCCGTCGGCGAGGGCTCCCGGGGCATGGTATACTGAAGCACGTGACGACTCGCCCCGATATCCGCAACATTGCCATCATCGCCCACGTCGACCATGGCAAGACGACCTTAGTCGATGCCATGCTCAAGCAGAGCGGCGTCTTTCGCGAGGGCCAGAGCACCGGCACCCGCATGATGGACTCCAACCCGCTCGAGCGAGAGCGAGGCATCACGATCTTGGCCAAAAACACCGCGGTGCGCCACGGTGATTTCAAGTACAACATCGTCGATACGCCCGGCCACTCCGATTTCGGCGGCGAGGTCGAGCGCGTCTTACAGATGGTGCAGGGCGTGCTGCTGCTGGTCGATGCGGCCGAGGGCGTGATGCCCCAAACCCGCTTCGTGCTGCGCAAAGCGCTCGAACTCGATCTGCGCGCGATCGTCGTCATCAACAAGATCGACCGTAAGGACGCGCGGGCCGAAGAAGTCGTCAACGAAGTGTTCGACCTCTTTATCGAACTGGGCGCCAGCGACGAGCAGGCAGATTTCGCCGTCGTCTACACCAACGGCAAGCAGGGCATCGCCAAGCTGAATCTGGCCGACGAGGGCGTCAACCTCGAACCGCTCTTCGACACGATCCACCAGCGCGTTCCGGAAGCGCCGGCCGAAGAGGGCCCCTTCCAGATGCTGGTCTCGGCCATCGACCACAATAAGTATGTCGGGCGCATCGGCATCGGCCGCGTGTTCCGCGGTTCCATTAAGGTCAACGCGCCGATCGCCAAGGTCGGCCGCGAAGGCGCGGTCGAGACCGGCCTGCGGCTCACGAAGCTGCTCACATTCGCCGGCTTGGAGCGCGTCGAAGTCGACGAAGCCGCCGCGGGCGACATCGTCTGCGTGTCCGGAATCGAAGGACTCAACATCGGCGACACCATCGCCGACGCATCCGCGCCCGAAGGCCTGCACGCGGTTGCCGTCGACGAGCCCACGGTCTCGATGTTCTTCATGGTCAACGCCTCGCCGTTCGCGGGCAAAGAGGGCAAGTTCCTGACCTCGCGCCAGATCCGCGAGCGGCTGATGCGTGAGTTGGAATCCAACGTTGCGCTGCGCGTTTCCGACACGGAGAGCGCCGACACGTTCGAAGTGCGCGGACGCGGCGAACTGCATCTCTCGATCCTGATCGAGACGATGCGTCGCGAAGGCTACGAGATCGCGGTTTCCAAACCGCAGGTCATCATCACCGAACGCGACGGCAAGAAGTGGGAGCCCGTCGAGTACGTGGTGGTCGACGTGCAAGAGGAGTACGCGGGCGCGGTCATCGAGTCGCTCGGCCGGCGTAAGGCGATCATGTCGAACATGCTCAACGTCGGCGATAGCCGCCGTCTCGAATACACGATGCCCACGCGCGCCATCTTCGGTTTGCGCGGCGAGTTGCTGACGCTCTCGCGCGGCACCGCGATCATGTCGCACACGTATTACGATCACCAGGAGTGGAGCGGCGAACTGCCCGGCCGTTCGGTCGGCGCGCTCGTCTCGAGCGACTCCGGCACGACCACGTCGTACGCAATGGTCGGCCTCGAAGCCCGCGGCCGCTTCTTCGTGGGCGAAGGCGTCGACGTCTACGAAGGCATGATCGTGGGCCGCAGCAACGACGACAAGGACATCTCGATCAACGTCGTGCGCGCCAAGAAGCTGACAAACATGCGCGCCTCGGGTTCGGACGACAGCACGAAGCTCTCACCGCCCGAAGAGATGTCGCTCGAGCGCGCCATCGAGTTCATCGAAGACGACGAACTGGTCGAAGTCACGCCGAAGTCGATCCGCATCCGCAAGCGCCTGCTCAACGAGACCGACCGCCTGCGCGCGCGCAAGCGGGACAAGGTCTTAGCCTAAGCCGCTACGGCGTCAGCGCAAAGACCGTCCCGTCTTCGCTCGGCCCTCCAGAGCTGGTCGTCCCGTACAGGACCCCATCCAGCTGTACGAGACCACCATACGGCGCGTAGCCATCGGTTTTTCCCGAAAAACTATGGAGTATCGTCTCCTGGCCGCCTTGGGTCACTTCGAAGACGATTCCATAGCCACCCGAAGCGCCGCCGTAGAGCGTCGTACCATACAGGTTCTGTCCGGAGACAAGAAGATCGGAGTAGGGTTCTGATCCATCATTGGCATTTTCTGCAAAGCTGTAAACTACAGCCTCTGTGGCCTTCTTCTTACCGTTCAACTGAACGCTGAAGACGCAGCCCTGCTTCTTAGCGCCCCCTATAGGTGTCGTTCCGTATAGAATATCGCCGATATTCGTCAAGCCGCCAAGAGGTCCAGACCCGTCACCCTTCTTCTTAAAGGTCCAGAGGACTTTCTCCGTTCCTTGCGGCGTGATACTAAAGACCGTACCTTCAGCTCTCTTTCCAACCCCGCCCTGGCTAGTCGTACCATAGAGGACCCCCGCCACGTCCAGGAGCCCTGCATGAGGAACGAAGCTCGACGTGCCCGCATTCGACTAGCCTAGGGTTCGTCGCACTGGGGATGGCCGCAGGCGCAGGCGATGTCGCCGCGTTCGTGGCCGTCTTCGGCGTTCCGGCACGAGTCGGAACAGTAGGCTTCGAGCGCGGCATCGCTGTCGGCGTCGAGTTCCGACGTGACGAAGCATTGGCACTCGGTGTGGGCGCAGGCAATCTTTTCGCTATTCATACGCTATCTCTACCCCGCGAGCGGGCATGAACCTCGTTCCGGCGCGATGGGAATACGGCCCCTATGGCCACGCGCAAATGGTCCCAGGACGTCACCGAGCACAGCGACGCGCTCGACCTCGAGCAGGGCGTCTTCGCGCTCGACGATCCGGCGGAGATCGCCCGCTCGCTCAAGCGCTCCGCCGAACACAGTTCGCGACGCAAGGCAGAACCCTACCGCTCGGCCATGTCGATGCTGACCTTCTACATCAACCGCGCCGGCAAAGACTTGCCTCCGGCGCGGCGCAAAATTTTAGAGGCGGCGAAGACCGAACTTCGCCGCCTCTACGATCGCGAACCCGACGACTGAGCGCTTAGCGCAGCGGTTCGAGTTCGGGTAGCTCGGGCAAGCCGACGGTGAAGACCAGCTCGCCCCTGTTCTCGTCGTAGTCGACGTAAACGTTCTGGCCGTCGCGCACCTCGCCGGCCAGGATCTTGCGTCCGAGCGGGGTTTCGAGTTCGCGCTGCACCGCCCGCTTGAGCGGGCGCGCTCCGTAGATCGGATCGTAGCCCGTCTTGACCAGATGCCGCTTTGCCGCTTCGGAGACGTCGAGCACGATGCGCCGTTCGGTGAGTCGCGAGCGCAGGCGATCGAGCTGGATGTCGACGATCTTGGTCAACTGCTCTTCGCTGAGCGCTTGGAAGACCACGATCTCGTCGACGCGNNTGAGGAACTCCGGCCGGAAATGCTTGCGCAGTTCGTCGAGCACCGTCGCGCGCATCACCGCGTAATCAGCGCCGTTCGAGCCCTGGAAATCCAGGATGCGATGGCTGCCGATGTTGGAGGTCATGATCAGGATCGTGTTCTTGAAGTNNTCGGTCAGGCGGCCGTCGTCGAGTATCTGCAAGAAGACGTTGAACACGTCGGGCGCGGCCTTCTCGATCTCGTCGAAGAGCACCACGGAGAACGGACGGCGTCGCACGGCTTCGGTCAACTGACCACCTTCGTCGTAGCCGACGTATCCCGGCGGTGCGCCGATCAGACGCGACACGGAATGCTTCTCGCCGTACTCCGACATGTCGATGCGGATCATCGCGCGTTCGTCGTCGAAGAGATAGCTCGCGAGCGCGCGCGCCAGTTCCGTCTTGCCCACGCCCGTGGGCCCCAGGAAGATGAACGAGCCGATCGGGCGGTTCGGATCGGAGAGGCCCGAGCGCGAACGGATGACGGCTTCCGCAACGGCGGTGACCGCTTCGTCCTGACCGATGACGCGCTTGTGCAGTTCTTCGTCGAGCTTGAGCAGTTTGCGCATCTCGCCCTCGAGCAGCTTCGAGACCGGAATGCCGGTCCAGCGGCTGACCACGTCGGCGATGTCTTCTTCATCGACTTCTTCTTTGAGCAGACGCGGGGCGCCGTCGCCCGTGATCGCCTTCTCTTCGTCCTTGAGCTGCTTCTCGAGGGTGGCCATCTTGCCGTAGCGCAGCTCGGCGGCGCGGTTGAGATCGTACTGGCGCTCGGCCTGTTCGATCTCGGTCTTGGTCGCGTCGATCTGCTCGCGTAGCGCGCGCAATTTCTGAACCGCGTCCTTCTCGCCTTGCCAACGCGCTTTGATGCCGTCGGTTTCGGCGCGCAGCTCGGCCAGCTCGCGCTCGATCTTGTCGAGGCGGGCCTTGGAGCCTTCGTCGGTTTCTTTCTTCAGCGCTTCGCGCTCGATCTCGAGCTGCATGGCGCGGCGCGACGCTTCGTCGAGTTCGACGGGCATCGAATCGATCTCGGTGCGCAACTTCGCGCCCGCTTCGTCGACGAGGTCGAT
>PLFC01000034.1:33801-92113 GCA_003136655.1 Vulcanimicrobiota bacterium
TCGATGTACTTGCGATACTCGTCGAGCGTGGTCGCCCCGATCAGGTGCAGTTCGCCGCGCGCGAGCAACGGCTTGAGCAAATTCCCCGCGTCCATCGAACCTTCGGCCTTGCCCGCGCCTACGACGTTGTGCAGCTCGTCGATAAAGAGCAGAATGCGGCCTTCGGCGCCCTGCACGTCTTTGAGCACGGCTTTGAGGCGCTCTTCGAATTCGCCGCGGAATTTGGCGCCGGCGATCAGCGCGCCCATGTCGAGCGAGATGATGCGCTTATCTTTGAGACCCTCGGGCACGTCGCCGCGCACGATGCGCTGCGCGAGTCCCTCCACGATCGCCGTCTTGCCGACGCCNNTTGTTCTTGGTGCGGCGCGAGAGCACTTGAACCACGCGCCGGATCTCGTCGTCGCGGCCGATGACCGGGTCGAGTTTGCCCTGCTCGGCCGCGCGGGTCAAATCCTGACCGTACCGCTCGAGGGACTGATAGGTGCCTTCGGGATTTTGGCTCGTCACGCGCTGGTTGCCGCGCACTTCGCGGAGCGCCGTCAGCAGCGAGTCGCGGGTGATGCCCGCATCGCGCAGCAGCTTCCCGGCGGGACCGCGGTCGGCCACGAGCGCAAGTAACACGTGCTCGACCGAGACGAACTCGTCGCCGAGCTGTTTGGCCTCTTCGTCGGCTTGGGTCAGGAGGCGGGTCAGGGCGGGCGCCACCGTCGGGCTCTGCTCCCCGCTGCCGGTCAGGCGCGGGAGCGAGGCAATGGCGGCATCGACCTGGCGGCGGAGCGCCTGCGGGTCGGCTCCGGCCTTGGACAGGATGGGCTCGGCCAGGCCGTCGCGCTGGTCGAGGAGGGCCGCGAGAACGTGCTCGGGCGTCGTCTGCGTGTTCCGCTCCGAAAGCGCCCGGGTGTACGCGGCATTGAGGGACTCAGCGACACGCTGAGTCATGCGTTCTGCGTTCATATTTGCACTCTACAACCGAGACTGCTAACACGAAGTTTCGGCTGTTCGCTCGAAGTTCTGCTGCTCGGGATGAGGGGGCACCGGCCGCGAAGGAGGCGGGATGGAAGCCGCCCCGCGCGAGGCTCAGGCCATCCCCCCGGCAATCCGGGAGGGTGCCTTCCACGCCTATTTCGTCTACGACGTGGCCGACACCATCGACTTACCCCGTTTGGGCAGCGTCGGCGGCAGCGGGGTGGCGCGCGCGCCCCTGCAGTTGCGCCGCGAGGCCTCGGCCGGCTCGATCGCCTATCCCGCCCCGCCCATCGCGGTTACCTTGCCCTCTAGCTCGGGCTTCACCATCCGGGCCAAAGTCTTCGACTATGGGATCATCTCGATCCGGATCTCCCGCGAATTCGCGGGCAGTTGGCAAAGCTTCGCCGCCCTGACCCGGACGCTGCGCAACGACCCCGCCCTCGAGCAGTTGGCGCGCACGACGCTCGACCGGTTGCTCGAAGAAATCGGCCCGGCGCTCGACGAGCCACACCAGCCGTTGCTCGAAGACTACTTCGTGTTCGACGTCGAGGCGTTCGTAACACCGGTGACGGCCGCGCAATTGCTCGGGCCGTGTGGTGCGGCCCTGGCGAGCCTCGTGCTCGGCGAGGAACGGCGACTGATGGACGCCGAGCGCGAGGAAACGCTGCGCGTCAACTTCTCGTATTTCGAAGATGATTTGGCGGTGGTGCAGTGGGACACGGCGTTCGTGTACGACCGGCGCGAAGGCGGCGCGGCGATCCTCGACATCCTCGAGTTCGCCAACACGCAACTCGCCGAACTGCGCACCTACGATGCGCGGCTCGATGCCGAACTCGACACGATCTACGCGCTCGACCCCAAGCGCCCCACTCGCCGCTTCGGACGCAAGGAAGCGCAGCAGGCCGCCGACCGCCTGCGCTATCTGATCGTCGACATCATCGAGCTGACCGACCGCGCCACCAACGCGCTGAAGATCATCGGCGACGCGTATTACGCGCGGCTCTATCGCGGCGCCGCAGGCCGCCTGGGCTTGAAAGACTGGCAGAAGCAGATCGACTCGAAACTGCAAAGCGTCAACGAGATGTACCGCTTCTCCAACGACCAGGCCCAGGCCGCACGCGGCGAATTTCTGGAATTGATCGTAATCGTGCTGATCGCGCTCGAAATCGTCATCGGCGTGCTCACGATTCGGCACTAGCGAGTTCCGGGTGGCCTTCCACGAGCACGCGTTGCCGGATGACCAAGGCGCGCTCGAAATGGATTACCGTGAGCCTCGCGAACCCAGATGCAATGTTGATGCGAACCGGTCCCGTTCCCGGCGATCCGCTGCCCTCCGAGGTCGCAGCGCTGAAGCTGCCTCAGCCGGCTCTAGTCGTCTGGCTCCGTCACGTCGGTTGAACGTTTTTCGCTGAGCCGCTCGCGCAGTTGCGCGAGTACCGTCTAGCACACCCGGAAGACGAACTCGCCGTTCGCTTCATAACGATCGGCGATCAAAGCAAAGCCGAACGATTCTGCGGGCAACACGACTCCGCCGGCATCTGCACCGGTGACGAGGACAAGCGGACCTACCGCGCCATGGGCCTCGAACAGTACAACCTGCTCAAACTCTTTACCGACCCGGCGTTGAAGCAACGGCGTGCCGAGAACAAGGCGGCCGGGTTTTCACAGAACTGGGCCGAGACCAAAATCCAAGACGGCGCGCAACTCCCGGGCGCGGCGATCGTCGATGCGAGCGGCACGATCCGCTGGGTGCATCGCGGCGCGCACCCCGGCGATCTGCCGCCGATGTCCGACATGCTCGCGCGGGCTAGAGAGTTAGTGTGATTCGGCTTGCGAAGAGGGTTCGCTCAGCACGTTGAGCGAGCAGTTTCCGCAGGTGCCTTCGATGTCGAACCACGGCTCGGTACCGAAGCGCAGGTGCATCGCGAAGCTCGCATTGAGCGCGGCGATGGCCTTGACCGTCTTCCGGTTCAAGGAGAATCCGGACGAAGCGCCTCGGATGTCGCCGTAATCCTTCACATCCAAATCCAGGGTGCCGCGCGAAGTCATCGAGAGGCGCAGGACGTACTGCCGCACGTCGTTGAGAAACGCATCGATGACGCGCTCGGGCTCTAGGGTCGACTGCGGCGAACCCGCAAATTGCGCGAGGCGCAGCGTCGGAAAATAATACACCCAGAGATCGTCGCCGAGACGGCAATCGAGGTGCCGGTCGGGGTCGCCGGAGCCACCCGGATTGAGGCCCAACATGCGCGCCTCTTCCAGACCCACGTCTTCATACGCCAGCGCCAACCGGCACGTTGCGGACTTGCGCCAGCCCCCGACGAAACGACGAACGTACTCGAGCTTCGCCGGAACCGCGATGCCGCAGTGCAGGCACGCACCGTCGACGATCGCAGGTTCGCGCCACCACAGCGTGTTCGATTCGATTTCCGACCCGAGGTCGTCGAGCAAGCCCACGAAAGCGGGATCGATGCGCACCGTCAACGGACTGCGCCCGATGTTGAGATCGAAACGCAAGCGCGACGCGCCGCGTTTCGCCCACGACTCAAAGGCCGGCGTCTCGCGCATGATCGCATAAAGACCGCGCAGTTGTTGCGCGATGGGCTGGGTCCGGCCGCCCGGGGCCGCCAAGGCCCAACTCGAAAATCGATAGGGCGGCGCCTCGCCCGGAGGTTGTTCGCCCGCGCGAAAGGCGAGATAGGGTTTGAGACCCGTATCGGCCGTAATCGTGTCGGGGTCGAACGGGTATTCCGGGGTGCTATCGATGGCGAAATAGACGCGCGACAATCCCGACTCGCCGTGAACCGGCGCGCTGAAGCGTTCGTGCCAGGGGTGCTCGCGGAACGACTCTATCATAACGAATTATCTCATACCTTCGCGGTCTGTCGAAGAACCCGGACGTCGCCGTTGCGGAGCGTCACGCCGGCCGCATCGAACCACTCGAGCAGAGGCACCGCGTATTTTCGCGACGTTCCGATTAGATCGCGGAACTCGGCCATCGTCAGCGTCCCTCTCAGCTTTAGCGCATTTTCCAGGTCGGCGCGAATCCGGGTCATCTGCGATCTGCGATAGAGGGCGTCGCCAACCCTCACGAGCGCGCCGCCGGCGAGGAGCATGTCGAGTGCCTGGGAGAGTCCTTCGCTGCGCGCCGTCCCGATATCCGCTACGATTGCATCGAAAGGTAGCGGAACGTTCGGCGCCGCCGGATCGACGACGAGCCGGGCATCGAAGAACGCGCGCTGCTCTTTGGTCAGCCGTGGAGCGAAGCCCGGGGTGGAGAAGTAACCATGCCGGTGCGCCAGGCGGCCGTCCTCCGCAAATGCGAAGAGCAGGCGGGCGAGCGACGTCTCGGATTGCGATAGCGCTCGGGATAATCCGATGAGGGTAAGTCCCATTAGCCACGGCTTCTCGCTCTCGCTTGCGAGCAACGCCGCTTCGACGCGGGCCAGCAATGCGTCGGCCGCCGCAGCATCCACAAAACCATCGGGCCTTGCAACGCGTAGCGCGCGGCCTTCGGCCGCGAGCGCCTCCAATGCTCCCGCAGCGAGATCGGCGCGCACGTTGGCCTTGGCGGCGATGCGCTCCGCCGTTGCGCCGGCGATGCCGGCCTCGGCGAGAGCGGCCGCGACCCGTTGCGTTTCGGGCGAGCCTTCGCCCGCCGCCCCCCCTTCAGCGGTCACGGCGGGAGATCCGAGCGTGCCGCCGCCCAAGATATCCTTGGGCGAGAGTCGACGCACGACGAACGTGCTGCCCACGGGCGCGACCACGGGCGCGCGCAAGAGCAATGTCGCCGCGACGGGCCGTGCTTCCACCGGCGTCCGCGCGAACACGAGCCGGCCCAGTAATTCGGCCGACCCGATGTAGGCGCGCACGGGCATGCGCCGGCGCAACATCGCGAGCGCCGCGGGCAGCGCCGTGAACTCGACGGCAAACGCATCGCTCGCCTCGATCTCGACGCTCGCCACCACCGCGCCGCGCGCCACCTCAGCCACATCGACGCCGGGCAGATTGAGCGCCAGGCGCGTACCGCCGTCCGCCGACTCGCGCGCTTCGCCGAACACCTGCAGCCCGCGCACGCGCACGTCGCTTCCCGGCGGTGACACGCGCAAGCGCGCGCCGGTCGCGACGCGTCCCTGCATCAACGTGCCGGTCACCACCGTGCCGAAACCGGGCAACGCGAAAGCCCGATCGACCGGCAGATAGACGGGCGCGTCGACGGCGCGGGGCGGTAAGCCGCGCAACGCTTCGTGCAACGCCGCCTTGAGGTCGTCCAAGCCCTCGCCGGTCACGGTCGAAACCGGCAGTAGCCGCGCGCCCTCCGCGAGCGTGCCGCGCAACGCATCGGCGATGCTTTCGAGCGCAAACGCGCGGTCGCCGGGTTCGAGCAGATCGATCTTGGTCACCGCAACGATGGTCGCGCGAACGTTCAAGTACTGAAGTATCTGCAGGTGCTCGAAGGTCTGCGGACGGGGGCCTTCGTTCGCCGCAATCGCCAGCAGCAACACCTCCATGCCCGCCGCGCCGGCGAGCATGTTGTGCAGAAAGCGCTCGTGCCCGGGCACGTCGACGATGCCCGCCTCCACGCCGTCGGGAAAACGCAGGTGCGCGAACCCGAGGTCGAGCGTCATGCCGCGCAAGCGCTCCTCCAGCCAGCGATCGGGATCGGTGCCGGTCAACGCGCGCACGAGCGACGATTTGCCGTGATCCACGTGGCCGGCCGTGCCGACGACGTGCACTACACGCCTGCCGCGCGCGCGACCGCGCGCGTCAAATCCTCATCGCGCTCGGGCGGCACCGTGCGCAGATCCAGCAACAGTTCGCCGCCGGTGATGCGTCCGACCACCGGCGGGTCGCCGCAGCGCAGCAGGCGAGCGAATTCGTCGGCATCCGCAACGTCGAGGGCGAGCGCGATCGAAGGCAGGGCTGCGAGCGGCAGCGTGCCGCCGCCGGCCAACGACTCCGTCTCGACGACCCGCGCCCCGATGCGCCCGGCGATCGCCTCGGCCCGCGCACGCAACGATGCGACCGAACGTTCGAGCATCGCGTAGAGCGGTATGCCGGCGGGCGCGCCCGGCTCGAGGTAGAGGCGCAGCGTCGCGCCGAGTGCGGCCAGCGTGGCTTTGTCGACGCGCAGCGCGCGCAAGAGCGGGTTCGCGCGCAAGCGTGCGACGAGCGCGCGCCGCCCGGCGATGATGCCGGCCTGCGGCCCGCCGAGCAATTTGTCGCCGGAGAACGCCACCAGATCGAGTCCGTCCGCAATCGCTTCACCGACCGTGCGCTCGTGGGGCAGGCCGTACCGCTCGAGGCCGATCAGCGCGCCGCTGCCCAGGTCTTCCACGGATGGAATGCCGGCGCGACGGCCGAGCGCAGCGAGTGCGGCCGGCGCGATGCTCGCGGTAAAGCCCGACAGCTTGAAGTTCGAGAGATGGCTGCGCAGCAAGAGCGCGGTGCGCGGCGAGAGCGCGCGCTCCACGTCTGAAAGATAGGCCTTATTGCTCGCGCCCACTTCGACGAGCGTCGCGCCGCTGCGCTCGAGCACGTCGGGCAGGCGAAAACCGCCGCCGATTTCGATCAACTCCCCGCGCGCCACCACGACCTCGCGCCCGCGCGCGAAGGTATCGAGGACGAGCAGCACGGCCGCCGCGCAATTGTTTACTACCAAAGCATCTTCGGCGCCGGTCGTCTCGCGCAGCAGATCGGCGACGCGCGCGTAGCGCGAGTCGCGCCGTCCGGCGTCGAGATCGTACTCGAGGTTCGAATACCCGCCGCCCGCGGCCGCCACCGCCGCAAGGGCCGCCGGCGCCAGCGGCGCCCGGCCCAAGTTCGTATGCAGCAACACGCCGGTGGCGTTGAGCACTTCGAGCAAGCCCGCGCGCTCGAGCCGGCGCAGGCGCGCGCCGATCTCGGCGCTCACCGTCGCACCGCTCGGCACGGGCGCACCCTCGCGCGCGACGTGACGGCGCACTTCGTCGAGCACCTCGTCGACCGTCGCCTTCACCGCACCGGGACCGAGAGCGCGCGCGAACGCGGCGATCTCGGGCTCCGCCAACAGCCGGTGCACGGCCGGCAGGTCGCGGAGGCTCACGCGCGGATTAGGCGGCTGCGAGGTGCTTGTCGAGCATCTCCGTGATCTTCTTTTCGGGCACGAAGCCCACGATCCGGTCGACCGCCTGCCCGCCCTTGAAGAGGATGAGACAGGGAATGCCGGACACATGGTACTCACCGGCCAGACTCGGGTTCAGGTCGGTATTCAGCTTGACGAAACGCATCCGTCCCGCATAGGACTGGCTGACTTTCTCGACGACCGGAGCGAGCATCTTGCACGGACCGCACCAGTCGGCCCAGAAGTCGACGAGGACGGGTTGGTCGCTCGAGATCACGTCGCGCTGGAACGTCGCTTGCGAAACATCGGGGAGAGCACTCATGGCAGAATCATTACCTCCAGCAGGCTGGACCGCCCGCGCCCTTCCGAGGTTGCGGGTTGCGTTGCTGGCCGCGCTTCTTGCCGGGACGGCGACGGCCCCCCTCGCCGCCCGGGTCTCGCCGGTCCGGGTTCTGATCTACACGCCGGTTTCCGAAGCCGCCCGGGCCACGATGTCGCAGGCGCTGTGGACCAAGATGGTCAGCGACTACGTCAATGCGCGAACCGTGGGATTCCCGGGCGAGGCGCCCCCGACCGTGGCCGACTGCCGCGCCACACACGCCGACTTCATGGTCACCGCCCCCTTCGATCTGCGCCCGCGGCTGCCGGGCATGCCCAGTTCGAGCGGACGCGTCGCCGCCGCGACCCGCTTGATCTTCACCAACTGCGTCACCGGGCGCGTGGTCTACGATCAGCGCGTCAACCTCGACAGCGATCCGGGTAGCCAGCCCGGAGGCGACCTGGATTCGGTGCCCGAGATCTCGTGGTCGAAGAGCGTGCCNNGGCGACGAACTGATCGTCTATGCCGGCGCCGATCGTTCCACCAAGGGCCCGATCGAGCTGGTGGTCACGCAGATCACCGGCCGCTACGCGCAAGTGATGTACTCGACGGTCGACGGCGCGATCACCCCCGCCGTCGGCGATTACGTCGAACCCGCCCCGCCCTCCGCATCAGATCCCACTCCGTCACCGAGCCCCACGCGCGCACCCAAGAAGCACTGAGGCTCCCTTGCCGCAGCCGTATGCGGTGCGGTACCATTCGCGAAATCGTCGACGCCTCGGCGCAAGCCATCGAACGATACCGCTCGCCTGTCGGCGACGAGTACGACGAGCGCGCGATACTGCGCGCCGGCCAGACGATCGGTTTTGCAGCCTTTCCCGACGACGTCTTCAGGGTCGAGCACGTGATCGTGAGCCGGCGAGGATCGCGAACCGGCGTGAAACGGGAGGCGCCGAGCCTCCGCCGCGAATACCCCTGCCCCCCTACAGCCCGGAGGTAACGCATGAACCCCAAGAAAACGGCGCTCGTCCTGATCGAATACCAGAACGATTTCGTGAGCGAAGGCGGCACGCTGCATGCGGCCGTGAAGCCGGTCATGGACGAAACCAACATGCTGGCCAATACCGTCGAGACGGTCGCCAAAGCCCGCGAATTGGGCGCCACGATCATCTTCGCGCCGATCACCTTCACCGACGATTATCACGAACTGAGCCCCACGCCGTACGGCATCCTCAAGGGCGTCGTCGATACAAAATCGTTCCGCAAAGGCAGTTGGGGTGCGGAGATCGTCGACGTACTCAAACCGCATCCCGAGGACATCGTCATCGAGGGCAAGCGCGGACTCTGCGGCTTCGAGAGCACCAACCTCGATTTCATCCTGCGCAGCCGGGGCATCACCGACATAGCGCTCGGCGGATTCCTGACCAACTGCTGCGTCGAATCGACGATGCGCACGGGGTACGAAAAGGGCTACAACGTGATCACGCTGACCGACTGCACCGCGGCGACGAGCCTCGAAGAACAGAAGGCCGCCGTGGAAAAGAACTACCCGATGTTCTCCCACCCGCTGACGCACACCGACTTCCTCAAAGAACTCGCGGGCGCGGAGGCAGTCGCCCCGTAACATCTCGGCAACCGGCCGGCCGGCGCCGGCCGGTACGCTGCGGGAGTGTCATGCGCATGTCGATTACTGTCAAGACGTTTACCGCCGACGAATTCTATCGGCTCGACGAACTCGGTTTCTTCGACCGGGATCAACGTTTCGAGTTGCTCGACGGGCAGATCGTCCATCGCAGCGACGACGTGGGCCCGGCGCACCTGAGCGTGGTCCTGCGCATGACGGAGAAGTTCGTCCTCGCACTGGGCGGCGAATTCAACGTTTTTCCGCAGGTCTCGCTCCGGCTCAACGCAGACTCCGCGCCGATGCCCGACATCTATCTCGCACCGCGTCGTGCCGATTACTATCGCGGCGGCGGTCCGGCGATCGCGGACCTCGCCGCAATCGTAGAGATTTCGGACTCGTCGCTCGCGGTCGACCGTGGCCGAAAACTGCTCGTCTACGCGAACGCAGGCGTGCGCGAATACTGGATCGCAAACCTGCGCGCCTGGACGATCGAGCAATATCGCTCGCCCGGCGATCGCGGCTACGCCGACGTGAAGGTGCGCCGGAGCGGCGACGCGATCGCTTTCGATGCGTCGCCCTCGGCGATCTTCAGCGTCGACGAACTGCTCGGCCCCCGGGGCTAGGCCGGGGTTGCCGGCGGCTCGCCGGTGATCTCCTCGATCTGTTTGGTCTGCACGCCGAGGTTCGTGATCGCGATGACCTCGTCGCCGGCCTCGAGCTTCTGCAAGCGCACGCCCTTGGTGGAGCGGCCCGCGCGCCGGATCTCGGAAACGCGGATGCGGATGACCTGATTGCCCGAGGTGATGAGCAAGACTTCGTCTTCGGGCTTGACCAAGATCTGGTCGACGACCGAACCGATCTCTTTCTCCTTGGCGAACGCCTTGACGCCCTTACCGCCGCGCGAGGTGTGGCGGTACTCGTCGATGTTGGTGCGCTTGCCGTACGCCTGCGAGGTGACGATCAGGACTTCGCGGCGGTCGGCCTCTTCCACGTCCATGGCCACGACCTCGTCGCCCGCCGCGAGGGTGATCGCGCGGACGCCGCGGGCGTTGCGGCCCATGGGCCGCACGTCTTTCTCGCTGAAGTGCACGGCCATGCCGTCGCGCGTGGCCAGGATGATGTCGCGCGAACCGTCGGAGAGATCGACGGCCAGCAGCTCGTCGTTGTCGTCGAGCGACACCGCGTTGAGCCCGTTGCGCCGAATGTTGCCGAACTCGGCCAGCGGCGTCTTCTTGATGACGCCGCGCCGCGTGACCATCACCAGATACGCTTCGCCGTCGAAGTTGCGGATCGGGAAAACCGCCGTTACGTTTTCGCCCGGCGGTAGGGTCAAGAGGTTGACCAGCGCCGTACCGCGAGCCTGACGCGTGCTGTCGGGAATTTCGTACGCCCGCAGGCGATACGCGCGACCCTTGTTCGTGAAGAACAGCACGTGCTGGTGCGTGGTGGTCATGAAGAAGTTGGAGACGACGTCTTCCTTCTTCAAATTCGCGATGCCGATGACGCCGCGGCCACCGCGATTTTGCGCGCGGAACGTATCGACCGAAACGCGCTTCACGTAGCCGCCGACCGTCGAGGTGACGACGACGTCGGTATCGGGGATGATGTCCTCGATATTGAGTTCGCCTTCGGCCGGCACGATGGCCGTGCGCCGGGGGTCGGCAAAACGCTTCTTGACGTCGGCCGCCTCGGTGCCTACCAACGCTGCAACGCGGCTCGGCTTGGCCAGAATGTCTTCCAATTCCGCAATCAAGGCTTTGAGTTGGTTGTATTCATCCTCGATCTTCTGGCGTTCGAGGCCGGTCAGCGTGCGGAGACGCATGTCGAGGATGGCGTTCGTCTGCGTGAGCGTGAACGCGAAGCGCTCGATCAAGCGTTCGCGCGCGACGTCGGTCGTGGGGCTCTCGCGAATGATCGTGATGACTTCGTCGATGTGATCGAGCGCGATCCGGAAGCCTTCGAGGATGTGGGCCCGGTCGTTGGCCTTATCGAGGTCGTACTGCGTCCGGCGCCGGATGACGACTTTGCGGTGCGCCGTGTAGTGTTGGATGAATTGACGCAGCGAGAGCACTTTGGGCTCGAGGATCGGTGCGGCGCCGGGGATATTGGAGGGCGCGGGCACGAGCGCGAGCATGTTGAAGCCGAAGCTGCTCTGCAAGGGCGTGTGCTTGTAGAGTTGATTGAGCACGACGTTGGGAGTGGCCGAACGCTGCAGTTCGACCACGATGCGCATGCCCCGCCGGCTCGACTCGTTGTCGAGACGCGAGATGCCGGGAATCGACTTCTCTTCGTAGGCCGAGGCGATCGCCTCGACGATGCGCGCCGTCGTCACCTGGAAGGGCACTTCCGTGATGACGATCTTGAACTTGCCCTTCTCTTCGACGATTTCGGCCTTGCCGCGCACGGCGACCGTACCGCGGCCCGTTTTGTACGCCTGGCGGATCGCCTCGCGACCCATCGCGAAGCCGCCGGTGGGGAAGTCGGGGCCCTGCACGATGTCGCACAGCGCGTCGTCGAGGGCCTCGTTCGGCTCGTCGATCGACTGCTCGCCGTTATCGATTTCGTATTGGATCAGATAGGCGATCGCGTCGCAGATTTCGCCCACGTTGTGCGGCGGAATGTTGGTGGCCATGCCGACTGCGATGCCGCTGGAACCGTTGACGAGTAGCTGCGGCAGACGGGCCGGCAGCACGGTCGGTTCCGTGCTCTGGTTGTCGAAGTTCGGCACGAAATCGACGGTGTTTTTGTCGATGTCGGCCAACATCTCGAGCGCGATCCGGGCCAGGCGGGCTTCGGTGTAGCGGTAGGCGGCCGGCGGATCGCCGTCGATCGAACCGAAATTGCCGTGCGGGTCGATCAGCGGATAGCGCAGGGTGAAATCCTGAGCCATGCGGACCAGCGCGTCGTACACCGAGGAGTCGCCGTGGGGATGATAGCTCTTGAGCACCTCGCCGATGACGCCGGCGCATTTGCGGTGCTGTTTGTCGGGGTTGAGATTCATCTCCGACATCGCGTAGAGAATGCGGCGCTGGACGGGCTTGAGGCCGTCGCGCACGTCGGGAAGCGCCCGCGACGCGATGACGGACATCGCGTACGAGAGGTACGACTCCCGCATTTCGTCTTCGACGTTTATCTGGGAGATGCGATCGTTATTCAATGCAGACTTTCACGCACGGGCGCGGGCCCGGCGTCGGGGATGCTCCGCGGCTTGGGGGTTCTATTCGTGAGCGGGCGTCGGAGGGCGCTCGGTCGAGGAAAACGCCTCGCATGCGGGCGCAGGCGCCGCCGCGAACACGCCGGTAATGACGCCGTTCGTTAGGCCGTCCGTTTTCCACGACATTACCGCGTCTTTCGCGAAAGCGAGCGCCGGTTCTTTTCCGGGCGCGGTCGTAACGGGCACCAGGCCGCGGACGTGAGTTCTGACGGCCTGACGGCGGCCACACCGGCCGATTTCGAGCGACTGGCCGGGGATTTTGCGGCGACGCTCGGGCCCGGGGACGTCGTGGCCCTCTCGGGCGACCTCGGGGCGGGCAAGACCACCTTTGTACGAGCCGCCGTCCTACGCTTGCTCGGCTCGGACGAGGCAACGAGCCCGACCTTCACCCTGCGCCACACCTACGGCGGCTCGCCCCGGATCGAGCACCTCGACCTCTACCGCCTCGACTCGCCCGAGGAGGCCGTCGAAGCGGGCCTGCACGAGGCGTTCTCCCCGGACGCGATCACCTTCGTGGAGTGGCCGGAACGCGTGCCCGGGCTGCTTCCGGGGAACGTTGTGCGGGTGGAGATTTCCGGCTCGGGCGACGCGGAGCGCCGCATCACCGTCCGCCGGCCCGGCGGGCGTGAGGCATGAACGGCGGCGCCGGCCTGCTTCTCGCCCTGGACGGGGCGCTCGGGCCCTTCTCGGTGGCGCTCGTGGAGCGCCGGCCCGGCGGCTCGGAGCGCACGGCGTCGGTGGCGCCCAATGAGGCGCTGGAACGAGGTCTGGAAGCGGTCGAGTCGCTGCTCGCCGGAACGCGTCCTGAGGATCTGCAGGCCATCGCCGTCTCGACGGGTCCGGGCGCGTACACGGGCATGCGCATCGCGCTGAGTTTCGCGAAGGCGCTGGCGCTGGCGCGGCACCTGCCGCTGATCGCGGTGAATTCGTACGACGTCCTCGACGGGCCCGAAGGGGCGGAACCGGCCGCTGCGTTCGTGGCCGGCCGGCCCGGACGGGTATGTGCCCGGCTCCGCCTGGAATCTGCCCGGACGGTCTTTTGCGGCGCCGACGCGGAGGTGGCCGAGGCCCTAGCCGCCGCCCTCGAACCCGGCGCGCGGCTCACGTGCTCGGGCGCCTGGCAGGGCGCTGCTCCGCGCCTCGGCGAACGCGGAATAATCGTGCATCCCTCGCCACCGTTCGAACCACCGCCGGCGCTCGCGGTCGCGCGCCGGGCGCTGTGCGGCGAGCCGGCGGAGTCGCCCCACGCCGTGGGCGCGGACTACGGGGAACGTTGAGGGCCGATCTCGACCCCCGCCTGGCCGACCGTCCGGAAGGCCTGCACATCGCACCGATGACGAACGGCGACATCCGCGCCGTGCTGCGCATCGAGTCGCTGTCGTTTTCCACGTCGTGGCCGCCGAGCGCGTTCACGAGCGAACTCAACGATAACAAGCTCGCGCACTATTTCGTCGGCCGCGCGCGCAGCGGCGCCGACGGAGACGCGGTCGTGGCCTACGGCGGCATCTGGGTCATCTTGGAAGATGCGCACATCACCACGCTCGCCGTGCATCCCGAGCAGCGCGGCAAGCGCTACGGCGAACGCATCCTCGTACATTTGCTGCACGAAGCGATCGAACGCGGCGCGTCGTGGATCACGCTCGAGGCGCGCGAGTCCAACACGGTCGCGCAATCGCTCTACCGCAAATACGGCTTTACGACGGTCTCCACGCGCCGCGCGTACTATAGCGACAACGGCGAAAACGCCGTGGTCATGTGGGCCGGCAATTTACGCGGCGAACTCTACCGCAATCGCCTCGCCGCTTTGGAACGGCAACTGAACGCGGGCTCGCAACCGTGACCTTCGCCACCTTGTGCAGCGCCGTTCACGCGCAACTCGGCTCGCGCCATCGCTACACGCACGTCGTGAGCGTCGCGCGGCTGGCCGACCGGCTCGCGGCGCATCACGGCGAGGACGCGAGCAAAGCGCGGCTGGCGGGCATGTTGCACGATCTGGCCCGGCTCTATCCGGCGCAGCGCCTGCTCGACGAGTGCGAGCGGCGCGAGATGCCCATCGACGCCTTCGAGCGCGCGCACCCGATCGTGCTGCACGCGCGTTTGGGTGCGGAAATCGCGCGCGAGCGTTTCGGCATCGACGACGAAGCCGTACTCTCGCCGATCCGCAAGCACACCACGGCCGCGGCGCGGATGTCGCGTCTGGACGAACTGGTCTATCTCGCCGACGGCCTCGAACCCGGCCGGAATTTCCCGGAGCGGGCCGCGCTCGAGCGGCTTGCCTTCGAAGACGTCGCTGCGGCGATGCTGGGCACTCTCCGGGCAAGCATAGCCTTTCTCGAATCCCGGGGCGCGGCCGTCGCGCCGCAAACCTTAGCCGCGCTAGCGGTTTACGAAGCGGCCGGCGCCGGACGCCGGCTTTCCGAACAAAGGAGTACCGTCTGCCCGACCTGATCGAAATCGTGCGCGAAGCCGCACTCGACAAGAAGGCCGAGGACGTCCTGACCCTGCCGCTCGAGGGCCGGACGATCGTCGCCGATGCTTTCGTGCTCGCCACCGGACGCTCGAAAGTACAGACCCGCGCCATCGCCGACGCCGTCGTGGAGAAGGTCAAGGAATCGGGCGGCCGCGTCGCCCGGATCGAAGGCTATGCCGACGCCGGCTGGATTCTGCTCGACCTGGGCAGCGTCGTGGTGCACGTGTTCACGCCCGAGCAGCGCGCGTTTTACAACCTCGAGCGCCTCTGGGGCGCGGTCGAATCCAGGCAGGCGCAAAGCTCGTGAAGCTCCGGACGCGCCGCGAACGGGCCCTGCGCGAAAACCTCAAGCGCGCGGGCATCTGGGCTTTTTTGCTGCTCTTTTCGCTCTCGATCGTGGGCGGTATCGCCTTACTCAGCGTGTCGCATTGAGGCCGCGCCGGACCTCGCCCGGAAACATTCCGGGCAGGCACGGGTACTGGGGGACGTGACTTCCATGAAGGCTCAAGTGAAATTCTTCGGCGCGGTTGCCGCCGTGGCGATCGCCCTCGTTTCGTCGCTCGCGCCCGCCTTGGCGCGCGAGTCGTACGTCGTCGACGATGCGTCGATGTTCAAGAGCGCCACCATCTCCCGGCTCAACGGCGAGATCGGCGACTTCCAGCGTACGACCGGCAAGGAAATCGTCGTCGTGACGACGCCCTCGCTCGACGGCAAAACGCTCGACGACGCGGCCGAGGCGGCCTTCGCCAAGCAGCAGGTCAACGGCGTGCTCTTCTACTTCGCGAAGGCGGAGAAGAAGGATCTGGTCGTCGGCGACCGCGCTTCGAAGGCGTTCTTCCCGCAAGGCTCGTTCACCAACATCCACGATGCGATGCGCGGTTATTTGCGCGACGGCGACGCGGATCAGGCGATCCTGACCGGCGTCTCGCTCGTACTGGATCAGTACCGTAGCCACGAGCGCGGGCTGGTGAAACCGGCAACCACGACCTATCGTGTCCCAACTCCCTCGAGTTCGACCTCATCGTTTGGAGGCGGCATGTCTCTTCTGTGGCTCGCGATCATCTTGTTCGCAGGCTTCCTGATCATCCGCGCGATCTTCCGCGCAATCGCCGGCCCGCGGCCGATGCCGCCCGGATACGGCGGTCCCGGCATGGGCGGCCCCGGATACGGACCGCCGGGTTACGGCGGCGG
The DNA here is from genome assembly GCA_003136655.1 of Vulcanimicrobiota bacterium. Lineage (GTDB taxonomy): Bacteria > Vulcanimicrobiota > Vulcanimicrobiia > Vulcanimicrobiales > Vulcanimicrobiaceae > Hesperobacter > Hesperobacter lustricola. The sequence goes on from PLFC01000034.1 coordinate 49,689, forward strand.
GTACGGTCCCGGCTACGGCGGGGGCGGCGGCGGCGGATTCTTCTCCGGCCTGCTCGGCGGCCTCGGCGGCGCCTTCATCGGCAACGAGCTCTTCGGCAACCGCGGCGGCAATACGATCATCGAACAGGGCGGCAACCCCTCGGGCGTGATCGGCGACGGTAGCAGCGGCGCCGACAACGCGGGCTGGCAGTCCGATGCCGGTCAAGCCGATATGGGCGGCGCGGGAGGCGGCAGCTGGGGTGATTCCGGCGGCGGCTTCGACAGCGGCGGTGGTGGCGGTGATTTCGGCGGCGGCGGCGACAGCGGCGGCGGCTGGTAAAGCCGAACGGCACCAAGGTTCGAGAGGCGTCCGAAGCGATTCGGGCGCCTTCTGCTTTTAGCGCGAACCGAAGCTGATGTACGGCGCGATTTCGTCGAGAAGCCGCTCGCTGACGCCGTTGACGTCGAGCAACTCGTCGGGCGACGCGAAGGGACCGTTGGTCTCGCGGAACTCGACGATGCGCGCAGCCAGGCGCGGCCCGATGCCGGGCACCGATTCCAATGCCGTCGCATCGGCGGCGTTGACATCGACCGGGGCGTCGGGAGGCGCTTTCTTCCCGCGTTTTGCCGAGCGTACGTGACTCGCGCCTCCGCGTGCGACCGCGGCGCGCTTGCGCCGGCGGCGCGACGAGGTGGACGCGGCGCGAGAGGGTGCCGGCGCCGCCTCGGCGCCCCGCGCCGGCACCACGATCTCTTCGCCGTCGCGTAGCCGCTCGGCGAGGTTGACCGCGAGCGGGTCGGCTGACGGACCTTGGCCGCCGGCGGCCCTCACAGCGTCTTCGACGCGGCCGGACGGCGGCAGCCGGTAGACGCCGGGACGGCGCACCTCCCCCGCCACGTACACCACGACGGGCGCGGGCGTCGCCGTCCGAGCCGGCACCGGCTTCGCGCCGGGCGCGTTGCCCGCGAGTATCCCCGTCTCGACGGGCGCGGCGGCGAGGGCCGGCGTTTCGCCGCCGGAGCCCGGATGCACGGCGCGCAGGGCCGCAGCGCAAACCGCCGCCGCGACGATGCCGCCGAGGAGCAAACGACGTTTATCCACGCCCGTACCATCACGCGCGGGCTGAAGAACGTCTAGGGCGAAATGACGCAGCATGGTAGAGGAGCGCCCGTTCACGTATGATTTCCGGTCCGTCGAGGCTCGCTGGCAACGGCGTTGGGAAGCCGAGGACCTCTATCGCGCGCCCGACGACGATCCGCGCGAGAAATTCTACGTGCTCGAGATGCTGCCGTATCCCTCGGGCGATCTGCACGTCGGCCACGCCAAGAATTACACGCTGGGCGACGCGTACGCGCGGCTGATGCGCATGCACGGCTACAACGTGGTGCATCCGATGGGCTTCGACGCCTTCGGCTTGCCCGCCGAGAATGCCGCAATCGCGCGCGGCGCCGACCCCAACGAGTGGACGCAACACAACATCGCCAACATGCGCCGGCAAATCCGGTTGATGGGCACGGGCTACGACTGGTCGCGCGAGATCGTTACCTGCGATCCGGATTATTACCGCTGGAACCAGTGGCTCTTCTTGCGACTGTACGAAGACGGCTTGGCCTACAAGCGCGAAGCACCGGTCAATTGGTGTCCCAAGGACCAGACGGTGCTGGCCAACGAGCAGGTCGAAGACGGCCGCTGCTGGCGCTGCGGCACGGTCGTCGAACGGCGCAATCTCTCGCAGTGGTTCTTGAAGATCACCGCCTTTGCCGATAGGCTCCTGGCCGCGATCGACACGCTCGACGGCTGGCCCGACAAGATTCGCGCGATGCAACGCAATTGGATCGGGCGCAGCGAGGGCGTGACCTTCTCGTTCGAGGTCGAGGATCTCGCGGATCGCATCTCGGTGTACACCACGCGCGTCGACACGCTCTTCGGCGTCACCTACATCGCGGTCGCACCGGAACATCCGATCGTGGCCGAGATTCTGACCAAGCGCCCCGGGCAGGCTGCGGCGGTCGAAGCGTTTGCGGCGTCGGTTCGCAACAAGTCCGAGCTCGAGCGCACGAGCCTGATGGAGAAATCCGGCGTGCCCACCGGCGGTTACGCGCGCAATCCGCTCTCGGGCGAACGCATTCCGATCTGGGTGACCAACTACGTGCTGGCCGATTACGGCACGGGCGCCGTGATGGGCGTGCCCGCGCACGACGAGCGCGACTTCGAATTCGCACAGCGGGCCGGCCTGCCCATCGCGCGCGTGATCGAGGATCCGCACGCGCCGAGCGACGCGCCGCTGGAGGCTGCGTTCGTCGAGGACGGGCGCCTGATCGCCAGCGGCGACTTCACCGGCATGAGCGGGGGGCGCGCGCGCTCCGCCATCGCCGACCGGCTCGCGGGCCTGGGCATCGGCGAACGCACGGTCAACTATCGCATTCGCGATTGGCTCGTCTCGCGGCAACGCTATTGGGGCACGCCGATTCCGATCGTCTACTGCGAACGTTGCGGCGAACAGGGTCTGCCGGATAGCGCGCTGCCCGTTCTGCTGCCCGCAAACGTGCCGATCACGGGCGAAGGCTCGCCGCTGGCGCGCGATCCGGCGTTCTACGAGGTTTCGTGCCCGAAATGCGGCGGACCGGCGCGCCGCGAGACCGATACGATGGACACGTTCTTCGACTCGTCCTGGTATTTCGTGCGCTATCTGGATCCACACGACGAGTCCGCTGCCTGGAAGCCCGCCACCGTCAACCCCTGGCTGAACGTCGATCAATACATCGGCGGCGCCGATCATGCGGTGTTGCACCTGCTCTACGCGCGCTTCTTCTACAAGTACTTGCACGACAAGGGCTGGGTGAGCGGCGCCGACGAGCCGTTCGCGCGCTTGTTCAATCAGGGCAACCTCTTGCGCGGCGGCGAGAAGATGAGCAAGAGCAAGGGCAACGTCGTGGGCATCGACGAGACCGTGACCAAGCACGGCGTCGATGCGATGCGCATGTTCTTGCTCAAGGCCACGCCGCCCGAAGACACGATGGAGTGGACCGACGACGGCATCGCCGGCCGCGTGCGCTTTCTCGACCGCGTGTGGCGCGCGTCGGCCACGCTCGCGCCGGCGGCGCGTGCCGTGCCGCTCGACCGGCTGCCCGAACTGCGCGGCGACGCGCAGCGCGAGATCGTGCGCTCGTTGCACGCCGCACTCAAATCCGGCTCCGAAGAATCGAGCACCCGCCGTTTTCACTACAACACGACCCTCGCCCGATTGGACGAATTGGTCAACGCGATGACCAAATTCGCCCAGACGCCGGGGGCCGACGAAGATCCGGCGCTGCTCTACGCGATCCACGCGCTGCCGCTGGTGCTGGCCCCGTTCGCGCCGCACATTGCGGAGGAGCTATGGGAGCGCGCAGGCTATTCAGAATCCGTACACCTCCAGCGCTGGCTCGCATTCGATCCTGAGGCTTTGGCCGTATCGCTCCTGGATTTGGTCGTTCAGATCAACGGAAAAATCCGCGCGCGCCTATCGGTCGCGCCGGGGATTTCGGAATCCGACGCCACGAAACTGGCCCTGGCCGATCCGAACGTCGCCGCCCACCTGCAAGGAAAGACCGTGCGCAAACAGATCTTCGTTCCGGATCGCCTGTTGAACATCGTGGCCGCCTGATGCAGCGACGCGCTGCGGTATTTTTGACGGGAGCGTTGCTGTGCGGCTTGGCCGGACCGCTCGCAGCAAAGCCCATCCCTCCCGAAGCGTCGGCGATAACCGTTCCGCCCGGACGCATCGCACGTGCCGTCGCGAAACTCGACGGACTGGCGGCGGCCTACCTGCGCCGGACGGGCGTCCCGGGACTGGCGATCGCGGTCGTGCACGACGATAAGGTCGTGTACGCGAAAGGCTTCGGCGTCCGCGAGATCGGCACCAACAAGAAAGTCGACGCAAATACCGTCTTCCAACTGGCTTCGGTTTCGAAGCCCGTCGGCGCTACCGTGATCGCCGCGCTCGTCGGTCGCGGCCTGGTCAAGTGGAGCGATCCGGTCGTCAAGCACCTGCCCGGCTTCAAGCTGAGCGATCCGTACGTGACCGAGCACGTGACGCTCGGCGACATGTATTCGCATCGCAGCGGTCTGCCCGACCATGCGGGCGACCTGCTCGAGGACCTCGGCTTCGACCGCGGTACGATCCTCGAACGGCTCGCACTCGAGCCCCTCGATCCGTTCCGGATCACCTATGCCTACACCAATTTCGGGATCACTGCGGCCGCGCAGTCGGTCGCCAACGCTGCGGGCGTGCCCTGGGAAGAACTGTCGCGCCAAACGCTCTACGCGCCGCTCGGCATGAGTTCCACCAGTTCGCGTTTTGCGGATTACCAGAAGGCTCCAAATCGCGCGCTGCTGCACGTGCGTGAGGGCGACAAGTGGCTCGCGAGGTTCACGCGGCAACCCGACCCCGAATCGCCCGCAGGCGGCGTGAGTTCGAGCGTCAACGACATGGGCAAGTGGCTGCGGCTGGTGCTAGCCGACGGTAAATACAACGGCAAACAGATCATCGACGCCAAGGCGCTCCTCGAAACGCACGTGCCGCAGATCGCCAGCAATCCGACGCCCACCGAGAGCAGCCGCACCTCGTTTTACGGGTACGGCATCGGCGTCGGCTACGATGAGGCGGGCCGCGTGCGGCTCAGCCATTCCGGCGGGTTTGCCTCCGGCGGCGCGACCACGATCGCGCTCTTACCCTCCGAACGCTTGGGCATCGTGGTGCTGACCAACGGCATGCCGATCGGCGTGCCCGAATCGATCGCCGCCGACTTCATGGATCTCGCCGAACTCGGCTCGATCCAGCGCGACTGGTACGCGGCTTATACGCCGCTCTTCGCCAAGATGTACGTGAACCCGAGCGAACTCGCGGGCAAGCGTCCGCCGGCCAATCCCGCGCCCGCGCTCGCCGATGGCGCCTACGAGGGCACGTACAAAAACGCGTACTACGGCGACGCCGTGATCGCTGCGAAGAACGGGCGCCTAACGCTCACGCTCGGCCCCAATCACGAAGAGTTCGCGCTCGCGCACTGGAGCGGCAACACCTTCGCTTATCTCCCGCGCGGCGAGAACGCCCTGGGCATCGCCGCCGTCACCTTCACCCCGGGCGCGTCCGGCACGATCGCCTCGTTCACCGTCGAGAACCTAAACGCCACCAAACAGGGCACGTTCACGAGATAAGTCGTTCACACGCTAAATTAGAGAATTTCCCTAGTGGGCGGACCAGCCGCCGTCTATCGAGATCGGGGCGCCGTTTATCGAGCGGGCTGCGTCGCTGCACAGGTAGGTGCAGAGTTGGCCGACTTCGCGGGGTTCGATGAACGTGCGCGAAGGCATCGCGGTGAGAAAGGCGCGTTCGAGCGCCTCTTCTTCGCTGATGCCGCCGCCGAACGAGTCGACCAATTGCGGCGCCTGATTGCGCACGAGATCGGTCATCACCGCGCCCGGGCACACCGCGTTGACCGTGATGCCCAGCGGCGCGCCTTCGACGGCTGCCGCGCGGGTGAGCCCGACGACGCCGTGTTTGGCGGCCACATAGGCCGGTTTGTACGGTGACGCGACGAGGCCGTGGATGCTCGCGATGTTGACGATGCGGCCGCGTTTGCGCGCGGCCAGATGCGGCCACACCGCGCGGGTTGCGTAAAACACACCGTCGAGGTTGATCGAGGTGACGAAATCCCACTTGTCGATCGGGAACTCGCCGATCGGCGCCACGAACTGCACGCCCGCGTTGTTGATCAAATGGTCGATCGCGCCGAAATCGCGCGCGATCCGGTCGATGGTGCGCGCGAGCGCTTCCGCGGAACGCACGTCGGCCGCATAGCCGCGCGCCTCCACGCCGAGGTCTTCCGCGAGCCCCGACGCCGCCGTTACGGCCTCGTTTTCATTGAGGTCGATCAGGGCGACCGCCGACCCGGCCAAGGCAAGTTCGTGTGCGGCTGCCCAACCGATGCCGCGTGCCGCGCCCGTGATGACGCTGACGCGTCCGCTGAGATCGATAAAGGACGAACTCATTGTCTTACGCGGGCAGCCGGTCGCGGAAGTACTCGACGGTCGAGCGCATGCCGTCGAGCAGTGAGGTCTTCGGCTTCCAGCCCAGTTCGCGCTCGGCGAGCGCGGGATCGATCTGGGCGTCGCGCACGTCGCCGGGGCGTTTGGGCAAGTACTCGACGGGCGCGGTGAAACCCGTAACCTGCGCCAGGGCGCTATGGATCTCGTTGACGCTCGTGCGCTTATTCGTGCCGATGCAATAGCACTGTCCGCTGCCCTTTTCGAGGCCGAGCAGATTCAAGTCGGCGAGATCGCCGACGTACACGTAATCGCGCGTCTGCATGCCGTCCCAGTAGATCTTGACGCTCTGGCGCGCGAGGAAGCGGCCGATGAAGATCGCGATGACGCCCGCTTCGCCGGACGGGTCTTGGCGCGGTCCGTACACGTTGCCGTAACGAAACGCGGTGAAGTCCAGTCCGTGTTGGGTCTTGTAGAAGCGCAAATAGTGTTCGGCGACCATCTTGGTGATCGCGTAGGGCGATTCGGGATGTTGCGGCGTGTTCTCGTCGATGGGCAGGCGCTTCGGTTCGCCGAAGGTCGCGCCGCTCGAGGCGAATAGTACTTTGCGCACGCCGAACTTCACCGACGTGTCGAGCACGTTGATCAAGCCCATGACGTTGACGTCGGCGTCGAGGCGCGGATCCCGTGCGCTGATGGCAACCGAATGCTGGGCGGCGTGATGGTTGACGATTTCCGGCGAGAACTCGCGGAAGAATCGCTCGATGCCCTTGTCGCGGACGTCCATGTGGATGAAGCTTGCGCCGGCGGGGACGTTCTCGCGCCGGCCGCCGCCCTTCTCCCAGAGGCTGTCGATCACGACCACCTCGTGGCCGGCGGCGACGTAGGCTTCGGCGATGTGCGACCCGATGAACCCGGCCCCGCCGGTGACGATGATCCGCAAAAAAACTCCTCGACGGGGACGCTCGCGAAGGGCTCGCGCTCCCGGAACGTCTTGCGGGCGTTCGCGCGAGCGCGACGGCGGCCCTACCGCGCTGTTTCGCGCTGCATCAGCAGGGCGAGGTGCCCGGCCGCGAGCGGATCGGCGACGAGCGCAGCATCGAACGTCTCCAGCCCGGCCTCAGCGTGCTCGATCTCGAATCTCAGCCGCTGCGGGGCGGCCACGCGGCGTACGCCGTCGAGATCCCGGCGAGCGCGCTGACTTCGTCGCGACGTAAACCGGGCGTGCGGCGGCGACGTCGTAGCGGCGGCATGTGAGTGAGCTAATGCGATGTACCTTAGAGCGCCCGGCGGCGCGCAAACACAAACTGGCGGGGCGGTCTCCCGCTAACCCGCCGCGCGGGCGCGGTGGGATACTCGCAGCGTCTTTCACGTGACGAGTCGGAAGTCGGGCGTACAAGTCGGCGGCGGATTTTCGTTCGCATCGAGGAGCGTGGAGCGTGGAATGACGAGTCATTTCCGACTCGGCACACTAGAGACTTTTTCAGGCGCGTCGGTTATAATCCGCGAACACTCCCCTCAGGTAGCCCTTTCTGCTTGGACGATGAGGAAGCGAGCGTGAATGACGAGACACGTGGCTTAGAACTCCGGGCGCTGCTCACGCGTAGCCGCGCCCGCTTACGCCCGTCGGACGTGGGGCTGCCCGCGCTCCCTCGGCGCCGTGCCGCGGGCTTCGGCGCGAAGACGTTGCCGAATTGCCGGCGTCTCGCGCGTCATTCGCCTGCGCCATCGTCGAACTCGCCGCGGGTGGTAGTGCCGGTTAGGTAGCGGGGCTACTCACACTACGCCTGGATAGCCCGCGTGGGCCGCGACCGCTACCATTTCTCGAGCTTTTGCCTCCTCCACCGCACGGAGCCCCAAGCCGATGCTGATTTAATCGATTCACTATACCGTCGCCGACGAAGACGGCGATCGAGCCGCCGAACTCTTTACGGAGCTTCAGGAGCTTTCGCGCCGGGAACCGGGCATTATCGCCTTCGACATCGGCCGCAGCAAAGAACGGCCCGCGGTCTTCGCGCTGTGGGAAGTTTATCGCGACGAGGCCGCGCTTGCAGCGCACGTCGCGAGCGAGCACTTCGCACGCCTCGTGATCGGCGGGGTGCGACGTTTGGTCGTAGAGCGCAACGCAGAAACCGTGTTCCCGCTCGAGGGACGCTCGTGAACGGTCCCGTTCTTCAGGCTCAGGTTCCGCGAGCGCCCGCGAGCGCGCGCCCGACTCGGTTGGGAGCCTCCGTCGTCAGGGAACTGGAACCGATCATCGAAGCGATAGCCGCCTCGCTGCACGATGGACGATGCGCGGCGCAACGCACCGGAAAGCCGGTTGCTGCGCCGCAGAGCCCGAGACCTCCGCGCGGTTTGGATGCGCGGCAATTACGGCTGATCGATGAGGCGATCGACGAGCGCCTCGCCGAGACGATCTCGGTTTCGATGCTCTCGTCGATCGCCGGCCTGAGCCGCTCGCACTTTTCGCACGCCTTCCGCCGAAGCGTGGGCAGCACGCCGCACGCCTACGTGGTACGCGCGCGGATCGAAAGGGCCATGAATCTCATGCGCGGCAGCAACGCCTCGCTCACCGAAATTGCGCTCTCCACGGGCTTCTCCGACCAAGCCCACTTCACGAACACGTTTCGCCGGACGGCCGGCACGACGCCGCGCGCCTGGCGCGCGCGGTACCACGACGGAGGAGCCAACCCATGAGCGTCGATCACCTCACCTCGCGCCGCACTTTCCTGGGCGCCGCCGCGCTGACGGTTGCTGCAGCGCAATTCGCCGAAGCCGGGCCGGCCACGGCTGGCGCCGCGGGCGGCTCGGCCGCAGCAACGTTCGCGAACCCGCGACAGATCGACGCCGGCCTTCTCAATATTGGATACGTCGAGGCCGGCCCGGCCGGTGGCACCCCCGTCATCTTGTTGCACGGCTGGCCATACGACGTGCACAGCTACGTCGACGTCGTGCCCATCCTCGCCGCGGCCGGGTATCGGGTGATCGTGCCCTATCTGCGCGGCTTCGGCTCGACGCGCTTCCTCTCGGACTCAACGTTTCGCAACGGTCAGCAGGCCGTCGTCGGGCTCGACGTCATCGCGTTGCTGGATGCGTTGAAGATCGACAGGGCGATCGTCGGCGGATTCGACTGGGGCGCGCGCACGGCGTGCGTGGTCGCCGCGCTCTGGCCGGAGCGGTGCAAGGCCATCGTCTCGGTGAGCGGTTATCTGATCACCAACCTCGCGGCGAACCTGCAGCCTTTGCCGCCGGTCGCCGAACTCGGATGGTGGTACCAATACTACTTTTCAACGGAACGCGGCGTGATCGGCTACACCCAAAACCGGCGCGACTTCAACCGGCTGATCTGGAAGAACGCCTCTCCGGGCTGGAATTTCGACGATGCAACCTACGCGCGGACGGCAGATTCGTTCGACAACCCCGATCACGTGGCGATCGTCATCCACGACTATCGTTACCGGCTCAGTTTGGCGAAGGGCGAGGCGCAGTACGATGCGCTGGAGGCAAAGCTCAACGCGGCTCCGCCGATCGCCGTTCCGACGATCACGATCGGCAGCGACTTCGACGGCGCCGCCGCAAACGGCGCGGGTTACGCCAAGTACTTCACCGGAAAATACGCCCACCGTACGCTGACCGGCATCGGCCACAACGTGCCTCAGGAGGCGCCGAGGGATTTCGCCAAGGCGATCGTCGACGTCGACGGTTTTACGTAACGCAAGCGACTGATCGCAGACGAGTCGTGCGACGCTAGCTGCAGGGACCTTGACATAAGCCGCGGCCCGCGTGATGAGCGCGGTTGTGAAGCGCGCGTTCATGGTTCCGCTCGCGGCCGCATTCCTCGCTGGAACCGCGAGCGCGTTGCTGGGGCTCGGTTTGCCTTTACTCGGCGTCGCCACGATCGCGTATATCTTCTGCGACGTCGTGCCCGCCGCGACGCGCGCCGGCCTGATGGGTGCGCTCGCGCTCGGCATCGGCCTGGCCGCCGTGCACGGCGAACCGCCATGGCCTGCAGGCGACGCTCGATCTCGCACGTACCTGGCGGTCGTGCTCGAGCGGTCCGGTGCACTCGACGGCGACGGTGCGATCCTGCGCTTGAGCGACGGGCGGCGCGTGAGCGCCTTCATCCCGGGTTCGACGCCGCCTGAGGTCGGCTCGCGCCTGCAACTTCGCGCGCGCTTCGAATCACCCGACGTCGCACGCAATCCCGGCGAGCCCTCGCCGCGCGAGTTTGCCGCGGAGCGCGGTATTGCCGGACGTCTGACGCACGTCGTCGTCGTCGCGCGCGCACCACCCGACGACCGTGACGCGTCACTCTGGCTTCCTCGCGCGCGAGCCTGGGCCGGCTCGGTGCTTCGCACGGGTCTCGCCGAGCCATACGCGACGATTCTCGCCGGCGCTTTGTGGGGTGAACGCGGCGCGCTCCCGCCGGACCTGCGCGCCGAATTCCAGGACACCGGCACCGTGCACATCCTCGTGACTGCCGGCTTGCATCTCGGCGTGATCGCCGCGCTCGCGGTATGGATCTTCGAGTTGCTGGGCGCGGGGAGAATCGGCGCCGCGCTTACGGCGATCGGCGTCGTGTGGGCGTATGCGGTCTTCAGCGGCGCGCATCTGCCCTCGCTGCGGGCGGCGACCATGGCGTCGTTCTGTCTGCTCGCACGCGCCGCGGGCCGTCCGGCCTTCTCGTGGAATGCGTTCGCACTGGCGGCGATCGTCGTGACCGCGTTGCGGCCGGCGTCGCTCTTCTCGCTGTCGTTCGCGCTCTCGTTCTCGTGCGTCGGCGCGATCCTACTCTTCGCGGAACCTTTCACGCATGCGTTCGAACGGCTGCGCGTGCCCGAGTTCGCGAGCGAGGCGCTGGCCTTGACCTGCGCGACGCAGTTGGGCACGTGGCCCTTGACCGCGCTCGGCTTTCTCGTGATTGCGCCGTATGCGCCGTTGGCCAATGCACTCGTCGTGCCGGTGGTCGGCGTCGCGATGCTCGTGGGCATCGCCGAACTGGCCGCAACGCCGATACCGCTACTCGCACAGGCCTGCGCCAACATCGACACGTCGCTGTTGGGCTGGATCGTGGCCGTCGTGCGCACGGTCGGCACCTTGCCCGGCGCGCACGTCGTCGCGACGCCGCCGCCCGCGTGGGCAATCGGCGCGTACGACATCGCGATGGTGACCGTCGCCGCGCTCGCCGCTCGCGGACGGCGCATCGCGGCATGCGGCTTGGCCGCCGCCGCAGTCGCGCTCTGTCTTTGGCCGCCGCACGCCGTCTCGCACGATCTGCGCATCACCGCGATCGACGTTGGACAAGCGGACTCGTTCCTGATCGAAACGCCTCGCGGCCACACATTCTTGGTGGACGCGGGCGGCAAGCTCGAACGCAACCTCAGCGTAGGCGCTTCCCCGGCCGAAGCCGTCGGCGAGCGCGTCGTGGTGCCGTTTTTGATCCGGCACGGCATCCATCACCTCGACGGCGTGCTGATCTCGCATCCGCACGGCGATCACGTCGGCGGACTGCCTCCCGTCCTACGAGTGCTCGGCAGCGGGTTCTTCGCCGACAGCGGACAGACATACGCAGGGCACGCGTACCACGACGCGCTCGACACGGCGCGCGAGCGTCGCGTGCCGCTCCTCGAGCCGCGCGGCGGCACCGTCTGGCGCACGGACGACGGCGTAACCTTCCGCTTCTACGCTCCGACGCTGCCGTTTCTCACGGGCACGCGCAGCGACATCAATAGCAATTCGCTCATCTTCCGCGTCGAGTACGGCAGCTTTCGGATGCTTTTCACCGGCGACGCGGGTTCGGAAGCCGAGCAACGTCTGCTGGCAAACGGCGTCGACCTGCGCGCCGAGGTACTCAAAGTCGGTCACCACGGTTCGGCGTACGGTTCCACGCCGGAGTTCGTTCGCGCGGTGTCGCCGCAGATCGCGATCGTTTCCGTCGGGCGCGAGAATCTCTTCGGACACCCCTCGCCGCACACGATCGCCACGTTGGAAAGCGCGGGCGCGAAGGTCTACCGTACCGATAGTAGCGGCGCCGTTACGATCGCCACCGACGGCACCCGATTCACGGCAACGACGTTCCTCTCATCCAACCCGTCGAGTGCCGGCGCCGCAAAGCACTGACCAGAAGCAACGCACGACGTGCAAAAACGGCACCGTCGAGAAGACTGCGATCGAGGCGCCGGGATCGGCCCGCGCGCAGCGCAAGAGATACCCGCCGAGGGCAGAATCGCCCCCAGGTGCGGCTGCGAATCGACACGGCTCGAACTCTCTTCATCGCGCTCGGCTGTCTGAGCGCGATTGCGTGCGGGGGCAGCGGCGGGTCGAGTTCTACGCCCGTATCGCACGTGACGCCCATCCCCACGCCCAGCCCAGCGCCGACCGCTTCGCCCACGCCGGCTCCCACGCTCGCGCCGGCGGGCAGCCTGAAACATTTGGTCTTCATCGTTCAAGAGAATCGCTCGTTCGACGAATACTTCGGCACGTATCCCGGCGCAAACGGCATCCCCACCTCGCCGCCGTGCCAGATCGATCCCTGGCATCCGAGCGCGTGCGACACGCCGTATCCCAATCACGTCGACAGCAATCAGGGCGGACCGTACACCTACCAGTACCAAGTGCAGCAGGTCGACGGCGGCAAGATGGATGGGTTCGTGGCCGCCAAGGAAGCCGAACTCGGTGAGGGCTGCGCGCCCGGCAACGACGGCCGGCAGGCGCGCTCGGGCCGCACGCTCGTCGATCCGGAAGTCGGGCGTCGCGTCTCGCCCGGGTGCTCGATCGACGTCATGGGCTATCACGACGGAACCGATCTGCCCAATTACTGGGCCTACGCGCGCAACTACGTGCTTCAAGACAACTTCTTCGAGTCGATTCAATCCTGGAGTCTGCCCGCGCACCTCGCGCTCTTCTCCGGCTGGGCCGCAGTCTGCTCGCAGATCAATCCGCCCAACGTCAACAGTTGCTCGAGCACGACCAACGGCGAGCAGTGGGAGCAGACGGGTCAGTACGAAATCCCGTACCTCTGGACCGACATCACCTATCTGCTCTACCAGAAGAACATTGCGTGGAAAGCGTATCTCGACGGTGGCTTGGGCTCGCCGATCGGCGCGCCCTTCGACAAGGTGCAAGGCATCTGGATTCCGCTCGGCGGCTTCGAGACCGTCAACCAGGACGGCCAGTATCTCAACGCCGTGGGCAATACGACGACGCAATTTTACTCGGACGCGGCCAACGGTACGTTGCCCCAGGTTTCGTGGGTGCTGCCGAATTACTACGACAGCGAGCATCCGCAAGCGACCATTTCCGACGGCCAAGCCTACGTGACGGGGCTGATCAACGCCGTCGCAAGCGGCCCCTCGGCGCAATGGAATAGCACCGCGATCTTCCTGGTGTGGGACGACATGGGCGGCTTCTACGATCACCAGCCGCCGGGTTTCAACTTCGATGCGCTGGGTTTGGGCATGCGCGTTCCGGCCCTGATCATCAGCCCGCTCGCCAAGCGCGGCTACATCGATCATCAACTCTGCAGCACCGACTGCTACCTCAAACTCATCGAAGACGTCTTCCTCGGCAGCGAACGGATGAGCCAAGCGGGACGCCCCGATCCACGACCCGACTATCGCGACCAAGAGAGCGCTTACGGCAGTCTGCTCAACGACTTCAACATCGCCGCACCACCGCGCAAGCCGTTGATTTTGCGGCCCCATCCCATGACGTTGCTTCATCGATAAAGTTACGCTCGGGTTACGACGCCTCGACCGGTGACGTTACCGGAACGTTACCAAAAAGTGTGCGCTCTTTGCGTAAAGCACCCGGCAGGGTAAACCGATGTACGTATGAACGACGTTGTGGAAGTGCGCATGAACCTGATCCCGAGTTGCATCTACCTGTTGGCGATATTCGCCGCACTCTGCGGAGCGCTCGCGAAGCGTCGCGCGGTCTTTTCGATTTCGATGCTCCTCGCGATGGGCACCGGAGCGAGCATCGTCGCCGGATCGGTCGAACCGCCGCCTGCACCGTCGACCAACGGGCCGAGCGTGAGCTACTCGTGGGACACGCGCACCGGTTGCGAACGGCAAGACGTTCGCGGCACGCTCCGCCTCGGAAACCTCGAACAGGTCGAGGTCATCGCAGAACCCGACTGCGGGCCATTGGACCGCCACGAGACGCGTCCGATGCCGCTCGCACTGGCACTCCCGGCCGCCCTCTAGCCGGGGAAGGATTCGCCGGGAACGGTCGCAAGATTTCGCTCGACGGAGGAAACGGATGAGCGATTCAATGCAGCGGCTCGCGGTGACCAGCACGACCTTTGCCGATGGTGCGCGGCTGCCGCTCTCGATGGCCTTCGATCCCAGCACGGGCGGCAGCAACCGCTCGCCGCAACTCGCCTGGACGCCGGGGCCCTCGGGCACGAAGAGTTACGCGATCACCTGCTTCGATCCCGATGCACCGACGACGGTCGGTTGGTGGCACTGGCTGCTCTTCGACATCGATCCGCAGATCGTCGAACTTGCCGAAGGTGCCGGAGCGCCCGGCGCGCAGCCTCCGGGCAGCGTCCACGGTTACACCGATTTCGGCTTCTCCGGATTCGGGGGCATGGCGCCGCCGCCGGGCGATCCACCGCACCATTATCTCTTCAACGTCTACGCGCTGGACAAGAAGATCGGCCTGACCGAAACGGCGACGGGCGCATACGTGATGTTTTCGATCCGCGGCGCAGTGCTCGCCCAGGGCAGAATTACCGGCACGTACAGCCAATAGCCGGCGCGCGAACGCCTACGTCGAGAGCGTCGCCTCGAGCGTGATGGGCACCGCCTTGAGCGCTTTGCTCAACGGACACGATTCCTTCGCGTCGCCGGCATATTTCTCGAAATCCGCTTGCGTGATGCCGGGCACGACGCCGGTCACGGCGAGTGCGATCGAGGTGATCGTGAAGCCGGGACCGTCCTTCGACAACTGCACCTTTGCCGTACTATCGAGCGACGTCGGCGCGTGGCCCGCGCGCGTGAGCACTGCGCTCAGCGCCATCGTGAAGCAAGCCGCATGCGACGCACCGAGCAGTTCTTCGGGATTCGTTCCCGGGTCGCCGCTGAAGCGCGTGCCGAAAGAATAGTCGGCGGAGACCTTTCCGCTTTCGGTCGCAATCGATCCGCGCCCGCGCGCGACGTCGCCCTCCCAGTGAATGGAGGCCGACCGGACGATTTCATCTGGTGGATTCATATCGGTTTCGACGCGAGAAAACGTCCGAGAGTTTCGCGCGTCGTGGCCGATCCTGGGCCTTTCCTTAGAACGTTTTAGCCGGACCGCGTTCGGGAAAAACGGCGCCACTACCGTGAAGAGAGAAGCGATCGTTCGACGGAGCATATGGTTGCTCTTGAGCCTTTGTACGGGCTGCGGCAACAAGGCCGAAGCCGCCGCGAAGGCGACGCCGCCTCCGCCGCAGGTGCAGACCGTCGCGGCCCGCGAGGGCAACCTCTCACCCAGCGTGCAGATCGCGGGCGTGATCGCGCCCTACCGTCAGGTGGCCGTAACCGCCAACCTCTCCGAACCGCTGGCCGACGTCGATGTGGTCGAGGGTCAGGAGGTTCATGCGGGACAGGTTCTGGCGCGTCAATTGACCGACGACTTGGAAGCGCAACTCGCGTCGTCGGAGCGGGTGGTTAGCGAAGACGCGGCGCGGTACGCGCAGACCCAATATCAAACGACCGCGACCACCGCGCAAAACAACACCGGCGTCACCTCGGCGCAAGATGCGCTGCGCGAGGCGCAAGTGAACCTCGCCGGCGCCCAAACCGACCTTCGGCGCTACCAGCAGCTCGCGGCCGGCGGATACATCCCGGAGCAGACCCTCGATCAGCAGCGCGTGGTGGTCGCGAGCGACCTTCAAGCGGTCCAGGCTGCGCGGGCCAATCTGCAGGCTGCCGTGGTGAACGATAGCGCCAACGGCAACGGCCAGAACGCGGGCGCCCAACTGCAAGAGATCGAGGCGGCCCGGCAAGCGGTAGACGCGGCCCAGGCGACCGTGAATCAGCTCAAGGCCGAGATCGCCCGCGCCGTGATCGTCGCCCCCGTCGACGGCATCGTCGATTCGGTCAATGCGAATCCGGGCGAGTATCCCTCCGGTCGCCAGCTCTTCACCATCGAGCAGAACAGTCGCGTCTACGCGGTGCTGCCCGCGTCGACGGCGCAGGTGCTCAGCGTGCGGCGCGGAGCCGCCGCGTCGGTCGAAGTGAACACCAGTTACAGCGCAAACCCCCGCTGGCATAAGGATCGCGGCGTGGTGGATGCGGTGCTCGATCAAGTCCAGCCGGGCACGACCAACTTCACCGTCAAGGTCCTCGTCGACAACGCCGACCAGCATTTGCACGCGGGCATGCCGGTGAACGGCTACGTGGATCTGCCCACGGTGCGCGGCTTGCTGATCCCCGACACGGCCTTCATCGACGACACGCGCACCACCGTCTACACCGTCGACGGCGGCGTCGTGCACCAGAAAGCGGTCGACGAAGTCGCCGACGACGGCGCGCAGGCCGTCGTCACCGGCCTCGCCGCCGGAGAGTTGGTGATCAAGAACGTCAACGCGGTGACCGTCGGCAACGGCGACCGCGCGCAGCCGGTCGGCGGCGTGCCGAAGAGCACCGCGAGCGAAGCACCGTCTAAATAGATGAGCCTGACCCGAGCCTTTCTCAAGCGCTCGACGCTGACGTTCGTCTTCGTCACGCTGACGTGTCTTGCCGGGATCTTCGCGTTGCGCACGCTCGTCGTGCAGCAGATGCCGAACACCGGCGAACCGACGATCAACGTGCAGGTAAGCTATAACGGTGCTTCGACCACCGAACTGCAAACAGAGGTGGCCGAACCGATCGAAGACCAGATCGCAGGCACGCCGTATCTCGATCACATCGACACGACGATCGAGTCGGGCAACGTTTCGATCGCGGCCTCGTTTGCGCTGACCTCCACCGACACCGAGAACATCGCCAACGTCGAGAAGGCGCTGCAGGCGGCGCAGCGCCAATTGCCTTCCACGATTCAGGCGCCCACGATTCGCGTCGCCGACCCGAGCGAACCGAACGTTCTGACGATCTCGCTCGTCTCCAAGAAGTATAATCCCGAAGTGCTCGGTGCGCTGACCAACAATCAGATCGTGCCGGCCATCGAGCAGTACCAGGGCGTGTCGCAGGCCTCGGTTTACGGCACGACTCAGGCCGCCTACGAAGTGCTGGTCAATCCCAACCTGCTCGCCGCGGACAACCTGACGCTGACCGACGTGGTCAACGCGATTTCGCCCAACAACCTGCGCGCGCCGGGCGGCATCATCTACCAACCCGGCCGCGAGACGCAGATCGACGTGCGCGGCGACATCTTCGATCCGCAGTCGGTCGCCAATCTGCCGATCCACGTGGCGTATGCGGGCACCTCGTCGGCCACGACGGCCACCGGCGGCGCGGGCGGAACGGGCGCGTCGAGCGGCGCCGGCACATCGGCGAGCGGAGCCTCCGGGAGCACCGGCTCGTCGGCGGGCGCCGGAAGCTCGGGCGCGAACGGCGCGGGCGCGGCGAGCAGCGGCGGAACCGGCAGCGCCACGCTGAACACCGCCGCGCCGAGCAGCGGCGGATCGAGCGGCACGGAAACGCCTGCGCCGTCGGCGACGAGCGCTGCCGTAGCGGTCCCGTCGATCGCGCCCGCGGCGAGCGCTACCGGTGCGGCCGCGTCGGTTTCGGCGCCGTCAGCGAGGAGCACCGCGGCGGCGTACTCGTCGGGGGTATCTGCGCCGGCTCCGGCAACGAACGGCGAGCCGGCGAACTCCACTCCCATCGATACGCCGGTCACGGTCAGCGGCATCACGTCGACCGCGGGTTCGAGTTCGGGCGCAGCCTCGACGACCTCGGCGGCCACCGCATCGCAAGAGGCCGCGACGTTGCCTTCCGCATCCTCGAGCGAATACGGCACCGGCAGCGGCACGTCGCTCTCACCCTTCGTCGGCATCCTGAGCCCGTGGGCCGTGCCGTCGGCCGACAAGCGCATCTCCGACGTGGCGCAGGTGATCGACGGCAGCGTCGTGCCGCGCGTTTTCGCAACGCTCGACGGGCGGCCGGGCGTGGGCGTCAACATCCAAAAGGCCACGACCGCGAGCGAAGTCTCCGTCGCAAACGAAGTAATCGCCGCGCTTCCGAAGCTGCGTACGCAATTTCCGGGCATCGATTTCGAGGTCGCGCACAACCAGTCGACCTTCACCGAGCAGCAACTCGAATCGGTCGAACACACGCTGATCGAAGGCATCATCCTCACTGCGGTCGTGATGCTCTTCTTCCTGAAGTCGTGGCGCAACGCGGTGGTGGTGATGGTCGCGATCCCCACCTCGCTCGGCGTGACGCTCTTCGCGATGAAGCTGCTCAGCCTCACGCTCGATACCATCTCGTTGATGGCCATGACGCTCGTGATCGGCATCCTGATCGACGACTCGACCGTCGTCTTGGAGAACATCGAGCGCCATCGCGACATGGGCGAAGAACCCGCCGATGCCGCGCTCAACGGCCGCAGCGAGATCGGCTTGGCGGCCATCGTGATCACGATGGTCGACGTGGTGGTCTTTCTACCCATTGCCTTTGCGGGCGGCCAGGTCGGCGTACAGCTCTCGGAATTCGGCATCGTCGTGTCGATCGCGACGCTGACCTCGCTCTTCGTTTCGTTTACGGTGACGCCCGTGCTGGCCGGGCTGTGGTCGATGAAATCGACCTGGAAGCCGTGGAAATTCATCCTCTGGTTCGACGATCGCTTCAACGCGCTGCGCGACCGCTATTCCAAGCGCCTCCTTCCCGCCGCGATGCGCAGTCCGTGGCCGATCGTGATCGTCTCGATCGTGCTCTGCGTGCTGGCGTTTCTCTTGGTGCCCACCGGCTTCATCGGCGAGGAATACCAGCCGGTGCAGGATCAAGGCATCATCTACGCGCGCCTCACCTTACCGCCGGGCTATCCGCTGGCCCAAACGCACGCGCTGATGCTGCGCCTCGAAGCCAAGGCACGCCAAACCGTCACCGGCAGCGACTTCCTGAGCGAACAGACGATCGCTGGAGGTTACGCGGCCGAATTCGGCGGCTTCGTGCAAGAAGGCAACGTCGGGCAGATCTCGATCTATCTGTCGAACGATCACAAGACCTCGACGACGGAGTACGTCACGCGCTTGCAATCGGCCCTGGGCGAGATCGCGCCGCCCGGCAGCCTCAACGTCGTGCAGGCGACGCAGCAAGGCGGCGGCGTGCAGCAGGCCATCGACGAACTCGTCTCCACGAGCAACGGCGAAGACCCCACGCCGTATGCCGCCAAGGTGTACGCGGCGCTCAAGGCTACGCCCGGCGCGCAAGGCGCGACCGACAGTGCGAGCAATGCCGCCCCGCAGGTCGAAGTCGATTTCGACCGCGTGAAACTCCAGCAGCTCGACGTCTCGGTCGGCACCGCGGCGACGGCGATCGAAGCGGCCTTCGGCGGCGACGAGGCGACGCAGATCGAAACCGCGCAGGCCGGCCTCACCGAGATTTTGGTCGAGTATCCGTTGCCGGATCAAAACTCGCTGCCCGCGCTGCTCAACATCCCGATTCGCTCGCAGGACAGCAACGGCGACATCGTTCGCCTGGGCGACGTGGCGCATCTACGCTGGGCGCCCGCGCCCCTGGTGATCACGCGCGAGAATCGCGAGCAAGTGGTGCACGTGTCGGCGAACATCGCCGGCGGCTACAACCTCTCGAACGTAACCAAGTCGTTCTTGCAAAACGTCGAGAAGCTGCACCTGCCCAAGACCGTCACCGTGCATCCCGCAGCGCAAGGACAGCAAGATCTCATGGGTCAGACGCTCGTGACGCTGGGCAGTTCGCTCGCGATCTCGTTCGTGCTGGTGTTCTTGATGATCGTCGCGCTCTACAACAGCTATCGCACGCCGTTCGTCACCCTGTTTGCAATTCCGTTGGCCACGATCGGCGCCTTCGGCGGGCTCTGGATCACGCGCCAAACGCTCAACCTCTATTCGTTGATCGGCATGGTGCTCTTGGTCGGCCTCGTGACGAAGAACGGCATCCTGCTCGTCGACTACGCGGATACCGTGCGCGAGCGCGACGGCCGCGATCGTGAAGCCGGTATGCGGGAAGCGGCCGAAACGCGGTTCCGTCCGATCGTGATGACCACGATCGCGATGGTTGCGGGCATGTTGCCGCTCGCGCTCGGACTCGAACCCGGGGGCGGCAGCCGTGCGTCGCTGGCGATTGCGGTGATCGGCGGACTGCTCAGCTCGCTCGTGCTCACGCTCTTCATCGTGCCGATCATGTACTCGTGGATCGCGCCCAAGGAACTCAAGGCGGAGACCAAATTCGCAAGCGACGAGAAACCGCCCGAATCGCCGCAGCAAGGTTCGCCCGCGCCCGCCTGAGACGGCTTCAGGCCTTCTCCGCGCGCGCGCGATCGTTGTCGGCCCAATAGTGCTGCAGGTTGAACGCTTGGCGCAGGATGCGCGTTTGAAAGCGTTCGAGCATCACGATCTCCGGCTCGCTCAAATCCGGATGCCACAGATCGACGACCGCGACGATGCGCTCCCCGGACGTCTCGTTCCACGCTTCGTGCTCGAGGAAGTCGTTGAAGACGACGCATCGATCGGCAACCCACCGTCGCGTCTCGCCGCGCACGCGCAGCGCGCAGTCACCGGCAGGCACGGCGAGCGCCAGATGACAACGCACGCGCAGGTTCGTCGGGCCGCGATGCGGCGCGATGTGCGTGCCCGGAACCAGGCGCGACACGTAGACCAGGC
This sequence comes from Vulcanimicrobiota bacterium, assembly GCA_003136655.1. GTDB lineage: Bacteria > Vulcanimicrobiota > Vulcanimicrobiia > Vulcanimicrobiales > Vulcanimicrobiaceae > Hesperobacter > Hesperobacter lustricola. The sequence goes on from PLFC01000034.1 coordinate 70,484, forward strand.
CGGCGAAGGTGCGCACGGTCTCGAAGCGCTCGACGATGCCGGTGAGCGTCGGTAGGGCCGCGCAGTTGGCGTCGTGCCGTTTACCGCGCTCGTACAGCATCACCACGTCCCACGCACCGTCGCGCCGAAGCGGTTCCGCTTCGCGATGGAACGCCGCGGCGGGCATCGCCGCCAGTTCCGCGCGGATCGATGCGCCGGCAGCTTCGAGCGCGGGCACGATCGGAAAGCGCCCCGGATCGTACCACGCCTCGGTCGAAAGCCCGGGATAGGGCGGCGGCGCATCGCGCAGCGGCGTATCCACCAACGCATCGACGTAACGGTGGAAGCGCTCGCGCGCCCGGCTCAGCGCATCCAGGGCAGCGCGTCGATCCAGGCGAGCACCGCGCGTTCGTAGGCGATGCCGAAATCGAGGGCCAGCGACGGCGCGGGCGCCTTGGCGCGCACCTCGTCGATCTGCGCCAGATAGCCGTCGAGCCGGGCCGCGTGGGTCCGGCGCTGCTCGATCGTCGCCTGGCGCAGCACGGCCGGCGGCACGGCCTCCGCAAAGAACACCGTCAATAAAAACGGGAAACGGATCTGTTCCGCGCCGGGCATGCGCGCGATCCAGGCGTTGAACGCCTCGCGACCGGCCGGCGTAATCGTCGATACCCGGCGCTCGCGTGCGCCGCTTTCACCGAGTTCGACGTAGCCGCGCTCGGCTAAGGTCTGGAGTTCGCGATAGACCTGGCTGCGCGTGATGCTCCAGAAGTGGCCGATCGTGTGCTCGAACTCCGCGTACAACTCCCAGCCCGACATGGGCCGCCAGGCGAGCAGGCCCAGCAACGAAGCGGCCGTCGCGTTCAACTCCCTTGACATTCCAATGTGGTCTATTGTAGGCTTAGCGGACATTCCACATTGTTATATCGGAAGGGAGCAAGTTCATGCTCACCGCGCCCGCCAAGAACGACTACCGCCTCGGCTTCACGAGCCTCGCCTCCGAGACCAATCTCGCCGCCCTGCCGATCGAGGGCAGCATCCCGCCGTGGCTCACCGGCACGTTGCTCCGCAACGGCCCGGCCCGCTTCGAAGTGGGCTCAGATCGCTATCGGCACTGGTTCGACGGTCTGGGCATGCTGCACAAATTCGGCATCGGCGGGGGCGCCGTGTCGTACGCCAATCGCTTTCTGCGCTCGAACGGCTTCGTCGAAGCCGAGCGCACCGGCCGCATCGCCTGCTCCGAGTTCGATACCGATCCGAAGCGCTCGTTCGCGGAAGCGCTCGGCGACCGCCTGAGCGGCCGAAATCTCACCTCGAACAACGCCAACGTCACGATCGTGCCGTTCCGCGACGGCTACCTCGCCCTGACCGAAACGATAGCGCCCGTAGCCTTTGACGGCGCGACGCTCGAGACGCGCGGCGAGCTCGCCTACGACGACGCCCTCCCGGGTCAGATTACGACCGCGCACACGCATTACGATCGCGCGCGCCGCGCGACGTTCAACATCGTGACGCAGGTCGGCCGCAAATCGCAGTACCAGGTGGTGCGCATCCCCGACGGAACGCTGCGTCGCGAACTCGTCGGCTCGGTCACGGTCGACAAGCCGGCGTACCTCCATGCGTTTTCGACGACGGAACGCTACGTCGTGATCGTCGAGTATCCGCTCGTGGTCAACCCGCTCGATCTGCTGCTGCGGCGCAAACCCTTCATCGAGAACTATCGTTGGGAACCCGGACGCGGCACGCGCATCCACGTGATCGCCAAAGACGGCGGCGCTACGGCGGGCACGTACGAAACCGAAGCGTTCTTCGCATTCCACCACGTCAACGCGTTCGAAGAAGGCGATACGATCGTGCTCGACATCTCGGCCTACGCCGACGCCGGCATCGTGAACGATTTCAAGCTGGACAATCTTCTGGCCGACGAGGCGGGGAAAATCGCGCGGGCCGAGTTGCGGCGCTACCGGCTCGTGCCGGGACGCTCCGCCGCCGAAGTGCGGCGCATCGCCGCACCGGCGACCGAACTTCCCTCGATCGCACCGCGCACCGCAACGAAGCCGTACGCGTATGCCTACGGCGTCGACGCCGCGGGCGCGGACGGCGTGGCGACCTTCGACGCGCTGGTGAAGGTCGACGTGCGTGACGGCAGCGTTACGCGGTGGTTCGCGCAGGGCGCGTATCCCGGCGAACCGCTCTTCGTCGCGCGGCCCGGCGGGACCGACGAGGACGACGGCGTCCTGCTCTCGGTCGTGCTCGATGCAAACGCGGGCACCTCGTCTCTGCTCGTGCTCGACGCGCGCACGCTGTCGCAACTGGGGCGCGCGACCGTGCCGCACCACATCCCCTTCGGCTTCCACGGGCTCTTCCGCTGAGCCCATCGCGACCGGCGAACGGCTCAGGCCGGCGCCGGAGTTTTGGCAAGCGCGAGATACTCGTGGATGAAGGCGATGACCATGCTGCCCTCGCCGACGCCCGACGCGACGCGCTTGATCGAGTTGCTGCGCACGTCGCCGACCGCGAAGATCCCGGGCACGCTCGTCTCGAGCCGATAGGGTGGGCGCTCGAGCGTCCAATCCGCAATGTCTTGGCCGGTGCAGAGGTACCCGCGCGCATCCTTTTGGACGCAATCCAGCCACGCCGTCTCCGCGTCGGCGCCGATGAAAACGAACACCGCGTCGGCCTGACGTTCGTGCGTTTCGCCCGACTCTTCGTCGCGGGTGACGATGGCTTGCAGATGCGTGTCGCCGCGTACGGCCGTCAACACCGTGCGGGCCTCGACCCTAATGTTTTCCTTGGTCTTCAACTGCTCGATCAGGTAATGCGACATCGTCTTCTCGAGCGACGCGCCGCGTATCAGGATCGTGACCGACTCGGCGTAACTCGAGAAGAACATTGCGGCCTGCCCGGCCGAGTTGCCGCCCCCGATCAAAAACACGTTCTTGCCGCGCGTTGCCAGCGCTTCGGTCCGCGCCGCGCCGTAGAAGACGCCGCGGCCGATCAACGCGTCGGCTCCCTCCGCGCCGTGTTTGCGCCAGCTCACGCCCGTCGCCACGACCACTGCCCGCGTACGGATCGCGTCGCCGCCGTCGAGTCGTACGGTGAGGCCGCCGCGGCCGTCGGAGACGACGCCCTCGACCGAGCGCGTAACCAGAATCTCGGTATCGAAACGCGTAGCCTGCATGAACGCGCGATTGGCCAAATCGGCGCCCGACACGCCGCCCGGAAAGCCGAGATAGTTTTCGATGCGCGACGACGTACCGGCCTGGCCGCCGGGCGCCTCGCGCTCGATGAGGATCGTCTTGAGGCCCTCCGATCCGCCGTACACGGCGGCGGCCAAACCGGCCGGCCCGGCCCCGACGATCACCACGTCGTAGTCGTCGGATGCGGGCACCGTCTGGAGGTGCAAGGCTTCGGCTAATTCGCGTTCCGTCGGCGATTCGAGGACCGTTCCATCCGCCAAGACGACGAGCGGAAACGTCTGCCGGCCTTGCGCTTGCGGGGGCATGCACTCGGCATCGGCCGGATCTTCCGGGTCGACCCACTCAAAACCGATCTGATTGCGCGAAAGAAAATCGCGCACGTCGTGACAGAGCAAGTCGTATCTGCTCCCGACGATCGTGGCTTGGGTGAGCGACGTCGCCGCGTACGCATCGCGAATGACGCCGACGCGGCGCACGAGCGACTGGGCCAGCATCGCGCCGGCGTCGCTCGACTCGGTGACCATGGCGTGAAAATCGCTCGGATCGATTCGCGCGAGCCGCGAGGGCTGCAAGGCGCGCACGCCCGCAAACGCAGGCGCCGTGAGCATCAAGGGGACTTCACCGAAATATTCGCCCGCATCGAAGGTCGAGATCTGATGCACGGCAGCCGCCACGATCTTCACGACCTCGACCTCTCCCGCGAGCACCACCCAGAAGTACGGCGGATCGCCTTCGTTCACGATGAACTCGCCCGCGTTGACGTGGATGTCTGCCGCTCGCGAAGCGAGTCGCGAGCGTAACGCATGCGGCAGAGCCGCGAAGAGCGGCACCTCCGCGAGGTCCGAGGCCGTGATCATCCCACTGTGATTCGACCGCGAGAGGCGCCGGCCCGCCCGTTCCGAAGAGGCCGACCAAGGAGGGCGTTGATGATCGCTCGAGTTCTTCCCATTGCGGCCGCTTGGACGCTCGCGTTCGGCATGACCGCTGCCGCGGCCGCCACCGTTCCCATCGAGAGCGGCTCGACGGCGGGTCTGCGCGACCTGGGCCCGGCACCGTCGACGGTGACCGTGCGCGTCGCCGTCGTGTTGAATTACCGTCACGACGACGAACTCGACGCGCTGACCGAAGCGCAGGCCGATCCCGACTCCCCGCTCTATCACCACTTCCTGACGCCCGAGCAGTTCGCCGGTTATTTCGGCGCGAAACCGGCCGACTACGCGCGCGTCGTCGCTTCGCTGCGGAGCGGCGGGTTCACCGTCACGCAGACGTACCCGAATCGCACGGTCGTCGACGCCATCGCGCCCGCACCCGTTGCGGCGAAGTATTTTTCCACCGAGATCCATAGCGTGATCTCGCCCGATGCGGGCCGCACCTACACCAACGTGCGTCCCGGTACGGTGCCGGCGGCCATCGCCGACGCCGTCTACTCGGTCGTCGGACTCGACGCCTCGCATCGTCTGCACCCCGCCTACGTGTTTCCGGCGCACCGCGCCGCGCCCGCGCCCAACCGCAACGCGATTCGCGACGGCAATCCGGTCTTCGGGCCCGACGGCGGCTACGGTCCGCAGGTCTTCACCAACTCGTACCAGTTGCCCGCGGCCAACGGCTACACCGGCACCGGCCGCGCCTCGGGCGTGGCCACCGACAACGACTTTCTCGATAGCGACTTGGCCTCGTACCTCGCCTACTTCGGCGTCACCCGTACGGGCCCGCCGACGACGCGCGTCAACGTCGACGGCGGCCCCGGCTCCGGCTTGGGACCCGACTCGATCGAAACGACGCTCGACGTGGAGACGATCGTGTCGCTCGCTCCCGGCACGGCACTCTACGTTTACGAAGCGCCGTACGACGAGCCGACCAACGACAATTTCATCGACATCTACAATCAGGTCGTCAGCGACAACCTGGTCGACACGCTGAACTCGAGCTACACGTATTGCGAGACCGCGATCAATCAATACGTCAAGAATTATTCGAAGTCGGTCGAGAAGGTCGAACGCCAAGGCAGTGCGCTGGGCATCACCTTCCACGCAGCCGCCGGTGACAGCGGGTCAGAGTCCTACGGCTGCACCGGTACGAGCATCGGCGAACCGGTCGACAGCCCGCACAACATCGCGGTCGGCGGCACGACGCTCTCGGTCGACCAAAACGGCAACGAGACGAGCGAAGTGGGCTGGAGCGGCAACGATTACGGCACCGGCGGCGGCGTCTCGGTCATCTTCAAGGTGCCGCCGTACCAGAAAAAGGTTCCGAACATCATCACCAGCGGGCGCAACATTCCCGACCTCGCTTCCGACGCCGATCCCGATACGGGCGAATCGTTTTATTACGACGGCGGCTTCGCGGGCCCGATCGGCGGCACGTCGCTCGCTTCACCGACCTTCGGCGCCGACCTCACCGAGATCGACCAACTGCAAAATGGGCGCGCCGGCTGGTTCAACGTGACGCTCTACAAGACGTGGTTGAAAGACGGCTACAGCAGCGGCGCGACGACGTATTTCCGCGACATCACCGAGGGCAGCATCCCACCGTATTCCGCAGGCCCCGGGTACGATCAAATGTCCGGCATCGGCACGCTGCAGGTGAGCAACTTCGCAACCCTGCTCAAGAAGAAATGATTCCGGCCGCTCCGGCGCCCGCAGCGCCGGTCGCGGGGTGCAGTTGGGAAGCGAAGGCGTACGTTGCCGTCCGTGACGGCACGCGGCTTCCAGACCTCGGTGCGCGCGTGGTCTTCGCCGGTCCGGCGCCGGCCGCGCCTCCGCCGCCGGACCCGTACGTGTGGAACCCCGTCTTTCCGGTCGACGCACAGGGTCGCGTGCACGCGCGATCCGACGGCGCGGTCAGCTCGATCCTCACGGTCTCGGGCGGGGGTTGCGCGCCGGCGCACGTCGCGGTGCTGGTCTACAGCGACGGCTTCGCGCCGCGCCGCGGCATTGCGTTCGATTACGGACCGGCCAAGGCGTACGACGAACTGAGCCCCGGCGAGATGAGTTACGACAGCTTCGCGGTGCACGCGGAGACCGAAGCGCCGCTGCGCTTGCGCTCGGTCTGGCTCTCGACCGACATCCGCTCGCTGGGCTACGCGCATCCGGCCGGTTTCGTGACCGACGTCGGCGGCACGACGCAGACCTATCGCCCGGCCACCGACGTGCGCGACACGTCGATCGAACTGCGCAGCGGGTACGCGTTCGCGCGCGGCGGGCCAACGCTCGAACTCGCGTATCTCGATGCATTTACCAACGCCTTCCGGCCCAGCGTCAAAGGTCTCGGCGTCGCCGTCGAAGTGCCGCCCGCGCTCGCGCAGACGCTGAGCGCCGACGGCTCGCTCTCGTATTATCCGAGCCTGGTCGGCGGCGGCATCACCTATCGCGCCCTTCGCTTCCGTTTGGCCGGCACGTTCTCGCTCGCCGCATTGGGCAGCCCGTATTACTTCGAACTCGCGACGCTCGGCGACCACCGCACGGCGCTCTCGCGCGCCCCCTCGTCGACGAGTTATACGGGCGCGATGCTCGGCATCGGGATTCGACTCGGCGGAGGCATTCCGTGATCGATCGCGCGACGTTCGTGCAAGCATTGGCCGCGGCGGTAGCCGCTCCGGCCACGCCGCCGCCCGCGGAGCGCAGCTTCAACGTGCTCGTCTTGGGCGATTCGATTGCGTGGGGTCAGGGGCTGCGGCCCGAGCATCGCTGGCGCACGCTGCTGATCGACTACCTCACCAAAACGCTGAAGCAGCCCGTGCGCGAGATCCCCACCGAGTTGCATTCCGGCGCGATCATCGGCATCGGGGACCGGAATCAGATCGGCCTGCCGGGCCTGTACCAGCCCGGGGAAACGGAGCCGTCGTTTCTCGACAAGGGTCCGTACGCGGGCGAAATCCCGAGCGGCACGCCGACCGTGCTCGCCGAACTCGACGCGCTCGACGCTTCGCCGGAAAAAGATACGCCGATCGATCTGATCGTGCTCTCCGCGGGCATCAACGACGTGCGCATCACGCGCCTGCTCGACCCGCTCGCGCGCGACGAGTATATCGCGGCGCTCATCGACCTGCACTGTCACCGGCACCTCACCGCACTGCTCGATCGCATTCGCACGCGGTGCGTCGAGCGCAATCCCGGTTGCCGCGTCGCGGTGCTCTCGTACTTCCGGATGGTCAGCAAGGATAGTACCAAGTTTCCTTCGGTGTACGATTTCGTCTCGGCGTTGCTTTCGCAACCTCCGCGCAGCCGGGCCGAGCGCCGCCGCGAACGCATCATCCAGGGCTTGGCCAAAATCAGCGAGGGCAAGCATGAGGCGAACACGCCCTACGCGACCTATGCCGACCTGCCCGAGATCGTCAGAGGCATCATCGACGCGGCGGGCCGTTTCTATGCCGAATCCGAGGCGGCCATCGGGGCCGCGGTCGACGATGCGAATCGCGCGCCGTTCACACCCGCATTCGTGCACGTGACGCCGCGCATCTCCGACGGTCAAGCCGTGTTCGTGGCGCCGCCGAATTCCTCGTCGCTCTGGGAGCTGCGCTTCGCCGATCGCGCGGTCTTCCCGGTAGACGAGGTCTATGCCGAACGCGACGAACTCTGTCGCCAACTCTACAGCCCCGAGAAAGCGCCCGCATCGCTCAACGAATGCCGCATCGCCTCGATCGGCCACCCCGACGTCGTGGGCGCGCAGCAGGGGTACTTCGACGCGATTCTCGCCGCGATCGCTTCGGTCGCGCGCTAACCGCATCGCAAGAAAGGGCAGGCACCGCGCGCGCGATGCCTGCCCCTTTGGGTTAACCGGGACCGGACTCAGTTACCGTATGCGACGATGCATGCGGCATTGAGCACGGCGCGCAGGTTCGGGCTCGACGGCACTTGTCCGTCGATCGTGAAGTCGCGACAATCGCCTTCCTCAACGTACTCTTGGCCGTACGAGACGAAGTTGAAGCTGACCCACGATCCGCTGTTACCGTACACGCTGCCGACGATCAGGTAGACGTCGTCGGTGTTGGGCACGAGCACGTAGTCGTTGTTGCTCGTAATCGTCTGGTTGACGAGGTTGAGGAAGAGCGACGCTCCGAAGAGCCCCGCGACGATGCTCGTGCCGTTGTACCACGGCTGGTTGTTGACCAGCCACGGACGGTTGTAGCGCCAACGCGGACCCCACCAGCCGGGACGATAGCCGGGGACCCAACCGTAATTGGGGCGCCAGCCGCCGCCCGGCGGACGGTAGTAATTCGGCGGTCCCATCCAGGTGGGCGGACGCGTACCCGGACGCCAGTATCCGCCACCACCCGACGGCGGACGCGGCGGCGGCTTGGGGTACGGAGGGCGCGGTGGCCGAGGCGTCGGCCGAGGCGGACGCGGCGTGGGCCGCGGTGGCCGAGGCGTGGGCCGCGGCGGACGCGGCGTCGGGCGCGGAGGCCGTGGCGTCGGGCGCGGAGGCCGCGGCGTCGGGCGCGGCTTCGGCGGCGGCGGCTTGGGCACGGGCTTCACCGTCGGCGGCTTGGGCTGCGGACGCGGCGGCGGCTTTGCGCCGTTCGGCGGCGGCGCCGGCTTCGTCGCCGGGCCTTGGTTCGGCGGCGGTTGTTGCTGCGCCGATGCCGGCAGCAGCGTTCCACCGGTAAACGCGAGGGCGAGCGCGAGACACGCCCAGCGCTGGAACGAAAATTGCATCGGGACTCCTCGGTTGGAGTGCGAGGAAACGAGATGCACCCTTCGGCGAAGTCCGCGCTCGCCCTCGAAGCGCTCTGCGAAAAGGAGCGCGCCGCTACCCGAGCACGATCGCTTCGAGCTTGGGATAGACCAACGTAGCGGCTTGGGGAAACGTGGTCGGATCGATGATGTCGTGGCGCGGCGCGCCCAGGTCGGAGAGCACGACTTGACCGTATCGTGCTCCGCGCGCCTTCCAGGCCCGCATCACGTCGAACGTGATCGCGTTATTCACCGCGCTCTCGTTGCGATTGGTCACGAGCGTGCAGGCCCTGCCCTGCGGCGCCCGCAGCAGCTTCGACGCCTTGACCACTTCGTTCCCGAAGAAGACGATCTGGGCGAGACCGTGGGTGGGGAAACCGGGATAGGCGTAGGGCGGCGGGCACTTCTCCTTAACGCGCGGATCCCACCAGACGTAACGATCGGGCCGGTGGGCGAGGGTTCGCATCGCCGTCAGGCCGATGCCGTCGGGCACGTGGATCGGCATGAGAAAGGGTGAGACGGGAACGGCCAAGTCGATCGGCTGCGTCTGCGCCAGATACAGCGCCATCGTGCCTCCGAGCGAAAGCCCGACCGCGCTCACGCGCCGGCCCAGTCCGCGCGTCAGCCGGTACGCATCGGTCGTCGCCGACTCGAGTTGGGCGACGGTCAGGTTTGCGAGCGCGCGCGTCAAGCGATCGCGATAGCCGTGGAGCGGAATCCTCGGCACGTAGACGTTGCATCCGCGCGCGTGAAAGCGCTCGGCCAGTTCGACGAATTGTTGCGGGCAATTCGTAAACCCGTGAAAGAGCACGACGGCATCGTCGGTGCTCTTTCCGTGATGGTAGAGACGCGGCAGCGCAAACTCGGCGATGAGCGGATCGGCTTTATCCCGGGCGATGAGCGCCTGGATCGCTTCGAGCGCAGCCGGAAAGGTGAGCGCTGCCGCCTCGGACTCTGCGGGAGCGGGCCCGCCCGGACGGTCGCAGGCTTGGAGCGTCGCCGCGCCCGCAGCGAGGGTCAGGAAGCGGGAGCGACGCACGCTACCATACTGCAGGCGCGGCCGGCGTTGAGAGCGAGAGTTAGCGGGTCGCCGTGATGGCGCCGCACGACGAGGTCGCCTTGCCGGCGTACGTCACGTCGCTATACAGCGGGAAGTGGTGATTGATCTTGGCGCCCGGCGCGAACTTGCCGGTGTCGGTCACTTTCCGCAAGAAGTTGTTGGCGGCGTTGCGATAGCCGACCACGAACGTTACGGTCGTATACGTGCGCGCGCCGATGTTTTCGTACACGATCTGCGTGCCGCTGGCGTTCTTCGACATCAACTTCGGCGGCGTCACGAAGCACTGATCGATCTTCACGTCGGGCAGAAAATGCTGCATGGCGGGCTTCGGTTGCGCGACTGCGCTGCTGCCGACGGACGCGGCGAGTGCGAGGGTTGCGACAAAACCCGCAGGGAGAATGCTCTTCACTTCAACTCCATTTGGGTCTACTAACTCGTTAAGACCCTTATCGACGCCGTTCGAACCGCTAGCTTGCTTATCCTTGGCCAGATATCGTGCCCAAGGCGGCGAAGGCACGAGCATGAGCGCGAATACGATAACGCTGCAGAGCGGCGCACGAGATATCGACGTGCTGACGGGCGGTGCGGAATCGGGTCCGGCTTTGGTTTGTCATCACGGCACGCCGTCGGATGCGACGGTGTGGCGCGCGTGGGACGAGGTCGCGCGCGCGAACGGCCTGCGCCTGATCGCGATCTCGCGGCCGGGCTATGCGACCTCGACGCGATTACCCGGACGCAGCGTTGCAAGCGTCGTCGCCGACGTCGCGGCAACGCTCGATGCCCTGGACGTGCCCTGGTTCGTGACCACCGGCTGGTCGGGCGGCGGACCGCATGCGCTGGCCTGCGCCGCGCTCGAAAAGCGTTGCCGTGCGGCGTCGACGTTGGCCGGAGTCGGACCGTATGGACGCGCCGATCTCGACTTTCTCGCGGGCATGGGGCCGGAGAATCACGCCGAATTCGGCGCCGCACTCTCGGGTGAAGCGGCGTTGCGCGCGTGGTTCGCCGAGAACGCGGAAGCGATGCGCACCGTCACCGGAGCCGAACTCGCCGCCGCCTTCGGCGGGCTCGTCCCGCAAGTCGACAAAGACGTGATGGCCGGCGCCTTCGCCGACGAAATGGCCGCGGAGATGCGGCGCGCGCTCGCCGGCGGCTTCGACGGTTGGGTCGACGACGACGCCGCCTTCATCGCGGAGTGGGGCTTCGCGCTCGACGCTATTCCGGTGCCGGTCACGATCTGGCAAGGCGACCTCGACTTGATGGTGCCCGCAGCGCACGGCGCGTGGTTGGCCCGGCACGTACCCGGCGCTCGCGCGCGCAGCGCTCCCGGACACGGCCACGTTTCCCTGATCACGACGTATCGCGACGAGATCGTGGCGGATCTCGTCGCGAGCGCTCGCCGCGACTAGCTAGAGCGCGTCGCCGACGGCGATGCGGGCTTCGATCGCGGTCAATTCGCCGAAGCGCTCGTCGAGGTCGTCGTACTCCGTGGCGTAGCGATCGAGAAAGGCGAGGAAGGCCGCCTTCGACATCCAGCGGTCGATCGTCAGATAGCGCCCGGGCTCTTCGCAGCGCACGAGTTGCGTGCCGAGATAGCCCTCGGCCAGGCGGAAGAGCCGTTGCCAATCGCCGCCGGTTCCGTAGGCTTCGATGAAGCGGCCCTCGCGTGCCGGTTCGACGCGATACGACCACACGATCACGTGCTCAGCCACCGGTGACCTCCAAGAAGCGCTCGCCGAACTCCGCGAGCTTCTTGTCGCCGACGCCCGAGATGCCGCGCAATTGACCGAGCGTCCGCGGCACGACGCGAGCCATCTCGCGTAACACCGCATCGCTGAAGATCACGTACGCGGGCACGTCGCGTTCGTCGGCGAGTTCGCGACGCAGCCGGCGCAACCGTTCGAAGAGCGCGCTCTCGTCGTCACCCGCTAGCACGGGCGCCGCCGCAGTGCCGCGCGTGCCGCGCTTCGCTTTCGCGCGCGCTGCGACGGGCGAGGCTTCGCGGATGACCACCGGCGTGCGCTGCGCGAGCGTGCGACGCCCCGCCGGCGTGAGCGAGGCCACGTTGAAGCGCGCGGGATCGCGCTCGATCAGGCCCAAGCGCACGAGCTCCTCCGCGACGTGTCGCCAGGCGCGCCGGTCGAGCTCGGTGCCGATGCCGAAGGTCGAGAGGCGGTCGTGGCCCATGCGCCAGATCTTATCGTTCTCGGTGCCGAGCAGCACGTCGATGGCATGGGTCACGCCCATGTCGAAGCCACTCGCTTCGCGGATACGCACCAAACACGAGAGTAACTTTTGCGCGGGAACCGTCGCATCGCGCTCGGCGCGCGGTTCGAGGCAGTTGTCGCACGCGCCGCAGGGCACGGCCTCGAACGTCTCGCCGAAGTATGCCAACAGCGCCGCACGGCGACAGCCGTCGGCGTAGGCGTAGCGCTTGACCTCGGCCAGTTGCGCGCGCCCGCGCGCCGCTTCCGCCTCGGTCGCCGCTTCGCCCAGAAACGACTCCAGCTTGACGATGTCGCCGTGGCTGAAAAAGAGCACGCACTCGGCGGGCAGGCCGTCGCGCCCCGCGCGACCGGTCTCCTGATAGTAGCCTTCCAGGCTCTTGGGCACGTCGTAGTGGATCACGAACCGCACGTTGCTCTTATCGATGCCCATGCCGAAGGCGATCGTCGCGCAGATCACGGCCACGTCGTCGCGCACGAACGCTTCCTGGTGCTTCGCGCGCGTCTGCGGTTCGAGCCCGGCGTGATACGGCAAGGCCGCGATGCCCGCCGCGCGCAACGCCTCGGCGACGCGCTCGGTGCCCGCGCGGCTCTGCACGTACACGATGCCGCTCTCGCCCGGACGGCTCTTGACGAAGGAGACGATCTCGCCGAGCGCGCGTTCCTTACCGCGCACGCGGTAGGTCAGGTTGGGCCGGTTGAAGCTGGCCACGTGCACGCGCGGGTCGCGCATGCGCAAGCCGCTCAGGATATCCTCGCGAACGTGCGCGTTGGCGGTCGCGGTCAGCGCCACCACGGGTATGCCCGGAAAACGCTCGCGCACTTCCGCGAGCCTCCGGTACTCCGGACGAAAATCGTGGCCCCACTCGCTGATGCAGTGTGCCTCGTCGATCGCGAAGCGGCTCACGTTCCAACTCTGGAGTTCGCGCAGAAAACCGTCGAGCAGCAACCGCTCCGGCGCGACGTAGAGCAACTGGAAGCGGCCCTGCCGCAAGCCTTCGAGCCGGCGCGAAGCCTGCGCGGCGTCGAGCGATGAATTCAAGAACGTTGCGGCGACGCCCGCGGCATGCAGCGCGTCGACTTGATTCTTCATCAGCGCGATCAACGGCGAGACGACGACCGTCAGGCCGGGCGTGAGGAGCGCGGGCAGTTGGTAACACAGCGACTTGCCGCTGCCGGTGGGCAACAGTACGAACGTGTCGCGACCGGCCAGCACGTCGGCGACGATCTCGCGCTGCGCGTGGCGAAAGTCGTCGTGTCCGAAGACGCGTTTGAGAACCTCGCGCGCGTCGGCCGGTACGTCGGTGATCACACGCGCATCATTCACCCTCGCTCGCGCGAATTCCACCGGCCGGTGCGGAGGAGTTCGGGGCTTACCCCGGTTTTGCGTCCTCGACCCGGCAATCGAGCCGGTCGACCATCTCGGCGAGCACGGTTGCGATCGACTCGCCTCCGTCGCTACGGTGCGCCGTTGTCGGTGCGCAGATACGGCCCGGGGGCGTATTTCACGTATTCGGGCGGATAGGGATTGTACGAACTGCCCAGCGCCTGCGCCACGGCGTTGAGCTTGGCCGGTTCGAGGCCGCCCCACTTGCCCGTCTTGAGTCGCGCGACCAACGCTTGCAACGCGGCGATCTCCTCCGCCGGCGTGAACGCGCAATGGCCCGCGCGATAGACGAACTCGCGACGCAGCAAGGCCTGATCGTGGGCGCCCTTCACCGCTGCCTCGTAGGCGCTCTCGTTCTCATTGACCACCAGGCCGTCGCCGATCGTGTGCAAGGTCAGCACCGGCACGGAGATCTGGCCGTCGAAGATGATGTTCTGCATCAGATACTGCACGGCGCTCGGGTCGGCGCTGATGCGTGCCGCCGAATCGAGCGTTTGCAGGTCGGCGTCGAGGCTCAGGCCGGCGTTGGAATACAAGGCTTCGACCTCGGCGACGTTCGCCGACTTGGCCAGTTGCTTGCGGTAATCGATGCCGGTGTTCCACGACACGTTGCCGCCGGCACGTCCCTCGAGTTCGGCGCGCAGATCGAACGCGAAGACGAAATCGACTTGCGACAGCCACTCGTACTGATTCTCCTCCAGCGCGGCGTAGTCGTTGGGCGGCGGGGGCGGATAACCGGTATCGTACCAGCCCGGCGTATCGGCCAGGGCCGCGGCCAAGGCGATGCGGGCCTGACCCTGCGTCGAGTTTTGCGCCGCATCGAGATAGCCTTCGGCGTTGCTGAAGTTCGTGTACGGGTCGGAGATGTCGACCACTTGCAACTGATCCGACGCGAGCAACGTGTTGAACGCGAATGCCGAGTCGAGCGACATGTTCCAGATGCCCACGCCGCCACCCACGACGCCGCACATCGGCAGCGCGGCTTGAAACGAGCCCGGGTACTGTTGCACCAGCGCCGCAGTGATCATGCCGCCCAGCGAATGACCCCAGGCGATCGTCGTCTTCGGGTTGCCCACGAGCGAGGCGAAGGTGGTGAGCACTTCCATTTGATCGGGAATCGCCTGCTGCACGGCCCAGCCCGTGGTGGCGTACGACGAACCGCCGAGCGCGTAGCCCGCGGCCAAGAGGTAATTTCCCGTGGTCGGGTCGCCCACGTCGTAGGCCGGATTCTGCGAACCGGGCGCCACGTAGCCGTGACTGTAGAGCACGAGCGTGCCGTTCCAATTCGACGGTACTTGAATCAGGTACGTTGCCCCATCTGCGAACGAACCCTGATACGTCGACACGCCGTCGCCGTGCGGGCGGCCCGGCGCGTGCGGCAGCATCGCGAAGAGAGAAATAAGCGCGAGGGCCTGAACGAACATAAGCCTCGACTCCTCCGGAGGGGTAAGACCGCGGCGTGACTAGGCGGTTCCTTCGTCCACGGCGCGCGAACTACTTTTCGATCGTGACCTCGCGCACGTGCAAGAACGAGCCGCCCTCCTTGGCGTTCGCTTCGCCGGGTAAGAACGTCAACGCGTGCGTACCACGAGCCGGCCAGCGCCAAGCGAACAGCAGCGTCTGCGGTAGCGAGCGTTGCGCGCTCGATTTGTTCTGCCAGATGCCGGTGCGATCGAAGGTCTCCACGCCGTCGACGAGCACGCGCGCGTGGCCGAGTTCGCAGCACCGTTCGCCGAGCGTTCCGTACAGCGCCACGCCCGCGCCGCGCACGAGTAAACGTACCGGCCGCGCGCCGAGCGTGAAGCCCGCCGCGCGGCTTTGTCGCCCGGCGCGCGCCGGCGGAACGGCGGCGTCGGGCGCGAGCGCGGCGGCCGCGATCTCGAGCGCGAAGCCGCCGCCGGTCTGCCACGCCGTGACCGCGCCGCGCGGCGGCGGCCCGTCGAAGAAACGCCCGTAGTCGCCGCGAGCGTCGCGAGCCGAGCGTGCCGCGGCGGCGTTGCGCAGAATCCAGGCGCGCGCAAAGCCGCCGCCCGGCTCGCGGGCCACGCGCAGCATCGCCTCGATCAACGGCTCGACGACGTCGTTCTCCGCCTGCAGATCGGTGAAGATGCCCGCGCCGTCGTCGAGGCGGGCGTCGAGGGCCCGGGCGGTCGCTACCGCCTGCGCGCGATAGCCCGCGTCGCCGGTGCGCTTGGCGAGTTCCAGGCCGTTCCAGATCATGATGCCGTTGACCGAGGCGAACGTGCGCCGCGGAAGCCTGCGACACGCCGCGCCGTCGTCGAAGAGATAGACCGTGTAGAGTCCGTCGCGCGCGTCGAAGAAGCGACGGCGCAGCGCGGCGTAGCGCCGGCGCGCCTTGCCGAGGAAACCGGGGTCGCGCGTGGCATCGTGTAACAGTAGCGCGGCGCGCACGTAGTTGGCGTCGGTCTCGAGCGTCTTGAGCCGGTTCGCGCCGCCGTACGGTTGCTGATAATCGATCTCGGGACACGCACCGCGCGCGAAGGCAGGCGACGCATCGACGCGTGCGAAGGCCGCCAGCGCCGTGCGCAGCGCGGCGGCGCGCTCGCCCGTCGCACGACCCGCTTGCAGCGCGGCGACGGCATCCCACAGCGGCACGTCGCTCCAACCGCCGGCGCACGGCGCGGCGCCGCACGCGGCGTACGTGGGTAAGCGCGCGAGCAGCGCGCGCAGCGGAGCGCGCACGCTCGGGTCGCGAGCGGTCTCCCAACGCAGCGCGAGCGCCGCGGTCAGGGCGTCCGCGCCCCAATCCTTCGCGCTCGTGGCGCAGCCGGGACGCGTACACTCGCGCCAACCGTCGCCCGCGAACCAGCCGCGCTCGAGACGCGCAGTCGCATCGCGCGCGAGCGACGCAAAGGTCGTCGCCGCGATGAGTACGGCCGCAAACGCTTGCGTTAGGAAGAGCGCCGCGACTATCTCGCGGCTGCGGCGGGCAGTCCGGCCTCGTCGCGCGCCACGTGAGCGGCCAATTCGGCGCGACTCGAGAGGTTCAACTTCGCGTAGATGGCGGTCATGTATTTTTCGACCGTCTTCAAGCCGACGCCGATCTGGTCGGCGATGGCGCGATTGGTCAGGCCGCGCGCGATCAGACTTGCCACCTCGCGCTCGCGCGAAGACAGCCCGCCGCCCGCAACGCGCGCCCGGACGGGGCTTTGCGCTACCGGCGCAGGCGAGCCCAGATCGAGCCGGCGAACGTCGGCCACGCTACCGCAAGCCCGGTAGCGTTCGAGCGCCTCGGCGGTGCGGCCGCACAACTCCAGCGCCAGCGCCTCGTGCAGCGGCCATCCGAGCGCGGCATACCGCCCGCGCGCCGACTCCGCCGACGCGAGCGCCGTGCCGTCGCCTCGCCGCTGCGCGACGTGCGCGTCGAGCAGATCCAGCGTCGCCGCGGCCACGACGTCCTGCGCGTTGACCGCGCGTTCGGCGCAGGCTGCGCGCAGCGCGTCCAGTCGCGCGTCGTCGACGTAGCGCGCCGCGAGCGGCCAGATGTTGACCATCGCCGCGGCGTGGTGCGCGCTGCCCAGCGCGCTCTCGAAGAGCGGCCGCGCTTCGCGCACGCGGCCCTTGCCCGCGAGCCACAGCGCCTTCGCGCCGAGCAGCACGGCATACTGGCGTTCGTAACCCGAGTCGACGACGCGCCGCATGAACGCCTCGTCGTCGAAACAGCGTGCGGCCGGCGCATCGTCGTCGAGGGCTAAGCCCACGAGCGGCGCGTACGCCGCCAGTTGCACCCGCGCGACGAACGGTTCGGGCTCGGAGAGCACGAATTCCGCGCACCGGCGCGCCTCGGCCAAACGGCCGCGCACGTGCAGGATGATGCCGCGCACCATCGTCGCGAAAACGAGCGCGGGCGTGAAGCCGTACTCGCGATCGATCGCGATCGCTTCGTCCACGCAGCGCTCCGCTTCGTCCATCTCGCCCATTGCGATGCCGGTGTTTCCGATCGAGTGCAGGATCTGCGCGCGCATCATCGGCGGAATCTCGTCGAGACGCGCGCTCAGCGCGGTTGCGGCCCGGCGCCAGAGTGCGACGTCGACCGCCTCCTCGGCGCAAAACAGCGTGGACACCCAATAGATGTGGTGCGCGCGCGGGAGCAAGTCGCCGGGCCGGGCGACCGCGGCGAGAAGCTCCCGCGCCTCGGCGAAACGCGCGCCGTTGGTGGCAGCGCGCGCCAGCGAGGCGTAGACGTAGTCGAGCATCTGCGGGCCCAGGCGCGACCCGTGCTCCGCGCGGAACGCCTCGAGCGTGGCGGCGGCCTCGTCGTTGCGGCCGGAATTCATCATCTCGCCCGCCGCGCGGATCGCGGCCCGGCCGGCAGCGTCGACGTCGCCGCGCGCGAGGTGCGCGTCGCGAATCTCGAGATAGATCGCGATGGACCGTTCGAAGTCGCCCTGTTGCACGACGGCTTCGCCGCTCTTCTCGAGCAGCCGCAGGCGCGTGCCGGCATCGGGCGCGACCTCGAGCGCGCGCAGATAATACGTTGCGGCTTGCGCCGCCGCGCGAATCTGCAAAGCCGTGTCGCCCGCGCCTTCGTTGTAGCGCAGCGTCGGCTCGGCGAGCCCGGCACGCCAAGCGTGGTAGGCCAATTGATCGCGATCGTCGTCGGCCGCCGCCCGTTCTTCGAAGAAGGCCACGAGTTCGGCGTGTACCGTCCGCGTGTCGGCACCGAGCAATTCGTCGTAGACGGTCTGTCGAGTCAGAGCGTGCCGGAAGCGGAACTCCGGCCGCGGCGCGCGTTCCTCGCGGATCAAGCCGACGTCGCGCAACCGCTGCAGCGAACGATAGACGCCCTCGGGTTCGCGGCGCAATACGTGCGCGAGCGCCGACACCTCGAAGCGTGCGCCCAGCACCGCCGCGCGATCGAGCACGTACCGGTCCTGCGCGTCGAGGCCGCCGAGCCGCTCCAAGATCATCGCGCGGATCGAGATCGGNNAAGAACGGATTGCCCTCGCTGCGTTCGATCAACTCGCGTACGCGTTCGGGATCGAGCGAATAGCGTTCGCCCAGCGCCGAGTCGATCAAGTCGCGCAAATCGCTCTCGGGCAACGGTTCGAGCGTCAACGTGCGGACCGTCGCCTCGCGCGTCAACCGTCCCAGCGTTCCGAAAAGCGGATGCTCGGGCTCGACGACGTCGCGATGCGTCGCGACGATCAGCAGTCGCGTGCCCGCGATGCGCGGCGCGAGATGGCGCAAGAGTTCGAGCGAGGCCGAGTCGGCCCAGTGCAGATCCTCGAGGGCGATCACCGTGGCGCGTTTGGCCGCGACCTTCTCGAGGAAGCGCAACACGCCGGCGAAGAGTTCGGACTTCTCGACCGCGCGCGGCGGCGCGGCCGAATCGGAACCGGCCAGATCCGGGACGAGCGCCTCGAAGGTGCGCCGCACCAGCGGATCGGCTTCGCCGAGCACGCCGGGAGCGGCGCGCGCGAGGGCGACGAGCACCGAACGAAACGGGCCGAACGGGCGCGGCGCGTGTTCGAGACATTCGCCCAGAGCGTACAGCGGCGCCCGGCCCCCGCCGAGCGTGCGCGCGAATTCGCCGAGCAGTCGCGTCTTGCCGATGCCGGCTTCGCCGCCGACGAGCACGAGCGTTCCGCGACCGGCCGAGAGCGCGCGACGCGCTTCGCCCAAGGCTTCGAGTTCTTCGGTCCGGCCGACGAGACGCCGGCTCGTAAGCGACGGAACGAGCATCGTGCGGCCAAGATGCCCGTTCGGGCGTCGCCTGCCCTGCGAAACGCGCGATGGGTTACGAGACGCGGGCGCGCCAAGCCGCGGCGTCGCCGAGCGCGCCCAGCCGCAACGCGTCCTGCGCGGCGCGTTCGCAGTAGAGCGCGGCTTTGGCCGCGTCACCTGCGGCAAGCCAATGGTGCGCCAATTGCTCCGTACGGCACGGCGCGTCGGGCAGTGCCTCCAGCACCGCCGCGATCCGGGCGTGATGCAGGCGCCGGCATTCCGGGCTCAGCCCGTCGCGCACCGCGACCTGCACGAGCGCGTGCCGAAAGCGATACGCGGCGGGCACCCGCGCTTCGCGCACGACCAGGCCCAAGCTCCGCGCTCGTTCGAAGGCGCGGCGAGCGCCGTGGCGGCTCAGGCCGGCGCACGATGCCGCAAGCCGGGCCTCGAAGCGGTACCCCAGCAGCGCCGCCGTCGAGACCAACCCGAGCACGTCGGGTTCCAATCCGGCGAGCCGCTCCGAGAACAGCTGGCCCAGCGCATCCGTCACCACGCCATGCTACGCCGGGCAAGCGCCGGCGAGCATGGGGGGGAACCCCACGCTCGCCGGAGGTTGGCTAGCTCTGGTCTGCGGGCGGGGCGTCCTCGTGGTGCCCGAACGCGCCCTCGATTTTCCCGAGCTCGTTGTTGATCGCGGTGTTGGCCGCGAAGTCGACGCCCGTCTTCACGACGGCATCGACGGCGGAACCGCCGGGCAAGTGGCTCGCGATACCGTCGATCGCGTTGTTGATGAAGCCGTCGGCGGCCGTGTCGACCGTCGCGTCGGCGGCAAAGCCGCCCGCCTGCTCGAGGAAATTCGGCTTGTCGGTTTCGGACATGGCTACTCCTTGGAAATGGACGGAAGTCTCGGGACGGTCGACCGGACTCAGCCGTGGAAGGGGTATGCGCCCCCCTGGGCGCGGTTGAGCCGAGCGCCTCGTTCCTCGGCTCGTCCAGCCGTCCCCTGCGCAACCCCGAGGTCGACATCGTGAGCATCTTGCCCCTGACCGCCATCGCTCTGGCAGCCGCCTGCACCATGGCTGCGGCGAGCCCGGCAGACCCATCGCCGACGCCCCAACCGTCTCCGCACGCGCGCGGCAAGACAACCGCCAAGGCGCTGCGCAGCGCGGTCAATCTCTGCAACCGCGCGCCGCTCTACGAGTGGCCGCACGAAGGCGGCGTGCCCAGCCCGGCCGACGTCCCGGGCGCGCGTTTGGGCGAGCGCTTCCAGATTCAGGCCGGTCCGCGGTACACCCCCGACGGGCGCGGTTACTACGAAACCACGATTCCGCTGCAGACCATGAGCCACGGGTTCTATTGGGTCTCCGAGCACTGCTTCAACCCGAGCTGACCCGAGGATCATGGCAACTGCATACGACGCAATCGTCATCGGTGGCGGACACAACGGTTTGGTCGCAGCCTGTTATTTGGCCAAAGCGAAATGGAAGGTGCTCGTGCTCGAGCGCCGGCACCTGGTCGGCGGCGCGTGCGTCACCGAAGACGACGTCTTCCCGGGCTTCAAGGTCTCGACGGCGGCTTACGTCAACAGCCTCTTCCGCCCCGAGATCATTCGCGACCTCAAACTGCGCGAATTCGGCTTCGACTGCATCGAGCGCAACCCGTCGTCGTTCACGCCCTTCGACGACGGCCGCTATCTGATGCTCGGTCCCGACGCCGCGCTCAATCGCAGCGAGATCGCTAAGTTCAGCGCGCGCGACGCGGAGCGTTACCCTGCCTACGAGAAGATGCTCGAACGCGTCGCAGCCGTCGTCGAACCGACGCTCGTGCAGACGCCGCCGAACGTGAGCAAACCCTCCATCGCCGATCTCGCAAAGTTGGGCAAACTCGGGACCTCGTTTGCGAAGCTCGGGCCGGCGATGGGCGAGGCCCTGGAAATCCTGACCGGAGCGGCGCGGCCCATTCTCGACCGCTGGTTCGAATCCGAGCAACTCAAAGGCACGCTCGCGACCGATGCGATCATCGGCGCGTTCGCCGCACCTTCGATGCCCGGCACCGCGTACGTGCTCTTCCATCACGTGATGGGCGAAACCAACGGCCATCGCGGCGTGTGGAGTTACGTTCGCGGCGGAATGGGCGGCTTGACGCAAGCGCTGGCCAAAGCGGCGCAGGCACTCGGCGTCGAGATCCGCACCGAGGCCGAGGTCGCGCGGATCGCGGTCGAACGCGGCGCGGCCAAGGGCGTCGTGCTCGCGAGCGGCGAGGAGTTCGGCGCGAAGGTCGTCGCCAGCAGCGTCGACTGTCGCCTGACCTTCGAAACGTTCCTAGATCCCGCGTTGCTGCCGGCGGAGTTCGTGGCCGAAATACAACGCATCGACTATTCGAGCGCGTCGGCAAAGATCAACGTCGCGCTCGACGCGCTGCCCAA
>PLFC01000065.1 GCA_003136655.1 Vulcanimicrobiota bacterium
GGTGGCGGCGGCGGCGAACGCCGCGGACCACCACCCGGACATCGCGATCTCGTGGAACGCCGTAACGATCACCCTCACCTCGCACGACGCGGGCGGCCTGACCACGCGCGACTTTGCGCTGGCCGCCCGCATCGACGGGCTCCCGACCGGAAAGTAAATTCGGGTTAGCTTCGCTAGAGTTGAGAAGTCGGCGTCGCCGCGGAGGTGCCGGCGCCGTTGTTGTTCTCGTATGCGTTGGCGTTGAGCGGCTGGAACGTGCGCTGACGGCGCGGCTCTTGCAGTTCGATTGCCGGAATGAGATCTTTCAACTCGGTGAACTCGTCGGCGGCATCGAGCAGTTCGTCCGACGCGCGCGCGGGAAATGCCCGCGGATGTTCCGCCGTCGAGGTGTAGGCATAGGGTTGCTGTGAAGCGACGACTTCGATGCGCACGCCGCGCATGCCGACGGCTTTGACCACCGGCACGAAATCCGAGTCGCCCGAGACGAGCACCATCCGCTCGCAGCGCTCGGCCAGGGTCAACATATCGATGGCCAACTCGATGTCGAGATCCGCCTTGGTGTTGCCGTCGGCAAACACGCGTACGGGTTTCTTTACAACCTGGTAGCCGTTGCGGTTGAGCATCCGGATGAAGCCTTGCTGCTGCGCGCGCTTGCGCTCGCTCTCCCCGGGATCCGCCGGCGGCACCGAAGCGCTATCCAACAGTCTGCCGCGCTTGAGTTCCTGCAGTAGCGCGTAGTTGTCTTCATTCCACTCGCCGATGTAGTACAAAGCGCGTAGAAGGGTACGACCCCCCGTCAGCGTGGTGAGCAGTCGCTTGAAGTCGACGCGAATGCCTAAGCCTTCGTATGTTGCCTTGGCGAAGTTCCAGCCGTCGATGAAGATTGCAACGCGCTCGATTCCGCTATTTCGATGTCTATCGTGCATGATTCGGTACTCTACCTTGTGCCCGCAAATGGGGCCGACCTGCCGCCGCTCGTTTCACGTAACCGGATTGGGATAGCTCGCAGCGCCGGCTCGCCCGTACGAGTCGAGCGCTCGCACGCCGAATATGTAGTCGTCCTTGGAGAGGCCCTGCAATGTGATGGACTCGACATTTCCGGCATTTCGAGCGTGAGTCCAGACCGCGTCCGTGGTCGCGCGCCAGACTACCTCATAGGACGCCGCGCCCTCGACCGGGTTCCAGCGCAGCGTCGTGGCGTACCCCAGAGCTTTGTTTACCAGAAACGCCTGGGGCGCCCGGGGCGCACGCGCCAGCGTGGCCATGGCAGCGACGTTCAAGCGCGCGACCCGGGCCAGGTAATCGAAATCCATGAACTCGAGGAGGTCGCCGTAGCGAATTCCCTTTTCGGTCCGGACGATTTGGTGTTGGTGGTCGAAGTTTTCGTGCCGCTCGACGAACCTCACCGCCGGAAATCCTTCGGCACTGAACGATTCCTGATCGCCGCCGCGCAAGAAACGGTCGGCTCGCCAGATCAGCCTTACGTGCATGGCGGGTACGTAGGCTGCGTCGATCGCAGCCACCGCGCGGGCCAGCTCCCGCGCCTGCGAGTCGTTCTCGTTACCGAGCGCGTCGACGCGGGCGGGGCTCGTTGCGTCGTGGGCGAGGGCTTCGCTGAAGAGTCGCACCTCGAACGGTGCCGAGACGCCGTCGTGCCCGCGCGAGGCCCCGATGATGTCGTTGTTGAGGTCGGCCTCGACCGCGGATCCGGCCGTGGCCTGCCCATGAGCATAGTGCCCCGAACCCCACAGACCTTGCTCCTCGCCGTCGAAGCACGCGAAGACGAGCGTGGCCTTGAAGTGGAGGGGAGCCAGTACCCGGGCGGCCTCCAGGACCGCGGCCGTGCCCGAGCCGTTGTCGTCGGCTCCCGGCGCGTCGAGGAGCGCATCGTTGACGTCGGTGTTGCGCGAATCGTAGTGGCTCGACATGACCACGGTCCCGCGCGTGGGGTCGTCGCCGGGCAGCGTGGCGATGACGCTGGACACCTCGACCTCGCGTGGGGTGCGCTCGGTCTGGGCTTGCCGGTAGCTGTCGAAGGCGACAGTCAACCGGCCGCCCGACGAGGCGCCGATTCCGCGGAAGCGTGAGGCCAGCCAATCCCGCGCGGCGTACACGCCGCGCCCCGGGGTTGCGAGCGTCTCCGAGAACGTGTTGCGCGTGCCGAAGCCGACCAAACGGGCGTCGTCGGCACGCATTCGTCCGGCTGATACCTGGGTCAGCGCCGTCACGATCTGCGGATCCCGGGGTTCGCGCGGCGGAGCGTCGCCGGCGGAGCGCGCGGCTACCGGCGCGCAGAGCAGGCTCGCGGCCAGGAACGCGCACGGGTAACGGGCGGCGACCATCCGGCCTCCTTGGCCTCGCCCGTGGATCGGCCTCCTGACGCCGCTACGCGGCGCGGGCACCCTCGCTGATGCCGGCCGCCGCCGCGGCCTCTTCTATGCGCCGGATCACGCGCAACGCCGCAGAGATCAGGATGACGGCCAACGCAACGCCGGCAAAGCCCGAAGCAATGCGGATCGGCATCGGCTCAGCCCGCGTTCGCGTAGTGGTGATCTTCGACGCCGACCCCGTCGCTTACGGCGCGCTTGGTCAGGACCAACGCTTCCTTGGCCGTGATCTGCGGCGGCCGATCGGCTACCGGCGACTTCGGGTGCATCCAGTTGCTCAGCGCGGCCTTGACGCCGTTGATGACCATCGATGCGTGCTGCGCCGGCTGGACCTTGGCCATCTCCTTGAAGAGATAGCTGTCGAAGGTCAACTCCTGAACCGTTTTGGTGGCGCACATGTCGACGAAGAATTCCCGCTTCTTGTTGCTCGTGTACGACCATTTCTCGAGCACTTCGAGGAAGTCGAACATCGAGCCGTACTTCCGCTGCCACGTCTTCTCGTAGCGGGTGAGGGCCATGCGCGGGTCGCCGACGTGCGCCATCAGCGTCTGGGCGGCCATGCGGCCCGAGGCCATCGAGAAATAGATGCCTTCGCCGGACGTGTGCGCCACGAGCCCGGCTGCGTCGCCGACGAGCATGGTGCGGCCGTAGACGAACTTCTTGTAGCGTTGCATCGGCAGCGGGTGGCCTTCGAGCAGCAGCCGTCGCGAGCCGCGCAACTTGTCGCCGGCGCGCGCCTTGACGCCCTCGAGAAACGCGTACGAACGGTTGGCGTGTTCGGGCCGGCAGCCGGTTCCGACCGCAACGTGATCGCTCTTGGGAAAGACCCAGCCGTAGAAGTCGGGCGAGATGTCGTCGCCCAGATACAGCTCGGCGCGGGTCGAATAGAACTCCATCGCGTCGTCGGGCAGATAGAGCCGCTCTTGAATCGCCGAGGCGTGGCGCGCTGCCGGCCGGCCGCACGAACGCGCCACGGCCGATCCGGCGCCGTCGGCGCCGATCACGTAGTCGGCGGAGATCGTCTCTTCGCGGCCCCCGCGGTAGCGCAGCGTCACGCGCACGCCGTCGGCGGTCTCTTCGTGCGATACGAAGCTCGCTTCGCGCAACTCGGCACCGGCCTGCGTGGCCTTCTCGCGCATCGTGCGGTCGAGCACTTCGCGCGTGACCATGATGATGTAATCTTCCGCGCGCGGACGCGTGCCGCGCACGTCCATCTCCACGCAACTCTCGCTCGGCCCGTAGACCACGGCTTGCCTGACCTTGCGTTCGATGATCTCGCTCGGCACGCCGAACTCGCTGACCGCGCGCGGCGGAATCGCGCCGCCGCACGGTTTCTTGCGTTTGAGATCGCGCTCGACCAGAAGCACGTCCGCTCCGCTGGCCGCCAGATCTCCCGCAGCGATGCTGCCTCCGATGTTTGCACCGACGACGATGACTTTCATGCGACTAAAAACCTCCGGAGCGAATGGCCAATGCCGCAACGAGCATGCCCCAGACGAACGGCGGGATGGCGCTCGCGCAATACCACGGAGCGAGACCGGCCGGATCGGTTGAGAGCTTGCGCTGCATGGGCAACTGGATGAGGAAGAGGACGGCCATGACCGCGGCCGCGAGGAACATTCGATGGAGCACGACGTAGGCGATGGCCAGACCCTGGAAGACGTCGATGAAGATGAAGGCCGTCNNTTGTCGCCGGCGTAGCTCTTGAAGTCGTTGAGCGTCATGAGCCCGTGCGAGCCCAGCGAGTAGAGCGAGGCGAGCACCACCGTGCCGTAGGTGACGTGATGGAAGATCGCGGCGCCGGCGATCCAGGCAAAACCTTCGTAGGCGAACGCACACGCGCCGTTGGCCAGCCAGCCGTTGTGCGCCTTGAGCCGGAACGGCGGAACGGAATACATGTATGCCAGGGCGAGTCCGGCAAAGGTGCACGCGAGGACGAGCCGGCCCAAGATCGTCGCAACCGCGATCGCGGCGGCGGCCAGACCGATGGCCGTCCAAAAAACCGTGAGGGCCCCGAGCTTGCCCAACACGGTCGGACGGTTCGGTTCGTTGATGCTGTCGACGTCGCGATCGAACCAATCGTTGAGCACCTGCGAGAAGGCGCAGAGCAGCGGACCGGCCAGCACCATGCCGAGCAGAATCTTGCCGACCGAGGGCAGGTTCCACTCGGCGCCGCCGGCGACCGCGCCGACGAGAATCGCCCACATCGGCGCGAACCACGTTCCCGGCTTGGCGAAGGTGCGCAGCGACGAATTGATCTGCGCCGCGCCGGCATCGCGGTCGGCGAAGGGCAGCATCATCGCGCCGAAGCTGCCCACGGTTTGTACCGTGGCCCGTGCGGAATCTTCGAGCGTCGAGCGCTGCGGCGCCTTTTGCGGCAGGCTCATCCGCCGACGTGCTCGCGGGCGCGGACCACGACCGCCTCGTCGATCACCGCGATGTTGCGTTCGCGCGCGTACTTCTCGATGTTGTTGCGGGCTTTCTTGCGCACGAAGANNCGGACGCTGCGGCCGTTCCGGCCGGCGACGGCGCTTCGCTCTGTTCCGGCGCGGCGTCGGCGAAGCGGCCTTGATTGCGCGGCCCGAAGGTTTCGATCAGGTGGTGTTCCAGGCCGAGCACTTGCGTCGTGTTGACCAGGTCGCCGATGTGGTTGGCGCCGTCGTAGCCGATGAAGGGCGCATAGCCGAGCGGAAAGTTCAAGATGTGCGCCGGCGGCGAGACCACCGCGCACGGTACGCCGAGTGCGCTCGCCGAGTGCCGCTCCATCTGCGAGCCGAACATGATGTCGGGCCGGGTACGGTCGATGGCGCGCGCGACCTCGCGGTAGTCGTCGGTGATCAGCACGTCGTCGGTGATGTCGGCGACGCGCTCGCGCAACCAGGGTCCCCACGCCGTGACGTACGTGCCGACGAACTCGACGCGCATGTCCAGCTCCTCGCGCAGCGTCCGCGCGATGCCGGCGGCCGTCGTCGGCGTGCCGAACACCCCGACGCGCTTCGCAGAGAGCGCGTGCGCGTCGACGGTGCGCGCGTACCAGAGCAGGTTGGCGTCCTTCGATGCGGCCTTGATGCGGTCGGCGGGAATCTCGCACAGCGCGCACAGCTCGCGCAGGAAGCGCGTCGTGCCGGCCTCACCGTAAGGAAGTTCGCGCACCCAGGGCGTGCCGAAACGGCCCTCGAGGAATTCGAGCGTGGGCTGCGCCAGTTCGCGCGCGGTGCCGATGTTCACCCAAGCCCGGCCGATGCGGCGCAGGTCGTCGGGCGAGGCGCCCAGCGGCAACACGACGTTGACCTCAACGCCCAGGGCGTCGAGCGCGCGGCGCAACGACTCGACGTTGGAGCGGTCGTGGAAGCCCAGCAGCGAGGGGCCGATGATGTTGACCGAGGGCCCGTCGCTGCGCGGTACGTCCTGTGCGAAGTGCGCCACGAGCTCTTTGGTGGTCAGGGCGAAGGCGCTGGTCTCGTCGTCGCGCACCGGGTGCGCCGACGCCTGAAAAATTTCGGCTTTGATGCTGCCCGGCGCCATCATGGCGATCTCGCCGTCGAGCGGCTCTTGCAGCACGCTCGCCGTCGCGCTGCGCGTCACCACGATCATTTCGGGGTTGTGGCGGGCGTCGACGTCGCGCAGTAAGATGGGCAAATCTGCGGCGGCGCCGGCGAGCGTGGCTTCGGAGAGCGCCGAAATCGAAAGCGGCGGCACGACGCCGAGACGCTCGAACATGGCCAGCATGATCGTGCCGTAACCGTCGCCCTTGGGCGCGCGCAAAACGCAGTGGATGCCCGAGAACGAGGCGGCTGCCTTCGAAACGCCGACGTGTCCCGGAGCTTGATAGGACCAGATCGCGAGCTTCATGCGCGCGCCTTCGCGCCGACCCGGAAGAAATCGAGATCGATCGGCTTGGCCGGCACGGCGTCCTCGAGACGGCGTTTGGCCAGCGCGTCGTGCCGGCGCAGCGTCGAGGTGAACAGCCCGAAGAGCGAGCCCGCGCTGCTGAAGCCGTGTACCGGTTGGAAGGTCAACTCGGTCGACCATTTCACGGTGAAGCCCATGCCCTCCAGGGCGTTGGCGATGTTGAGGTTGGCTACGACCAGGTCGGGTTTGAGTTCGGAGAGCCGGGCGAAGGTTTGGAAGCGGTCGGCCCGTTCCACGATTTCGACGCCCGTCAGAGCCGCGGTCTCGGCGGCGTGGAATTTTTTGTAGATCTGCGGCGTGCTGATGAAGTCGACGCGCGCGCCGGCCGCGCGCAACGTCCGGGCCAGGGGCAACTCCACCAGTGCGTCGGAGGCGAAGGCGATCGAGCGGCCGCGCAGGTCGGCCACCTCGCGTTCCACCGCCGCCCACGTCTCGCGCTCGCGCGCTTCGTACGAGACGGTCTTGCCGAACGCGGCCGCCAGGGTTTCGTAGAAATTTCGCGATCCGTCCGGACCGTAGGGGAAGAGTGAGCGAAACATCGGCGTCTCGCGCTCGCGCTGCGCCCACGCGCAGCTCTGGAAGAGAAACGGATGGACCGGCGCCAGCACCGTGTTCGGACCCACGGGCGGCAGATCGAGCGCGCTCTCCGCGGGCAAAAAACGCGGAACGGGCAAGCCCATCGCGGCGCATTCGACGCGGATCTCGGACTCTTCGAGCGCCGAGAGGCAACCCAGGACGACCAGGTTCTTCTCATCGGTCTGCGGCGAACGTTCGAGCATCGACTGCAGCACGTGATCTTCGCCGATCGTGTAG
This sequence comes from Vulcanimicrobiota bacterium, assembly GCA_003136655.1. Lineage (GTDB taxonomy): Bacteria > Vulcanimicrobiota > Vulcanimicrobiia > Vulcanimicrobiales > Vulcanimicrobiaceae > Hesperobacter > Hesperobacter lustricola. The sequence goes on from PLFC01000065.1 coordinate 7,113, forward strand.
GCCGAGTCGAAGCCGTCGAGGCGGCACGGGTAGACCCGCACGCCGTAACGCGCTTCCAGCGGCGCGGCGCAGCCCGAAACGTTCATCTTGAGGATCTCGGGCGTGCAGGTCGAGGCCAGGAAGATGGCGCTCGGGGCGTGTTCGGCGACGATCGTTTCGACCAATGGCAGGAGACCGGTCAGCGGGTCGGCGCCGCTGAGATCGTCCTCACCGAGGACGGCCGTCGCGAAGCGGGGCTTCGCGAAGATCATCACGCCGAGCGCGGTCTGCAAGAAGCCCTGACACGAACCCGTGCCGACCACCAAGAAGAACGAGTCCTGCATCTTGTGATGCAGCCACCCGATCGGCGCAAGTGAGCAGAAATCGTCCCGCTCGATTATGCCGGATGTCTGTTCGAACAACGCCTAGCCCCCGGACGCCGGAAATTTCCGTGTCCCAATCATGCCGTGCCGGGCCATGCGCTCCGGTGACGGCTGTCACGGGCGACGGCGCCCGAGGTGCTTAGGCGCCGATCCGGCGCTTGGCGCGGTGCTGCGACGCGGTCGCCGGCCGGCGCAGAAAGCGCCCCACCTTCACGGCCGTGCCCCGCCCAGGGGCGCTGTTGACCGCGAAGATGTCGGAACAACTGCGCATCAGGGGTAGCCCGCGGCCGCGCTCGGCCGTCGGTTCGGGAAGGCCGGACTCGGGCGGCCGGGCAAAGCCCACGCCGCTGTCCTCGACCACGGCCTGGATGCTGTCGGTCGAGAGGCGGCATTCGATCCGGATCGGAGCGTCCGAGCGGGCGTGCTCGATCGCGTTGGCGATGGCCTCACCCAGGGCGGTCAAGAAATCCGACAATTCGTCGCCGCCCACGCCCTGCTCCGCCGCGAAGGCGCCGATGCGTTCGCGGACGAGCCGGGACAGGTGGGGGTGCGGCGGAATTTCTAGGTGCAAGACCGCTTCGGAGGTGGCCATGATGTTGCCGGGCTTATTCCCGCCGCGCGCGACCTCAAAACGCCTAAACTCCGTGGGAGAAGGGCCTCGCCTGTTCGCTCGAACGTTGTTGCCGCAATGACCGTATACGTGCTCGTGTGCCGGGACGGCTCGCTCTATACGGGTTGGACCGTGGATCTCGCCGCGAGGTTAGCCGCGCACGGTCGCGGCGAGGGTTCCCGCTTCGTGCGCTCGCGCTTGCCCTTTGCCTTGGCGGCCTGGTGGGCCGTACCCGATCGCGGTGCGGCGCTCCGGGACGAAGCGCGCTTCAAGGCCTTGACGCGCCCGGCGAAGCTGGCGGCGCTCGCGGCGGGCCAGGTGTTCGGGAGAGCGCTGGTCAACGCCCCGCAGGTTGTCTCCCTGGTACCCGGAGGATCGATGCCGACCAACGTCCCGCCAACCGGAAAAGAACTCGACGATTTGGCCACCGAGGCCGAGCATCTGCAAGCCCGCATTCACACGGCCAAAGGCGATATCGTTTTTCGCTTCTACCCGCACGAAGCGCGGCAACACAGCGCGGCATTCATCAAACTGGCCCGCGCCGGATTTTACGACGGTCTGAACTTTCATCGGGTCGAGCCCGGCTTCGTGATTCAGGGCGGTTGTCCGGAAGGCACGGGCACCGGCGGACCCGGCTACAACCTGGATCAGGAATTCAACGAACTGCCGCACGTCAAGGGCACCGTCGCCATGGCCCGGTCGTCGAATCCCAACTCCGCCGGCTCGCAGTTCTACATCTGCTTGGGCGACGCGCGTTTTCTCGACCGCCAGTACACGGTCTTCGGCCAGACCACCGCGGGCCAGGACGTCGTCGACGCGATCCGTCGCGGCGACGTGATGGAAACCGTGACGATCGAAGAAACGCCGGCCTGAGCGCCGGCGCGTTCAGCCGGTTCTGAAGGCGACGTCGACGGCTTTGGCGATGCGCCGGATGGCGATGACGCCGTTGGAGAAGTCGTTGAGATCCTTGGTGAGCACCGCCAGCACGTAGGGCGCTTCGCCATAGGGATCGACGATGGCGACGTCGTTGCGCACGCCGTCGATCTCGCCCGTCTTGTTCGCAACGGGCACGCCCCGCGGCAGACCGCGCACGATCTTGTCGCGGTCTTCCTGGTGCAGCATGATGTCGATCATCTTGCGGCACGACGCCGGTGAGGCTACGGTCGGCACGCCTTCGTGCGCGCCGCGCTCGATTTGATACAGCAGCGAGCCCATGTCGTGCGCGGTCGTCAGATTGTTGCTGTGATGCACGATGGCGGCGAAATCCATGAAGTGCCGCTTCAGTTGCGTGCGGTGCAAACCGGCGCGCCGGGCGGTCGCGGCGATGCGCTCGAAGCCGAGCATCGTGATCAACGCATTCGATGCGGTGTTGTCGCTCTGCTCGATCATCGCGTGCACGAGCAGCGAGACCGAGACGAGATCTCCCGGATTGTAATTCTGCAGGATGTCCGAACCGCCCACGAAGTCGGACAACTCGAGCTTAACCTTGTGCGCGAGCAGTTCGGGGTCGCGATCGTAGGCCTCGAAGACGCAGGTCATGATCAGGACCTTGATCACCGAGGCCGACGGGAAGCGTTCGTCGGCGTTGTAGCTGAACGAACCGGAGTGACCCAGGCTGCGCGCGTAGGCGCCGACTACGCCCGTCGAATACTCCGCCGCGCTGACCACTTCGGACCGCAGATCGGCCGCGCCGGCCGGTATCGGTACTGCCGCGGCCAGGGCCGACCCGATAAACGCGCCTCGATTCACACGGGGCTTCGTACGGACGAGGATTCGGTGAATCCTCGCGGCAAGCGCCGAGAATGAAGCCGTTGGTTCCAACCGACCTCTACGTCCTCGCGTTGCCGGGAGAACCGGCGTGCGCTCCCGACGGCCGCGTCTTCTACGTGCTGTCGACGGCGCACGAAGAAAGCGACCGGACGCGGACGTCGATCTGGAGCGCGCGCGCCGGCGCCGCGCCGCGACGCTTCACCTCGGGTACGTTCGATCGGAGTCCGCGCGTTTCGCCTGCCGGCACGCACCTCGCGTTCGTTCGCACGAGCGAAGGCGGCGCGCCCGCGACCCGGCGCATCTTCGTTGCGCCGCTCGACGGCGGCGAGGCCGAGGCGGTTACGCCTGAGTACGATGCGATCCTCGCACCCGCGTGGTCGCCCGACGGCCGCTTTCTCGCCTACTCCGCGGTCGCGCCGCTCGACGCGAAGACGGCGCGCATTGCGGTCGACGAACGCACGCGCGCTCGGCACATTCGCGCGCTGCCCTTCAAGAGCGACGATGAAGGTCTGCTCGACGGACGGCGCAAGCATCTCTACGTCTGCGAACCGGGCGCAGGCACCGAACCGCTCCGCTTGACGTTCGGTGATTTCGATGCGTTGCACGCGGCCTGGTCGCCCGACGGAACGCTGCTGGCCTTCGATGCGGCCATCGGCGTGCCCGAAGAGTCGTTCTTACGCGACATCTTCGTCGTCGCTCGCGAGGGCGGCGAACCGCGCCGCATCACCGGATCGACCGGCCCAATGCAACTGCCCGCGTTCTCGCACGACGGCAGCGAGATCGCCTTCATCGGACACGAACGCGGCGGCGATGTCGGCGGCCGCTACAACCACGAGTTGCTGATCGTGCCCGTCGCGGGAGGCGCCGTGCGTTCCCTCTCGGCCGGCGTGGACCGGCCCGTCACCGACTACGTGATCTGCGACATCAAGGGCGTCGGCGGTCAACAGGCGCCGATCTGGTCGGGCGGCGACCGCGAACTTTTCGTTCCGCTGTGTTCCGAAGGCGCGTGCGCCATCGCCGCATTCGCGCGCGACGGCTCGGGACATCGCCTTGCGGCGAGCGGCGAGCGCGACATCTATGCGTTCTCGCGCGCCGACGACGGCACGCTCGCGTTCGGTTATTCGACCCCGACGGTGCCGAGCGAGATCGCGTTGCTCGATCCGTACGGAAACGAGGAGCGCCTGACCGACTGCAATCCGTGGCTCGCCGAGCGCATCGTTCGCGCGCCGCGCCGCGTGCGGCCCGCAGCCGCCGACGGAACGGTGCTCGACCTCTTTTTGCTCGATCCCGAGCCCGCCGCCGGCGCGCCCTGGGTTTTGCAAGTGCACGGGGGTCCGCACACGGCCTATGGCTTCGCGTTCTGTTTCGAGTTCCACATGCTCGCCTCGCACGGCATCGGCGTAGCCTACGGCAATCCGCGCGGCAGTCAGAGTTACGGGCACGCCTATGCCGACGCGATCACCGGCGACTGGGGCGGCCTCGACGCCGCCGACGTCCTCGCGTTACTCGACGGCGCGCAGGCCAACGCGACGATCGATCCGGCGCGCGTCGGGCTCGCGGGCGGTTCGTACGGCGGCTTCATGACCACCTGGCTGCTCGGGCACAGCGAGCGCTTCGCCTGCGGCGTGTCGATGCGCGCGGTCAACGATCTGGTCAGCGAAGTCGGCGCGGCCGACCTCGGCTGGTTCTTGGAAAACGAAGTCGGCGCGCCGTGGGACGACGGCGGCCGGAAACTCTTCGAGATGTCGCCGATGCGCGCCGCGCAAAAGATCGCGGTGCCGCTGCTGGTCGAGCATTCCGAGCGCGACTATCGCTGCCCGATCGATCAGGGCGAGCAACTCTTCACGCTGCTCAGCCGCTTGCGCAACGCGCCGGTGGAGTTCGTGCGCTTCACCGACGACGGACACAACCTCTCGCGCACGGGCAAGCCGCGCAATCGCGTGTTGCGTCTGCGCGCGATCGCGCACTGGTTCGTGCGTCACCTGCGTCCGGCGGGCGTGGAACCGGCTCCCGACGAGGCGGGTGCGCTGTTCGCACCGCTGCCCACGGAGAGCGAACCGGTCGCGCCGTAGGAGTTAGCTGCCCGTGCCCTGGTACCGGTTGATGCCCACCCGCCAAAAAGCGTAGGCGAGTCCGGCCCAGATCAAGCCCACCACCGGCGTCAGCAGACCGACTTGCGGCGACAACTCGAGCGCGCCGTCGGTCTTGTGCAACAGAAACGTCGCCGGAAAGTAATTCATGAACGCGAAGGGCAGCACGAAGGCCAGGATCAAGCGCACGCCGCGCGTGTAGATGCTGATCGGATAGCGCGTGAAGTCTTGTTCCAGCGACATCGCGACCCAGCGTAGCGCGTCGATGCGCACCACCCAGAAGGCGAGCGTGGCGATCGAGAGTTGGATGCCGAAATCGATCAGCGCGCCGCCGAGCATCACGCCGATCACGAACACCACGAGGCTCACGCTGAAATGCAAGCCCACGTACGAAGCGGCGATGCAGAAGAAGACGATGGCCAGCACCAATTCGTCGGGCCAAATTTGCTGCGGCATGGTCAGTGCTTGGAACAGCGGGTCGAGCGGCCGAACGAGAAAGCGGTCGAAACGGCCTTCGCGGATCATCAGCGGCACGTCGCCGACCGTGATGAAGAACGTGTTGTGGAAGCCGTGTCCGAGCATCCACAGTCCGTAGAGCACGGCCATCTGTTTGAAGTCCCAGCCGTTCATCGACGGAAATTGGGTCAAGGTCACCCACAGCGCGGCGATGGCCGTCGCATGGTAGATCAGCGTGAAGCCGGCCCACATGAAGAAGTTGGTCCGGTACTCGACCATCGTCAGGATGTTGATCCGCCAATACTGACGGTACACGTCGAGCATCGCGTTCATAGCGCACGCGCTCGCGCGACGGCGTCGAGTCGTGCGCCGAGGTACGCGCGCACCGCCGGGTCGTTCGTGAGGCCCAGGGCGCGTTCGAAGGCGGTGCGCGCCTCGAGATCCTTTCCGGCGCGGAGCATGAGGTCGGCGCGGGCGGCCCAGTAGGGCTGGTAATTCTCCAAACGCGGGTCCGCCGCGATGGCGGCCAGCGCGCCGAGTCCGCGCGGCGGTCCGAAGGCGCGCCCGATCGCGACCGCGCGATTGAGCGCCACGACCGGCGACGCCGTAACCCGCAGCAACTCGTCGTAGAGCGCCACGATCGCGCGCCAGTCGGCCGAACCCCGGCGCCGCCGCGCGGTATGCGCCGACTGAATCGCCGCCTCGAGTTGGAAACGGCCGATGCGCCGCGCGCCGGCCGCGCGGCGCAGCAGCGCCTCCGCTTCATCGATCTGGGCGGCGTTCCAGCGCGCCACGTCCTGCTCGTCGAGCGGCACGTAAGCGCCTGCGGCATCGCGCCGCGCGTCTTTGCGCGCATCGGCGTGAAGCATGAGCGCGAGCAGTCCCATAGCCTCGGGTTCTTCGGGACAGGCTTCGACGACCATGCGTCCGAGCCAGAGCGTTTCCGCGGCGAGGCCGCGCGTGCGCGGGTCGGAAGCGGCCGGGTCGTGCCATGCGTCGGCGAAGGCGGCGTAGATGGCGGCCAGCACCGCATCGAGGCGAGCCGGCATGTCCGCGACGTCGGGCACGCGCAGTGGAATGCCCGCGTCCGCGATCTTTCGCTTCGCGCGCACGAGCCGCTGGCTCATCGCTTCGGGGCGGATCAGAAATGCCGAAGCGATGCGCGCGGCGTCGAGACCGAGCACGACTTGCATCATCAGCGGCGCGCGCACGTCGGCGGCGATCGCCGGATGCGCGCAGGTGAAGAGCATCGCGAGCCGTTCGTCCTCGAGGACGCCGTCGCGCTCGAGTTCGCGCTCCGCCGTACGTCCGGCTGCGCTCAGCCGTTCGCGGACGCGCTCGGTGCGCTGCCGTTTGCGACAATCGTCGAAGAGCCGGTTGCGCGCCGCGACCAAGAGCCACGCCGCGGGCGCCCGCGGCACGCCGCTCGCGGGCCAGCATGCGATTGCCGCGGCGAACGCATCGGCCAACGCATCCTCCGCGGCGTGGACGTCGCCGCAGCGCGAGGCCAAGTAGGCCAACAGCTTTCCGTAGTGCTCGCGCGCGGCGCGCTCGGCGACGTCGTGCGCGCCGCGCGTCGAGATCACGCCGGAATCGTCAGGTCGGCGACGGGGCGTATTTCGACGGTGCCGGTGGCCGCGCAGGGGCAGCGTGCGGCCCACGCGATCGCCGCATCCAAGTCGGCGACGTCGATGACGTAGTATCCGCCGAGTTGCTCCTTGGTCTCGGCATAGGGCCCGTCGAGCACGTTCGTCTTGCCGTCGGCGTCGATGCTGACGATCGTTGCGGTGGCCGTAGGCTGCAGCGGGTTTCCGCTCACGAGCGCGCCGGCTTCGCGCAGCGCGTCCGTGTAGGCGGCATAGGCGCCCGTCTCGCGCCGGAACTGCTCTTCGGGCATGACGCTCCAGCGTTTCTCGTCGTCGTGGAGCAAAAGCACGTATTCCATAGTGTCGAGTCTCCTGGGTCGAAGGGTGGCGCTTGCGAGAGCACCCGCCTGATGACGTCCGGCCAACCTCGATTTCGACATCGCCTCCGCGCAATGTTTCACCCCGCGGCTGCTGTAGGTCCCCAGCAGATTGGGCTCTCCCGCGGGATAGCTCGGTGCGGACGCCCACGTGGAGGTATCGACCCAAGCGCACGCGCTGAGATGCTCGAACGCGGCGCCGGTGCCGACTCGACCTGCCGGTGCAACTCGCGCCGGACGCGCGTCACGATGCGGTTGCGCGACATCGTGGGTTCGTTTGCACCGTGCCTGCGACTCTTTCCTCGCGGCGTCCGAGGAGCGTGCCGTTGCGCGGCGCAATGCGCGCGTATGCCCACCTTGGCGCGCGTCGCGGTCGTGACGCCCTACCGGCTCGATTTGACCGTCGCGGTCTTGCGCCGTTTCTCGACGAACGTCGTCGACCGCACCGATGCGCGCGGCCGCTACGTTCGCGCGCTGGAATGCGCGGGCGGACCGGCGTTCGTGGCCGTGCATCAGCCCGAAAAGGGCGAGATCGAGGTCGAGATCGAGGCGCCGCCCGGCGAGGACGCGCGCGTGCTGGCGTTGACGCAACGCATGCTCGGCGTCGACCGCGATATCGCGGGCTTCTACGGGAAAGCACGGAAGCTGAAATGGCTCTACCCGCTCGCCGAACGCATGCGCGGCGTCAAGCCGCCGCGCTACCCCGCATTGTGGGAAGCCTGCGTCAACGCGATCGTCTTCCAGCAAGTCAGCATTCACGCCGCAGGCGCCATCTTGCGGCGCACGATCGAGGCGCTCGGTCCGCCGCTCGCACGCGACGGCGAGGTGCTCTTCGCCTTCCCTTCGCCCGCAACGCTCCTCGCGGCCGATGCTGCGTCGTTGCGGACTGCCGGACTGAGTACGGGCAAGGTTGCGACGTTGCGCCGCGTCGCCGGCATCTTGCTCGACGGTTCGCTCGACGAGGCGATGCTCGAAGAGCGCGCGACGCCTGCCGCGATCGAATTGTTGAGTTCGATCAAGGGCATCGGCCCGTGGACCGCGGCCGTCATTCTGCTGCGGGGTCTGGGCCGTCTCGATCTGTTTCCACAAAACGATTCCGGTGCGGCGCGCAGTCTCGCGCTCGCCGCACCGGGGATTGGAGTGGACGTCGAGGCCGCCCTGACGACGCTCGGACCGTGGCGCGGACTGCTCTATTACCACCTGCTGCTCGCGCGACTCGAAGCGCGTGGTGAGCTGACGTCGGGTTAGATCGTGGCTAAGAAGGCGTTGACGGCGGCGGCGAACGCGTCGGGCCGATCGTACATGATGAAGTGCTTCGAAGGCGCGATCGCGGTGACGTGGACGTGCGGCGCGCCCCGATACAGACCGGTATAGAACGCGGCGTATTCCTTGGCCTGGGCGTCGTCGGGCGCCGGAGCGAGCACCTCGATCTGTGCGCTGATGTTCGGCAGTGAGGGGCCGAGATCGTCGATCGACATCTCGTACGAGGCGCCGGCGACGGTGGCGCGATCGCTCGCCGCGTTGTGTTGTGCGACGAGATCGACGTTCTTCGGATCGGTCACCAACTGGGCGATGAAGAACTTCGACTGCGCGGCATATTTGTCGTCGGGCACGGCGAGCAACGCATCGCGGAAGGCTGCTGCGCCCTGCTGACGCGACGCGGGCGTTTCGCCCGGTTGCGGCAGCGGGAAGAGCGGCACCGCGTCGATCGCGAGCACGCCGCCCACGTTTGCCGGAATGGTCGCGGCGACGCGCAGCGCGAGGTGTCCGCCGAGGCTGTGCCCGATCAGGATCGGCTTCTGCAGATGTTCGCGGGCGATGAGGTCCGTCACGCTCTTGGCGAACGCGTCGAGGTACGGTCCCTTGATTGGCGGCGCGCCGTCGAAGCCTGCGAAGCGCACGGCGTAGACGGTGTACTTGGCCGCGAGTGCCGGTGCGATGCCCTCGAATTCGTACGGCCCGCACCCGAGACCGGGGAGCAGCACGATCGCGCGAGGGCCGGTGCCGGTTACGCTCGCGACGGCCGCCTCGAGTTGGATGGTGCGCGGCGCGGCGCCGGCGGGCAATGGGAAGCTAAGGCCCGCGCCGAGCGCGAGCGCTGCGAGGATGCGAAGCATGGTTATCAGCTTTCTTCGAAGATGAAGATGTCTTCGATCGTGCGCTCGAAAAGTCGCGCGATCTTGTATGCGAGGGGCAGGCTCGGATCGTATTTGCCGACCTCGAGCGCGTTGATGGTTTGGCGGCTGACCTCGAGCTGCGCGCCGAGGTCGGCCTGCGACCAGCCGCGTTCGGCGCGGAGTTGACGCAGCAGATTCTTCATGCTTACCGGTAGCGTCGGGCCGCGAGCGGCTGGCCCACCGCGCCCCAGAGCACGGCCATCACCGGCCACACGAAGAACATGCTGAGCTTGGGAAAGTTCGCGTACGCTTCGAGGAAGCCGTACGAGAACGTGAGCAGCGCGGTCAAGACGAACGAGAAGACGATGCCTTCCGACTGCACGCGCCGCTGCAGTTCGTCTTGGTTACGGTAAGCGTCCACGATCGGAAAGACCGCGACGAATGCGGGCACCATCGGCAACAGGCCCACGGGAATGCGCAACGCCTGCGGCACGTAGCCCTTGTTGAAAAACCAGGTCGTCACGAACACGGTGACCACATATGCGCTCATCCAGAGTACGAAGCTGCGCTGAGCGAGACGCCGGTTTCTTTCCATGCCACGAGTGTAAAGTACGCTTGTCATTATGTCAAGGGTACTTGTCTGTCGATCTTGCGCCTCGGCCGGCGGCGCCGGCATTCTACTAAAGTTTTAGTTGACAGGGAGACGGAGTCGATGTATGGTCCTACTAGATTTCTAGTAGTTGACCCGTGGGGGACCCGTGGCGAGCAAGAAGACCAAGCACCTGACCAAGGCCGAGCTGCGGATCATGGACGTGATCTGGGCGAAGGAGCGGGCAAGCGTCGCCGACGTGGTGGCCGCCCTGCCGCCCCCGCCGCTGGCTTACACCACGGTGCTCACCATGCTCCGGATTTTGGAACAAAAGGGAATCGTCGCTCGTACTCCCGAGGGTCGCGCTCACATCTACTACGCCTTGGTGCAACGCGACGATGCGGCGACGTCGGCCGTGACCGACATCGTGCGCTCGTTCTTCTCGAATAGCAAAACCGCGCTCGCGGTGCGCTTGATGGAAGAAGAGCGTCCGTCGCAAGACGAGTTGGCCTCGATCAAAGCGCTGATCGCGAAGTACGAGAAGGAGAACTCGTGATGGAGCAGTTCGAAACGGTCGTCCGGTTCGTCGTCGCGACCTTGATCGACGGGCTTTGGCAGGCCCCGCTCTTCGCGTTCGCAGCCTGGCTCGTGTTGCGCCTCCAGCCCGGCGCCAACGCGACGACGCGACACTCGGTGCTGGCGACGGCGCTCTTCGCGAGCTTACTCCTTCCCGTCGTCACCGCAAGCTTCGCGCTGCGCCACGTGCCCGATGCCGCGGCGACGGCGAACGACGTGTCGCTGCCCAAAGGCGCGGTCAGTTCGCTGCCGCAGCGCACGACGGGCCGGACGGCGCCGGAGCGCGTGCCCGACGGAGCGGCCGCTGCGGCGCCGTCGGCCGCTGCTTCCGCGCCGGCGTTTTCGGTGCCCACGTTCTCGCGCTTCAACCTGTCGATTCCGCGCGCGCTGGCCTTCGTGCTCGCAGGCCTGTGGTTTGCCGGCGCGGCGTTCGTGGTGATCCGTCTCGCGATCAGTTTACTCCACCTCGAGCGCCTCAAGCGGGATGCGCTGCCGCTCTCCGTCGAGTATCGCGCGCAACTCGGGCGCTGGGCGACGGCCTCGTCGGGTTCGCACTCCGTGCGCCTGTGCACGTCGCCGGAGATCGACATCCCGATCGCGGTCGGCCTCTTCGATGCGATGATCCTCGTGCCCGAGCGCTTCTTGCAAGAACTCGATCCGCACGATATCGACAGCATCGTGCTGCACGAACTCGCCCACTTGCGCCGCGCCGACGATTGGTTCAACGCCATCGAGCGCTTCGCGCAAGCGCTGCTCTTTTTCAACCCGGGCATCATTTGGCTCGTCGGTCAGCTCGATCTCGAACGCGAAGTCGCCTGTGACGATTGGGTGCTCCAACAGAACGATGCGCTGCCGTACGCGACGTGTCTCGCGAGAGTCGCCGAGACCACCGCGTGGCCCCATCGCGCGATGACCGCGCCCGGCGCGTTCGTCACGCGGCGCGGCATGTCGATTCGCATCGAACGGCTGCTCTCCAAACAGCGCGACGTTCGCGTGCGCACCTCGTTCGGGCCGGCCGGCGCCGCGGTGGCCGTGGTCGCCGTGCTGGGCGCAGTAGCCGCGCTCGTGTCTCCCTCGATCGCCTACGACGTGACCGTCCAGCCGCCGCAGCCGCCCGCTGCGCCCGGGGTTGCGGCGCACGCCTCGCCGGCCGCGCCGAAGGCGCAGTCGGTATCGGCCGCTGCAAAACAGAAGGCCGCCGTCGTCGCGCTCGCAACCGCCACCGCCGAACTGGCCACCGCGCCTGCCGCGCCCGTCCCGGCGCCCGCGCCCTCGGCCGCTGCCTCGCCCGAGGTCACGCTGCATGCGGTGAATCCGCTGGTGTCGCCGCCGCATCCGCCGGTGGCGCCGCATCCCAACCTGCGGCTGATCATCGTGCCCTCCGCGCCCGTCATCGTGAACGAGGCGCAAGTCCAGCGCGCTGCGGCGGAACTCGAACGCAAGGCGCTCGCCGCCGAGAACGCTGCGAACGTCCAGGAGAATCTGGCCGACCAACTGCACGACGCGGCCAGCAACAAAGCCGAGGTCATCGCCGACGCCAAGGATCCCGACTACATCGACGAACTGGCCCGCGCCGGTTACTCGCACCTCTCGGTCGACGATCTGGTCGCGCTCAAGTCGGTCGGCGTCTCCGGAGACTTCATCGCCGGTTTGCGCCGCGAGGGACTGACCCATCCCACCGTGCACGATCTGATCAAATTACGTGCGCTCGGGATCGAACCCGAGTACATCGGCGCGATGCGCAGACGCTTCGGAACGTCTCTGGATTCGGACGAACTGGCCGGGCTGCGAGCGCTTCACGTGACGCCGGACTACGTCGACGGGCTGACGTCGGCGGGGCTCAAGAACTTGCGCCCGACCGACGTGCAGGGCTTGCGCGCGGTCGGCGTGTCCCCGGACTACGTGCGAGGTTTGGTTCGCGCCGGCTATCCCAATCTCACCATCGAGCAGGTGCAGCAACTCCGCGCCATCGGCATAGACGGCGAATTCATCGACCGTGCGGCCGCTCACGGCATGCATCATCTCAGCGTCGACGAGCTGACCAGACTCAAGGTCACCGGCATCCTGTAATGCTCAAAACGGCTCGCTTTATCGCGGCAGGCGCACTGCTGCTGGTTCAACTCGCCCTGACGAGCCCCGCCGCGCTCGCCGACGTGCCCGGAACCTGGTCGATTCGTACGTCGACGAACGGCGCGGGCGCAAATCTGACGCTCGTCGTCGACGAACCGAAGGGTTCGAGCGACACGTCGAGCTTCCCGGTCGATCCGGAGTCGCTGGGCCTGCGCGACGCGCTCGCCGCCGAGCGCGAGCGCCAGGTCGAGTTCGTGCTGCGCCGCGAAGCCGGATCGTTCGCGTGCAGCGGACTTGCGGGTCGCAGCCACGGCGCCGGCACGTTCCTCTTCACGCCGAACGATGCGTTCGTCGCGGGCATGCGCGAACGGGGCTTCACCAACCTCAGCGCCTCGGACATCGTGCTCGCTGCGGTCGTCAACCTCGTGCTGCACTTCGTCGACGACGTGTTCGGCGCGGGCTACCACCACCTCTCGTACCGGATGCTGATCGTGCTGCGCTCGCTCGGCATCGACGGACCCTACATGCGCGCCATGCAAGCGGCATTTGCGGCGCCCGAACCGATCGATCCCGAGCAATTGATTCCGCTGCGCTCGCTCGGCGTGTCGCCGCAATACCTTTCGGAACTGCGCGATGCCGGTTTGCCCCTGTCCGGGCCCGACGATGCGATCCGCGCACGCGCTCTGCACGTCGATGCGCCCTACGTGCTCGGCCTCGGGCACGCCGGGTACGCGCACCTCGGATTCGAGGACGTGCTGCGCCTGCGCTCGGTCGGCATCGACGCGGGCTTCATCGAGCGCGTCGAAGCGCACGGGTTCGCACATCCCACGCTCGAGCAATTGATCCGGCTGAAGACCATGAAGATCGTGTCCGCCGCGAGCGAGGGAGCGACGCCATGATGCGCACGATGCTTGCAACTGCCGCGCTCGCGTTCGCGCTGGCGGGCTCCGGTGCTGCTGCGGCGGAACTCAGCCCCACGCTCGGCACGCTGACGATCACGACGCTGACCGCGGCGCCCTCGCTCGACCCAACGGCCGATGCCGCCGCGTGGACGGCCGTTCCGGGCGTCGCGCTTCCCTGGGACGTGCAGCACCAGCGCCCGTCGTCGGAGTTGTCTACGGCCCGCCTCGCGACCGACGGGAAGTTCTTCTACGCACGGTTCGACGTCAAGCAACGCGAGACGCTGTTGCAGGCGCAACACGCCAACAACGTGGGCGACGGAACCGACGACGAAGTCTGGGTCGATCTCTGGCCCAACGGCAATAAGGGCTTTTTCTATCAATTCGCGGCCACGTCGAACGGCACGCACTTCCAGTACTCGTCGGAGAACACGGGCTACCAGCCCACCTGGCAGTCGTTTGGCGCGAATTACGACGGCGGTTTCACGGTCACGATGAAGATTCCGCTCGAGATCATGCGCGGCACGGGCAGCGGCGCCGATTGGAAGGTGCAGTTCGTGCGCGTCGTGCGCTCGACGGGCGAACGGCAGATCTGGTCGTATTCGCCCGCGCAGAGCAACGGCGACGACGTCACCTTCGCCGGCGCGCTCAAAGGCATGAAGCCCGCCGTCGCCGCCAAACCCAAACCGCGCGTCGGCGTCTACGGCCTGGGCGCCCTGGGCTCGCCCGCCTCGGGCCTGACCACCTCACGTGCCGGCGCGGACTTCTCGCTGCCGATTACGCAGACGGCTTCGCTCTTCGGCACGGTACACCCGGACTTCTCGAACGTCGAGGTCGATCAATCGACGATCTCGCCTACCGCCTTCCCCCGCTTTTTCACCGAGGTACGGCCGTTTTTCACGCAAGCAAACAACTACTTCGACAATTTCGATTGCGACGCGTGCCCCGGGCTCTCGAACCTGTACTCGCCGAACATCCCGACGCCCCGCGAGGGCTTTGCCGCGGCGGGTCACCAGGGACAGTTGCAGTTCGCAGCCTTCGACGCCGTCGGCGACGGACGCAGCGATGCCGCCGAGTCATTCGGCTATACCAGCAGCGACAACCATTGGCGCTATTTCATGGAAAACATCGCCGCGAACTGTAATCTGGCCGGCACGACGAACTGCCAGTTCGACGCGCCGCTCGTGCACGACTATACCTTCGCCAACGGCCTTTCGTACAACGACGGCAAGCATCTCGACGCCTACTTCGATTACGGCAGCGATAGCGGAAACCAGGTGCTGATTCCCAATCAGGCCCAACGCTACGACGGCGGCTTCTTTCTCTACGATCAAAACGAAGGCATAGCGTTCTCGTCGCGCAAGGTGGGACTCTACTACGATCCGGCCGATGGTCTCGTTCAGCATCCCGATATTGCGGGGTACGGCCTCTACGGGGTGAAGATCGTGACCTTCGATCAGAAATCGCCCTTCAACAGCGTCGGCGTGTCCGGCTTCATCGATCGCTACCACAACATGTTCGGAGCGCTCGACCAGTCGGATAGCGCCCTGAACTTCGACGCGCTGACCAAGAGCCGCATCGACGTGCAGGCCTCGATCGGCTCGAGCTATCTGCTGCAGCAGTCGGGTTGCGTGGCCGCCGCGTGCATCTTTTCGCCCATTTCCCAGAACGGTGTCGGGCTCGTGTGGCATAGCGGCACGGCCAACAGTGCGGGCAACTTCCCCAACCACGGCGGCTCCTCGACGCCGACCTCGATCACGTTCAACACCGGACGTTTCGGGCCGGGCCGCCTCGACTCGTGGCAGCGCGCGACCACGATGCGCGCCGGCATGCGCGGCACGCTCTCGCTCGAAGCCGACGATACGCGTCAGTACCTCGACGCGGGCGGCACCAACGTGCAGTGGCTCGAACGCGCCAGCTACGGATACACGATTTCGGCCGACTCCTCGTTCGCGCTCGGGGTGCGCCGCATCGTTGGGACCCCGCCCTTGATCTTCAACGCGGCGCCGGTCAACTGCACGACGGTGTACGTGGTACGCCCGGGCATCGCGCCGCCTTGCACGGGCGCTTGGAATCTCTCCGCCGCGTACCACCATCGCTCGCCGCACGACGAGATCTACGCGGGCTACGGCGACGCGAGCCAGCTCTCGACCACGCCGGGCTTCGTGCTGAAGTTTATCCATTATTTCGGTGCTGAGAAGGGCACGTAGGTCGAGAACGCCGACGGGTGAAACGCTCTGCAACCCCTCTGCGGTTGTACGAGGCACCATGCCGATTCAAACCACGCCCGCCTTCACCATTCAGCGCGCCGGCGAGCGCGCCGCCTTCGATCACGGTTGGCTGCAGACGCACCACTCGTTCAGCTTTGCCGACTATCACGACCCGCAGAATCTCAACTGGGGCGCGCTGCGCGTGTTCAACGACGATACCGTGCAAGCGGGCAAGGGCTTCGGCACGCACCCCCACCGCGACATGGAGATCCTGACCTACGTGCTCGAGGGTGAACTCGAACACAAGGACTCGATGGGCAACGTGGGCGTCGTGCGGCCGGGCGGGGTGCAATACCTCAGCGCCGGCACCGGCATCACGCATTCCGAGTACAACCACTCGGCGGACGAGCCGGTGCACTTCGTGCAGATGTGGGTGCTGCCGACGGCCGCCGGCCTCGCGCCGCGATATGGCCAGGTCGACTACACGCTGGACGACCGGCTCAACCGATGGCTACCGATCGCGTCGGGTCAACGCGGCGTCGAGAGCAAGATCGCCCTCTGGCAAGACGCCACCGCGTACGTTGCGCGGGTCGACGGTGCGACGCTCGCGCGAGCGCTTCCGCCGGGCCGCTTGGCGTTTCTCTTCGTGGGGAGCGGTTCGATCGTCGCCAACGGCGAGCGGCTCGAAGCCGGCGACGCGGCGCGCATCGCGGGCCCGCTCGACCTCGAATTGAGCGGAACCGGTGAAGTCGTGCTCTGGGACGTGCCGCCGCTCTCCTGACCGACGGCGAGACTCGCGCTAGAAGCGGCGCAGCGGCGCCTCGTACTGCAGCGGCGTCCGCACGTACCCGAGTGTCTGATACTCGGTATACATGGCGGTCAGCAGGTCTTGTGACCGGCCGTCGTAGTCGAGGCTGAGTTCCCACATGAACATGCCGCCGAACCCCTGCCCGCCGATGACGTCGTCGACTTTACCGGTCGTCGACGTCACGTCGTCGAAAGTGATGAAACCGGCGGGTGAGGTGTGCAGCAAATACGGTGCGCCGCCGGCCGACTGATCGCGATAGGCCGTCCAGCCTTGCGCGCCGATCAGCGGCTTCACCTGCGCGTAGTTCACCGTGCTCACTGCCTTGTTGCCGCATAGGCCGTTGCAGGTCTGCCAGAGCGAACCGTAGCCGTTGAACTCGTAGCCGTAGAACGCGGTGCCGATGTTGAGTTGCGCCGGCGAAACGCCGTACGTCTGTGAAAACAACTGCATCGCCGTGGTCAGGCTGCCTTCCTGACCGGGATCGTTCGGGCTCTGCAGCAAGGGCGAATTGTGCCCGGTGTACGAGCCCCAGGGCCCGGTGAAGTCGTAGGTCATCACGTTGAANNTAGTCGACGATCGGCGCGAGCGCCGGGACGTTGAAGCCCTGCCCGTAATTCTCCGGATCGGCCGGGATCGCGAGCGTCAGCAAATACTTACCGGCGGGCAGCGCGGCGCGCAGCGCTTGGAAGAAGGCGGTGCAGTTGGCTTTACCCTTTGCGCTCGGCACCTCCCAATCGATGTCGAGGCCGTCGTAGCCGTACTTGTTCACGAGCGCCAGCGCGTTGTTCGCAAACGCCGTGCGCGCGTTTGCGTTGGCGGCAACCTTGGCGAAAGCCCCGGCGCTTCCGGAGACGTTGAGGATGACCTTATCGCCCGCGGCGTGCGCTTTGGAGAGCAAAGCCGGCTCGAGAAACCCCTTGGGAATCTTGATCGCGCCCGTGCCCTTGGCTTCGACCACGACGCCGTCGTGAATGATGTGGGTCAGTTCGTTGAACGGGATGTTGGCCGACGTATAGGCCGGCGAATTCCACTGGTCCCAATATCCGTAGTAGGCCAGGAGCCGGGCTGAGGCCGCATCGGCCGGGGTAGCCGCATGCAGCGCAAGCGTCAGGGCGGCGAGCGCGGTCGTCGTTCGTGGCTGCATGGATTCGGGCTCCTCAATCGGGAATCGGGGTCACTTGCCCGTTCGAGCGGGGTACGGAGCACTCCGGCCGCCGCGGGTCACACTCCAGAGGTTGGAAGGATGAATACGCTCGCCGCGTTCGTGCTGCTGGAACTGACGCTGTGCTTGATCCCGGGCCCGGCCGTGTTGCTGACCACGTCGTACGCGCTGCGCCGGGGCAAGCGCGCCGGTTTGGCCGCGGCCGCGGGCATACTCGCCGGCAACACGCTGTATTTCATCCTCTCCGGCCTCGGGATCGTCGCCGTCCTGCTCGCTTCGTATCGAGTCTTCACGTTCGTCAAATACGCGGGTGCGGCGTACCTCGCGTTCGTCGGCCTGCGGGCGTTGTTCGCACGCGAAGCGCCGCGGATCGAACGGACCGATGCGCCGCGCGGCGAGCCGGGTAGGGCCTTCGCAAGCGGTCTCGTGACCCAGCTCGCGAACCCGAAAGCCATCGTGTTCTTTGCCGCCGTCCTGCCCCAGTTCGTGGACCCCCGTGCCGCGCTCGCGCCGCAGATCGCCGTCTTGACGCTGGCCGGGGCGGTCGTCGAACTCAGCGTGCTTTCGGGCTACACCCTCGCTGCCGACCGTTTGCGGCGCAGCTCGGTGGCCGCGCGCGGCGCACTGTGGATCGAACGCTGCGGCGGGGCTGCGCTGCTCTGGATCGCCTCGCGCATCGCGCGCGAGCCGCTCCCGGTCGCCCGATGAATCTCGAAGCCGCCGAAACGTACGCGCGCCGGCATACGCTCGAAGCGCTGATCGTCGAACGCGCGGGCAAGGTGCTGCTGGAACGCTACGCCGGCGGTTTCGATCGCGAGAAGCCGCATGCGTTGTACAGCGGCACGAAGAGTTTTTGGGGCGCCGTTGCGGTGATCGCGCGCGACGAGGGCCTGCTCGAACTCGACGAGCCGGTCTCGAAGACCCTCGGGGAGTGGAAGGACGGCGTGCGCACGCGCGTGACCTTGCGCCAACTCCTCAACCTGACCAGCGGCATCGGTTTCGGCGGCCTGGGCAACGCGGTACCCACGGTCGACCGCGCGATCGCGACGCAACTCAAGGACGAACCGGGCAAAACGTTCACGTACGGCGGGATTCCGCTCCAGGTCTTCGGCGCGGTCTTCGCGCGCAAAGCCGGCCGCTCGCCGCAGGCGTATCTGACCGAGAAGCTCCTCGACCCCATCGGCTTGCACGTCGCGTCGTGGCGCACGCTCAAAGACGGCACGCAGCCGTTACCGACCGGCGCGCAGCTCGGCGCGGGCGAATGGCTGAAATATGGCCGCTACATCGTCGACAACGCGGAGCGCTTCGCCGAGTGCTTTACCGGGTCGAAGCCCAATCCGCGCTACGGCCTCGGCTTTTGGCTGAGCCCGATCGCCGCAAGACCGGCGCTCGTCTACGCGAGCGGCGCGCGCGGCCAGGCGCTCTACATCGATCCGCCGAGCAAGACGGTCGTCGTCAAGTTCGGCGATTCGGCGTCGTACAACCACGAGACGTTCCTGACGCGATTGGCGCTGTAAGTACTCAATCGAGCGTCCACGTCCACGCGTTCCAGAACATCGAGCCGAACGGCGACGGCGAGACGCCGTGCAGGCGCGTGCGGTAGGCATTGGGCATGCGCACCTGCCAGAGCGCGACGATGGGCAAATCGTCGACGATGCGCCGCTGCACGACGGCGTAGTCGGCGATGCGTTGCTTCCGATCGTAGGTGCGCAGCGCGGCGTACATGGCCGTGTCGGCGCGATGGTCGCACCAGAAGTAATAGTTGTAGCCGTTGGGCGGAATCTCGGCGCAGCCGAAGTTCCAGGTATCGTCGGGGTCGGGGCCGATCACCCACCACGCGTTGTAGGCGAGTTGGTACTTGCCCGCGGCGAGCAAGCCGCCCGACGCGGCGGGCGCCACGAAGAGCGTCGGCGTGACCGTCTTGATCGTGACGTCGACGCCGAGCGTGCGCAGGTTGGCCTGCAGAATCGTCGCCACGAGCGTCGAGCCGTTCGTGCTTTGGGGCGAAATCGTCAAGGTGAGATCGAGGGGATGCCCGTCTTTGGTGCGGATGCCGCCCGGGCCGGCTTTCCAGCCGTCGGCGTCGAGCAGCCGTTTCGCGGCGGCGACGTCGTAGCGGAGCGGCGGTACGCTCGGATCGTAGGCCCAGCCGTTGCGTGGCTGGTCGGCGTCGACCGTTACCCCGGAGCCGTGCGTCGCGGCGGCCAAGAGTTGCGGCCGGTCGATCGCGAGCGAGATGGCCCGGCGCAGTTGCGCGTCGGCGAGGATGGGATCGCGCACGTTGAATTGCAGCACGTGAATGTCGTTGACCGGCGTCAGCGCGACGTGCACGCCGGGGACGGCCCGCAATTGCGGTAAGAGTTGCGGATCCACGTCGAAGTACGCGTCGACTTCGCCCGTCTGCAATTGCTGCAGGCGCGTGTTGGGCGCCGGCACGATGCGGTAGACGATCTTGTCGATCGACGGTTTCCCGCGCCAGTAGGCCGGGTTTGCGACGAAGGTGATCGAGTCGGCGTGACGCCACTTCACCACCCGGTACGGGCCGGCCCCGATCGGCGCCTGATTGTACGTGACGCGGTTGAGGTTGGGATACCGCGCGAGCAGATGCTGCGGAAGCAACGCGGCGCCGCCCTGCGGTCCGAAGAAGTAGGCTGTGAACGGAGCGAACGGCTCTTTCAGCCGTACGGTAACGAGGTCGTCGCCGTGCGCCGCGATGCTCGCGACCTCGCTATAACCGACGCGGGTTACGACGTTGTTGGCCGGGTTCAGCACCGCCTCGAGGCTGAAGACGATATCGCGCGCGGTCAGCGCCGCGCCGTCTTGCCAACGCACGCCGTGCCGGATGTGATAGACGACCGTCTTGCCGTCGGCCGAGATGCCGCCGTTGGCCTGCGTGGGCACGCGGTCGGCGATCTCCGGGACGAGCTGTCCGTGGTCGTCGCTATCGACCAAATACGACATGTAGAGGCGGCTGAAGCTATCGAGGTCGGCGCTGCCCGAGAGCATCGGGTTGAGGTTGTCGGGCTCGCCGGCCAAACCCGTAAAGACCAGCGTCTTCGCCGCGTGCGGCGTTGCGGGTTTGGACGATGCGCACGCGCACAGGCACGCGAGCGTCGCGGTTACGGCGAGGCGTGTGAGGAGCGAGCGCGCCAAGTTCAGGCTTTCTCCAACAGTCGGGCGAGGCTGGGCAAGCCTTCGCCGAACGTCGGATGGATGGCTACGAAGTCGTCGAGTTGGCGCCCCGTCGCGCCCAGTTGGATGGCGAAGCCGACCACCTGCACGATTTCGCCGGCCTCGTAACCCACGAACGTCGCGCCGATCATCTTGCCGTTCGCGTTATCGACGACGAGGCGAAAGAAGCCGAGTTCCAAATCCCATTCGACGCCGCGCGCGACCTCCGAGAGTTGCAGCGTTACCGTGCGCGCGTCGATGCCCGCGGCACGCGCCTCGGCCTCCGTTCGGCCCGTGCGCCCGAGTTGCGGCTCGGTGAACGTCGAATACGAGAGCACCCGGTCGTCGCGGCGGCGCGGCGTGCCGGCCAGCGTCGAGGCCAGTCGCCGGTAATCTTCCCACGCAACGTGCGTGAATGCAGGCTGGCCGGCAGCCTCGCCGATTGCGTAGACGCCCGCGCACGTCGATTCGAGATGCTCGTCGACCTGCACGGTGCCGCTCTGCGTCGTTGCGATGCCGCTGCGTTCGAGTCCGAGCCCGGACGTATTCGGCGTGCGTCCGGTCGCGATCAGCAAGCCGTCGCCTTCGATCACCTCGCCCGAAGCGAGCGTCACGCGATAGGTCGAGCCGTCGTAGGCGATCGCGCTCGCGTGCGCGCCGAGTTCGAGTTGCACGCCGTCGCGCTCGAGGCTCGTGCGCAGCACGTCGGCCGCGTCGGCTTCTTCGCGCGCCATCAGTCGCGCGCCGCCTTCGACGATCGTGACCGCGCTGCCCAAGCGCTGCGCGCCCTGGCCCAGTTCGAGGCCGACGTAGCCGCCGCCGAGCACGATGAGCCGCGCGGGTAGCGTCTCCTGATCGAAGAACGTCTTGTTCGTCAGATACGGGACGCCGTCGAGACCCGGGATCGGGGGAATCGCGGGGCTCGTGCCCGTGTCGATGACCACGACGTTGGCGCGCACCTCGCGTTCGCCGCCGCGCACGGTGCGCTCGCCCGTGAACGCGGCATCCGCGAGCACCACCTCGACGCCGGCGCGCTCGAGTCTGGGCCCGACGCCCGCATGCCACTCGTCACGCACGGCGCGCACGCGCTGCATGACGGCGCGCTGGTCGACGTGCACGTCGCAGTGCACGCCCAGGCGATCGCCCGCGAGCCGCGCGCGGCCCGCGGCGTGGGCCGACGCGAGAAACGCCTTCGAGGGCGTGCAGCCGAAGTTGACGCACGTGCCGCCGAGGCGCTCGCGCTCGAAGAGCACCACGCGCTTTCCGGCCTTGCCGAACTCGGCCGCCAGCGGCACGCCGCCTTGGCCGCTGCCGATGACGATCAGGTCGACTTCGTCGGCCATCTCAACCTCCTTGAACCACGACGCGGCGCGACGCCGCGCGCCAAACCACGACGGAAAGCCCCGCGAAAATCGCCAGCCACAACGCTTGCGCGGCAAGTGCGCCCGGCCAGGCCGATTGCGGCAACTCGCCGATGTAGATGCGCAGCGGCGTCGAGTAGATCGCCGCGAAGGGCAAGCGTTCGACGATCCAGCCGAGGGCGCCCGGGAAGAAGCTCAAGGGCAAGATCTGACCGCCCAAAAAGTCGGAGGCCCAGCGCACCATCAGTTGGATCGCAAACGTTTCGAGCGTCCAGAAGGCAACCGAATTCATCAGGAAGTTCAGAAAGAAGTTGACGAAATAGCCCAGCACGAACGACGATCCGAACACCGCCAGCGTCGCGAGACTCGGCACGTCGATGTGCACGAGCAGCAACGCGAGCAGCAGCGACGGCAGGATGGTCAGCGCGTGGAACATCGTCTGGCCGAAGCCTTCGGAGAAGAAGTAGAGCGGCAGGTCGATCGGCTTCATCAAGTCGGTCGCGATCGTGCCCTCGCGAATCTTGTCGCGGATCGAACGCGTTCCGTCGACTTCGAGGATCAGCGACATCAGGAGCGCCACGGTCGCATAGGTGATCATCGAGTGAAGTGGGATGTCGGCCGGCGCCGCGTTCTGTGCGTACAGCGCCGTCCAGACCGAACGCAACAAGTAGACGCGTAGCACGAGCGAGCCGATCGAGGTCAAAACCTCGAAGCGGTACGTCGCTTCGCGCGAAAACGCTTTACGCGCGAACTCGACGTAGGGTTCGATGAAGCGTCCCGGGGCGAAGGCGACCATCAGCGCGCGGCCGCGCTCGCCTGCGTCGCGTCGTTCGGCCGCGCGTAGCCCTCGAGATAGATGCGCTTGATGATCGACTCGAGTTCCGGCTCCTCGAGCGTAACGTCGTTGATCGCATAGGCGTCGGCGACGCGCCGGATCAGTTGGTCGGCGCTGATCGCGCGCCGGTCGAAACGATAGCGCACCGTCGGACCTTCACGCGATTCGATCTCGGCGCCGTCCACGGCGACGTCGGGGCAGTCTTCCGAGAACTCGACGATCAGCGTGCGGTGCGTGCCGTACTGCTCTTTGAGCGTCTCGATCTCGCCGTCGTACACGATGCGGCCGTGATCGATGAGCACGATGCGCCGGCAGAGCCGTTCGACGTCGGCGAGGTCGTGGGTGGTCAGGATGAAGGTCGTGCCGCGTTCGCGATTGACCTCGGCGATGAAGGTGCGAATGGCGTCCTTGGCCACCACGTCGAGCCCGATCGTGGGCTCATCAAGGTACACGATCTTCGGATCGTGCAGCATGGCCGCGGCGAAGTCGCCGCGCATGCGCTGACCGAGCGACAGTTGCCGGACGGGCGTCTTCATGAAGCTGTCGAGGTCGAGCAGTTTGCTGAAGGCCGCGAGATTCTGCCGGTAGCGATCGTAGGGCACGTGGTAGATCGCGCGCAACAGCTCGAACGACTCGATCAGCGGTAGGTCCCAATAGAGTTGGCTGCGCTGCCCGAAGACGACGCCGATGTTGCGCGCGTTGCGCTTGCGCTCGCGGTACGGCACGAGGCCCGCGACCACGATCTCGCCCGACGAGGGCACGAGGATGCCGGTGAGCATCTTGATCGTGGTCGACTTGCCCGCGCCGTTGGGCCCGATGTACCCCACCAGTTCGCCGGCCTCGAGCGACATGCTGATGCCCTCGACGGCCACGCGCTCCACGTACGTGCGTGAGAAGAGCGTCTTGAGCGTGCCTGCGACGCCCGGCGTGCGGTCGAGCGCCTTGAACACCTTACGCAGATCGTGGGTGCGAATGATGGGCATGCGACGTCCCGCCTTCGACGGGCCGCACGCTCAACCCGCGAGCGCGCGAACCTGGATCTTTCCCTGGACGATGCGTGCCTCGTAACGCGACACGGGGAAGACGGCCGGGCCGTGCACGGCCGCGCCGTCGCTGAAACGGAAGGTCGAGCCGTGCCACGGACAGGTCACGCAGCCGTCCTTCACGCTGCCTTCGTCGAGCGGGCCGCCCGCATGCGTGCAGACCGCCGAGAGCGCGGAGATCGTCTCGCCCTCGCGATAGAGTAGCACCGGCACGCCCTGCGCCTCGACGCGATGCATCGCACCCTCCGCGAGTTCGCCGGCATCGAGCACGGTCACGAAATCCGTCGGAGGCGTCACCGGCTCGCCGGTTTGCCGGACGCCGACCCCCCGGCCGAAGGACAGTTCGCCGCCCAAGTATCCCGCCGCGCTCACGAACGCGTAGCCGATCATGCCCAGCGCGATACCCGTCTCGCGGTTGCCGTTGCGGCGCAACAGCAACGCTGCCGCGTACGCGCCGAGCGCGACGGCGTTGAGCCCCGCGTGCGCGAGGCCGAGGCTCTTGGCTTCGCCGTCGGCGTCGGACCAGTCGGCCCAGCCGGCGGTCGCAGCCAGAACCGCACCGCCGATGCCGATCGCGAGCGACGCGTCGGCGCCCGCGGCCAAATCGTCTTTTCCGGCGAGTTCCAAGGCGTCCAACACGGCGGTGACGGTCCACGCTCCGACCGGCACGTCGGTCAACAGCGGATGCAGCGGATGTCCGAGGGGCGTGCCGTGCAACGCATCGACGACGGCGGGCCCCGCGCTCTCGAGCACCTTCTTCACGACGCTCTGCCAAGCGTCGGCAGCGGAGGCTAGCGGAGCCCAGCGCGCGAGCCGGTCGACGGGACGGTCGGTACTCGGCGTCTCGAGTTTTTCCATGGCCGCCCTTTACCCAAAGTCGCGGAAGGCTGCGCTCAGCGTACCAAGAGCAAATCGATGGCGACGGCCGCGCAGACGAGTGAGACCGCGATTGCGCTCACGACCACGGGGCCTCGCGAGAGCGAAATGATGCGTCCACTCCGCAATCCGCGTGCCGTCTCGGCATAGCGCCACGCTCCAAAGAGCGCGGTAGCGATACCGCAGAGCGCCATCACCGCACCGAGCACGATCGAGGCCGAACCGTTGAGCGCAAGCTTGCGTCCCGTCAGTTCGGCGACCTCTCGCGTGAACAGACTGAAGCGCGCGATCACGAAGCCGAAGCCGACGAGCGCCAAAGCCGACCGTAAATAGGCGAGATACGTTCTCTCGTTGGCCAGCACATCGGTCGCGCGAACCGGCGTTTGAGGATCAGGCGGCATGGTACGACGCTACCCGGCGCGACATGGCCATGATCGTCAACATCGGGTTGACGCCGCTCGCCTGCGGGAAGAGCGAACCGTCGGCGACCAGCAGATTCTCGTAGCCCCATACGCGGCCGAGTGGATCGACGACCGACGTTTCCGGATCGGCGCCGAGCGGCGCCGTGCCCATTTGGTGCGCCGAGAAGAGCGGCTGCCGGTTGGCCTGCGTGCCGTGCCGGCGCAGTCGCGCGGCGAGTTTTTCGCGCGCGGCGTCGTTCCACGCGGCGCGCTCGATCGCGACCGGATCGTTGTGCAGGCTTTCGACCCTGCGCGCGCCCGCCGCGAACGCGATCTCGAACAGTCCGGCGAGCCCCGCGTTGAGGTTCTCCGCGTCGAACGGCGAGAGCGCGTAACGTATCGTTGCTTCCGCGTCGAGCGAGACGCTGCCGGGATCGCGGTCGCGCGCGAGCGCGATCAGGGTCGCGCCGTAGCGCGCGTCGTTCATGCCGCGCGCGTGCGCGTCGCGCGAACGCCAGGGTAGGGCCAGCGCCGCGAGCCCGGGATGCGTGGGCGCCGCCTCGATCTTCGCGCCGTAGTTACCCGCACGGTAATTGAACGCATCGGAGTACGCACTCTGCATCGGCCCGGCGAACGCGTTCACCGGCTCGTCGAAGATCGCGAAGCAGCCCATCACGGGGTGCAGAAAGAGGCGGCGGCCGAGCAACGGATGCGCGATTCCGCTGCGCGCGAGCAGACCCGGCGTGCGCAGCGTGCCTGCGGCGCACACGACCGTCGCGGCGCGAACGGTGAAGCGCGCGAGCCCGTCCGGCGTCTGTTGCTCGACGGTCACGCCCGTGGCTCGCGCGCCTTCGAGCAGAATGCGCAGAGCGCGCGCGCCCGCGTAGATCGCGCCGCCCGAGGCGACGACCTCGGGCAAATACACGACGGCCGTGGAGCGCTTCTTGCCGTAGGCGCAGCCGAAGCCGCAGTATCCGCAGCCCGCGCCGCAATCGCTGGCGGCGTTGCGCGGCATCGTTGCGGCGGGCAATCCGAGTGCCGACGCGCCGTCGAGGATCGTCGCATTGTTGCGGTTGTGGCCGCCGTCGGCGAGCGGCGCGAGGCCGAGCTCTCGCGAAAGCGCGTCGTAGTGCGGCTCGAGTTCGTCGCCGAGTCCGGACACGCCCGATTCGAAGCTCCACTCGGCCGCAATTGCGTCGGGCAGGCGCAAGGCCGTGCACCAATTGATCGCCGTGCCGCCGCCGAGCGTGGCCCCGGCGAGCACGATCACCCCGACGTCGTCGCTCGACGCGAGGCCGCCTTCGAGATAGAGTTCCGCGAGCGACGTCTCGCGCTGCGTATAGGTCGCGGCGTCGAAGGCAAGGCCCGCTTCGAGCACCACCACGCGCTTACCGGCGCGTGCGAATTGCGCCGCGGCCACGCCGCCGCCCGCGCCGCTCCCGATGACGACCACGTCGGCATCGACCACCTCGCCGTCGTGCGCGAACGAAAGCGCGAGCGCGTCGGGCGTTGCGGACCGGTCGTCGCGCGGCCCGGGGTAGGCGATGCGGGCCCAGGTCGGATTGTCGGATCCGGGTTCGCTCTCCGCGTAGGCGAGAAAGACGCAGAGGCGCTTGAGGGCGGCAAATCCCGAACGCAGTTTGGCCAGCGGCGAATCCGCGAAGGCCAACAGCGTCCGTTCGCGCAGCGCCAGCGGCGCGCGCATCGGCAGCGCCAGCACGTCGAGCAGTTGCGCGAACTCCCCGTAGCGTCGCGGCGAAAGCCGTTCGATCGCCTGCGCGGCCAAATCGGCAACGCGTTCGTGCCGCGCGTCGGGTGGAGCAAACGTTTCGACCGCGGCGCGTAAGGTCGCGCGCCGCGCTGCACTGAGGGTCATGCGGGGCCTCCGTCCGCCCGGAGTTCCGCTCGACGGTGTTTATGCCCTTATGGGCACTAGACCGCCATTGCGGGGGCTGGAATGTCGGCCGGCCGCACGTAGTCGGCGCCCAACTGCGAGAAGAGTTCGCGCTCGGGGATCGGCGTCGGCACGGTCAGCGGAACGCCGGCCAGCATGCGTTTGGCCAGATCCATCCAGGGTGCGCCGAGCGCGCCCGTCGCGTCCATTTCGAAGACCGTTTGCGCGGTCAGCCGCGACTTGCGCACGCCGTCGTTCTCGGGGATGCAGAGCAGGCACGTCGAGCCGATGCGCTCGGCGAACGGGCCGACCAGTTCGGCGTTGCTGGCGCGATTGGCCACGATGCCCGCGAGCGTGCCGCCGCCGGTCTTCTGCTTGATCGTGATCGCCGTTGCGATGCGGTTGGCCGCGAAGATCGAATCGAAGTCGTTGGTGGCCACGATGATGACCTGCTCGGAGTGCTGCAGCGGGGCCGAGAAGCCGCCGCACACCACGTCGCCGAGCACGTCGAAGACCATCACGTCGTAGCTCTTGTACACGCCGAACTTCTCGAGCAGCTTGACCGTCTCGCCGACCACGTAGCCGCCGCAGCCGGCGCCGGCCGGGGGGCCGCCCGCCTCGACGCAATCGACGCCGTACTTGCCCTTGAAGATGATCTCGTCGCGTTCGATCTCTTCGGCCTTGAATTTGTAGGAGGTCAGCACCTCGACCACGGTCGGGATCAGCGATCCCGTCAAGGTGAACGTCGAGTCGTGCTTGGGATCGCAACCCACTTGGATCGTCTTGTTGCCGAGCCGGCCGAACGCCGCGGAAAGATTCGAGGAGAAGGTGCTCTTTCCGATTCCGCCCTTGCCGTAAACCGCGATCTTCAGCATGAAACTACCCCTGGCTCCGAGTGCTTCCCCAACGCTACTCCGGGCCGGGGGCGGCCTCGGTGATGACCATCACGAAGGGCCGCCTCGTGATCGTCACCATTTCACGAGAGTACGGGGCGGCGGGCCTGGCCGTCTCCGACGGCGTGGCGCAGGCGCTCGGCTACGCTCTCCTGACCGACGACCTCCCGACGGCCGTGGCAGCGCGCTTGGGCACCTCGCCGCAAGAGGTGGCGGCCCGGGCGGGGGCCGAGCCGCCGCTGGCCGAGCGAGTCCTCGGCGGCTTGGAGGCCGGGACGCCGGAGGCGGTCGGGTCGCCGCCCGCGTCGGTCCTGGACCCGTTTGATGCCGACGTGCGGCGCGAGATCGAGCGGAGCGTGCGCGAGCGGGCGGCCGCCGGGAACGTGGTCATCCTCGGCCGCATGGGCAGCGTGCTCTTGGCGGGCAGCGCCGGTCTCCTGCGCGTCTTCCTCACCGCACCGAAAGCGTGGCGCATCGAGCGTTTGTGCGAGAGTTTCGGCTTCACGCCCGCGCGTGCCAAGGCCGAGATCGACCGCGTCGACGCGCGCCGCCGCAACTACGCGCGCGAACGGTTCGGCATCGTCTGGGGCAGCCCGGACGGCTACGACCTGATCGTGGACACCTCGCGCTTCGGCATCGATGGCGCGGTCGACCTGATCGTTGCCGCCGTGCGCCGCGCACAATGAGCCTCGTTCGACCGCCGGTCGCGTTCGAGCCGCCGGTGCCCGAACGGCGCTCCACGATCTTGGCGCCGTTCGGCTTCCGCGATTTCCGGTTGCTCTGGTTCGGCCTGATCGTTTCCAACCTCGGCACCTGGATGCAGTTCACCACGCTCGGCTACATCGTGGCCAACGTCGCCGCCAACGGGCGCCTGGCCTCGCTCTACGTCGGCATCTTGGGCGCGTCGTCGGCGGTGCCGGTGGTGCTGCTCTCTCCGCTCGCGGGCGTGGTGGCCGACCGCTATCCGCGCCGCCGCGTGCTCTTCTGTACCAACGGGCTGCAGATCGTCATCGCGCTCGTGCTCGCTCTGCTCGCGACGTTTCACGCGTTGCAATTGTGGGAGATCTTCGTGCTCGCGGGTTTGCGTTCGACGACGCAAGCCTTCGACGCGCCGGCGCGGCAGAGTTGGGTACCCTTACTCGTGCCCAAGGAGAATTTGGGCAACGCGATCGGGCTCAACTCGATCGCTTTCAACGCGCCGAGCGTGATCGGTCCGCCGATTGCGGGCGTGCTCATCCTCTCGGTCGGCGTCGCGGCATCGTTTTACATCAACGCGGTCGCGACGTTCGCCGTGATCGCGGCACTGGTGGTCATGAAGCCCGCGCCGCCGGCCTCGACCAAGCGCGAAAACGTTTGGGCCTCGATCGTGGCGGGTGTCAAATTTCTCGCCGGCCATCCGGTGCTGCGTGCGGTCGTGCTGTTGTTGGCAGTCGTGTGCCTGTTCGTCCGTCCATACTCGCAGTTGTTGCCGGCGTACGCGGCACACGTGGTGCACGTCGACGCGCGCGGCCTCGGCGTGATGCTCGCCGCGAGCGGCGCGGGCGCCATCCTCGGCTCGATCGTCACCGCCGTCGTGGGGAGTCGCCGCCGCGGTGCGGTTTGGTTCGCGAGCGCGGTGGGCATGGCGCTAGGCACGATGGTGCTCGGCTTGGTGCACGTCTATTGGGTTTCGCTCGTGGTGCTGCCGTTCATCGGCCTCGCGATTCTGAGTTTCACCGGCAGTTCCAACGTGATGCTCCAGATGCTCTCGCCCGAAGACATGCGCGGCCGCGCGATCTCCGTATTTTCGATGGTCATCCTGGGCCTCGTGCCGGCCGGATCGTTGCTGCTCGGCAGCATCGGTGCGGCGGTGGGTCTGCCCCATGCGATCACGGGCGGAGGCGTCGTCGCGCTCGCCATCGCGATTTGGATGTACGCGACCAACAAGCCGTTGCGCGAAGTGTGACGATGCCGGCGATCCGCGCGCTCGACGCCTCCGATGCGGAACTGATCTATCGCCACCGGTTCGAGATGTTCCGCGCGATGGGCCGTGACGAATCAGATCTCGCTCTGCTGATGGCCGCGTCCTAAGCCGAATTCAAGCGCCGCGGCATCGCCTTTGCCGTGCTGCACGCAAGCGCCGCCGGCCGTCCGCTCTACGAGCGCGACGGTTGGACGGCGACCACCGAGATGGCCAAGGCGCTCGGGGGCTAATCCCCCGGGGCGCCCGCCAGTTGCTTCTTGTAGGTCGCGAGTTCGACGTCGCTGTCGAG
>PLFC01000059.1 GCA_003136655.1 Vulcanimicrobiota bacterium
CGTACGACCAGGTGCTCGGCGATTTGCCCGCTGGCGACGGTGATCCGAACCTGGCGTACTTCGGCGCGAGGATCACGCCGAACGAGCACGCCCTCGCGCAACGCTTCGGCATCTTCGACCGAACCTTCGCCGACAGCGTGGTCAGCGCGGACGGCCACAATTGGTCTACGGCCGCGTTCGCCGACGACTATGTCGAGAAGATGTGGCCGGCGAATTATGGCGGCCGGCGAAAGCTCTACGATTTCGAGGACGGCGCCGACGCCTCGGTGCCGCACAACGGCTTCATCTGGGACCTGGCCGACGCCGCGCATCTCTCATTGCGCGACTATGGCGAGTTCGTGACCAACGCATTCCGAAAAGGCGAAGACTCGACCACCCAGATGCCCGGTCTCAAAGGCCGCATCGACCCGCACTATCCCGGGTTCGATACGAATTTCCGCGATGAGGATCGTGAGGCGGAGTGGGCGCGCGAATTTGCCGGCTACGTGCAGCGTGACGATCTGCCCGCAATCGAACTGGTGCGCTTGCCCAACGATCACACTGCCGGCACGAGGGTCGGTAGTCGCAAGCCGCAGTCGATGGTCGCGGAGAACGACCTCGCCGTCGGGCGGCTCGTCGACACGGTGTCGCATTCGAAATACTGGAAGAGCACGGCGATCTTCATCATCGAAGACGACGCGCAAAACGGGCCCGACCACGTCGACGATCAGCGCACGACGTTCTATCTGATCTCGCCGTACGCCGCAGGCGGCCTGCAGCACGCGCACTACTCGACCGCGGGCGTGTTGCGCACGATCGAACTGATCCTCGGATTGCCGCCGATGTCGGCTTACGATGCGTCGGCGCAACCGCTCTACGCCGCCTTCACCGACAAGCCGAACTTCGCAGCCTACGACGCCCTGCCCGAACAGGTCGATCTCGAAGCGCGCAACAGCAGCCTCTCCTATCGCGCGGCGGATAGCGCCAAGATGGACTTCTCTCGCGCCGACGCGGTGCCGCCCGGCGAGTTGAACGACATCCTCGCGCACGCGCGATGAACTTCTGGCTGCCCGCATCCACGGCGTTTCTCGCGAGCGCCCTCGAGGCGGTCGAAGCTCTGACGGTCGTGCTCGCGGTGGGCGTAACCTGGGGCTGGCGCTCGGCGTTGACCGGGGCGGCGTTGGGCGTGGGCCTCGTCGCGCTCGTGGTGGTCGCGTTCGGACCCGCAATCGTCGCGGCCGTTCCGGTCGGCGCGGTGCGGCTGATCGTCGGCATCTTCTTGCTGCTCTTCGGCATGGCGTGGCTGCGCAAAGCGGTACAGCGGTACGGCGGACGGCGCGCGCTGCGCGACGAGAGCGCGGCCTTCGCGCGCAACGTCGCGTCGCTCGGCGCGGCGCACCAGGCGGGCCAACGCGGCGCGCTGTTGACCGCGTTCAAATCGGTCACGCTCGAACTCTTGGAAATAGCGATCGTGGTGGTGACCGTGGGCGGCTCGGCCGCGGGCGGATTGCTGCCCGCGGCACTCGGCGCCTTCGCGGCGATCGCGCTCGTGGTGGCCGCGGGCGCGGCGCTGCGCGCACCCCTCGCGCGCGTGCCGGAGAACGCGCTCGGCTTCGCAGTCGGCGTGATGCTGGTCAGCTACGGTACGTTCTGGAGCGGCGAAGGTTTGGGTCTCGCGTGGTGGCGCGACGATCTGGCCATCGTCTACCTGGCCGCCCTCTACGCGCTTGCGGCCCTGGTCTGCAGCTACGCGCTGCGTGCCTCGTCGCGGGCCGCGAGCGCGAGCGCCTGACGTGCTCGCACTCTGGCGCTTCTTCGCCGGCGACTCGCGCATCGCGCCCGTGGGCATTGCGCTGGCCTTGACCCTCGCGGCCCTCGGCGTCCACTTCGGCTACGATCAACGACTGGTGGCCGCTACCCTGACCGGAGTCTTGGTCGCAACCCTGGCGGTCGCGAGCCGGGAATGAGCATACTCTATCTGTTTACTTCTGCTGATTCGTAAACATATAGAGTCCCGATAACTTACCCGACCTGCGTCACGTCGAACCGACCATCGTCCATGCCACGGACGGGACGCCCGGCTCTCCCCGATGTACGACTTCATCTGCAATACGCGCTATTTCCCGCGGGCCGAGTTGGCCCTGACGGCCGGCGGCGCGACGGGCCGCCGCATCGCCGGCACGGGCGGGCATCGTCGTGCGGGAGACCGTTGAAAAGATTCGAATCGCTAGGCCCTAGGTGAAGGAGAGCGTACCGATGAGAAACTCGTCGACAGCATCGAACCGAACTTTGCCCGCGTCCCGCTCGCGCGGCTTTGACGTGCGCCTGATCCTGGCGTTGAGCCTCGCCGGCTCGCCCGTTGCGGCGACGGCTTCGGCTGCGGTGCCGGCGGCTATGGCGGCGCCGATCCTCGAGGATACCCAGCTCGCCGATTGCGCCGCGAAATCCAAGCTCTCGAAGTCGGCTTTCGTTGCGAACTCGTTCGAACTCAAGAACGTCACCTTGAAGAGCGGCGAACACCTGACCGTGGCTACGGGCGTGACCCAATGCGTCTGCGCCGCGCAGAATTGTCCGACGGTGGTGGTGCTCGCGCAGAAAGGCGGCGCGTACCGTACCGTCTTGTCGGGCTGGACGATCGAATCCAAGATACTGCCCGACGGGTCGGCCGTGCTCACCAGCCACGACAGCGCGGCCGTCTCGGACCGCTCGATCTATCGCTGGAACGGCTCGACCTACGCCGTCGTGCGCTCGGAACGCGTCGACGCGCGCTCGGGCACGGTGAAGCCCATGTCGCTTCCCGTCGCGTTCGCCGCCAACGCATCCTCGGCAACGGTGAGCGGAAAAGCTGCGCAAGGCTTCGGCGACACCTACACGTTGCACGCGAACGCGGGCCAGACGATGAGCCTCGCGCTGCGCTCGCCCAACGGCAAGCGCCTCGGCGGCTTCGCGCTCTATCGCGGCGAGGCGCTGGTCGCGCAAGCCGACGCGCATTGGAGCGGCAAGCTCCCCGCGAGCGGCGAGTACAGCATCACCATCGACGGGGGCGACGAAACCCTCGAACCCTACGCGCTCACGATCTCGATTCGCTGAGCGAATTCTCGCGCGCCGCGTCGCGTTCGATGTAGAGCTTGAGCGTTTCGAGCTGCTTCTTGAACATGAAGAGATCGATCGCGGGCATGCGCCGGCGAAGCAGCGCACCGTAAGGTCCGCGCGGGTAGGCAACGAGGATCTTGGCCACGAGCCGCACGCCGCCGGCGCTGGGAACGATGCGATAACTCCCCGCGAAATCGCCCATGATCCAGTGCGGGAAGCCGTTCTTGAGCGCGAGCGTCAGCGTTGCGTCGGGTTCGTAGCCGTGCAGGCTGAAGATGTGCATCATGCTCTGTCCCACCGCCAGACGCTCGGCGCCGGGCGTCAACTTCGGCGGGCTGCGCCGGCCGAAGTTGTCGAGCCAATCGTAGCTGTACGGCGCGACGCGCAGTTGGCACAGCCAGCGGAAGACGAGCGGCGCCGGCGCGGCGATGTCGATCGCGCGAAAGAAGACGTCGTCGGGACGGAAGCCCAGTTCGTCGCACGGATACCGAGCCGCACGTTCGGCTTCGGTCGCGCCCCAATTCTTCGGCTCGTCCAAGCGCGCGTCTAGAGCCCCAGCGCCAGCGAATCGGCGCGCGGGTCGCTGCCTCCGGCAAGCGAGCCGCGTCCGCGATCGATCGCAATCGCGTGGCCGTGTCCGAGCATGCTCGCGAAGGGCGCCAGCACCTCGACCGTATGTCCGCGCTCCCGCAAGCCGGCGACGATTGCGTGCGGGAGGCGCGACTCTACCTTGACCGTATCGGCGTACGCCGAATCCGCATCGCGCCCGTACACGAACCGCGGCGCGTCGATCGCGTCCTGCACGTCCATGCCACGCTCGTAGACGTTGTGCAGCAACTGCACGTGCGTCTGCGGCTGGCCGTCTCCGCCCATCGTGCCGTACACGAATTCGGGCAAGCCGTCGCGCAAGAGCATCGCGGGCGAGAGCGTGTGCAGCGGCCGTTTGCCGCCGGCCAACTCGTTCGGATGGCCCGGCTCGAGCGTGAAGTAAGCGCCCCGATTGTGCAGGAAGATGCCCGTCCCTCGTGCCGTGATGCCCGAACCGAAGTTCATGTAGAGGCTCTCGATCAGCGAGACCGCGCGACCCTCGGCATCCACGGCGACCACCGCAATCGTGCCGCCGCGATCCGCCGCCGCGCGCCGCGCCCGCGCGTGCTGCGGATCGATCGCGGCGCGCATCGCCGCAAGCGCCTCGGGCGTAAGCCACCTCGCCGGATCGTCGCGCATGAAGCGCGGGTCGGCGAAGCGCGCGTCGCGCAGGTCGAAGGCCGATTTGATCGCCTCGATGGCGAGATGCGTCCACTCCACATCGCCTGCCGCACCGTCGCCGGCGAGGGCGCCGAGCACCATCAACGCCACCGACGCTTGCGAGTTCGGCGGATGCGCGTACACCCGCGCGCCGTGCCAGTCGATCGCGAGCGGCTCCGCAACCTCCGTGCGGTGGCGCGCCAGATCTTCGACGGTCATCGGGTTGCCCAGCGCGGCCAGCGTGTCCGCGATCGCTTCTGCAACACGCCCTTGGTAAAACGCGCTCGCCCCGCTCGCGCGGATGGCACCCAGAACGCGCGCCAGCGGCTCGTTGCGCAGCACGTCGCCCGCGCGCGGCAGGCCGCCGCGCAAGAAGAGTTCGCTCGCGCCGTCGTCGGCGCGCAAGAGCGCTTCGTTGAGCGCGAAGTAGTCCGCGACGACGCCGGTGACGGCGAAGCCGTCGCGCGCGTAGGCTTCGGCGGGCGCGAGCAGTTCGTCGAGCCCGCGCGTGCCGTGGCGAGCCGCGACGTCTTCCCACGAACGAACCGCACCCGGGACGGTAACGGCATACGCGCCGCGCACGGGCATCTCGCGCAGTCCCTCGCCGCGCAGATGCGCGGCATCGAGCGCCGCCGCGGCGCCGCCGCTGCCATTGTAGGCGACGACCTCACCCGTCTTCGGCTCGTACACGAGCCAGAGCGCGTCGCCGCCGATGCCGCAACTGGCGGGATAGACGACCGTCAACACGGCATTGGCCGCGATCGCCGCGTCGACGGCGTTGCCCCCGCGGCGCAGCACGTCGACGCCCGCCGCGGTCGCGAGCGCGTGGGGCGAGGCGACCATGCCGCGCGTCGAGCGCGCGGTCGCGCGCAAGGAGTGACCGGAGACGTTCATTGCGTCGTCCTATACCGCGTGCGCAGGCCGGTCCTGGCGGCGACCGAAACTCAGGACGCACGAGTCGATAGCAGGGAGGAATATGCTCGTCGTCGATCGTGTTCAGCGTTCGTTTGGGCCGGTTGCGGCCGTGCGGAACGTCAGCTTCCAGTGCGAGCGGGGCGGGGTCGTCGGCCTGCTCGGGCCCAACGGGGCGGGCAAGACCACGACGATGCGGATGATCCTGGGCATCTATCCGCCCGACTCCGGCAGCGTCACCTGGAACGGCAAGCCGATCGACCGCATCGTGCGCAAGCGCTTCGGATATTTGCCCGAGGAACGCGGCCTCTACGCCAAGATGAAGGTTCGGGAACAAATCGCCTATTTCGGCCGCTTGCACGGGATGCAAGAGTTCGACGCGCTCAAACGTGCCGACGTGTGGCTCGCGCGCCTCGATATCGAGCAGTATGCCAAGCGCCCCAGCGGCGAGCTTTCGAAGGGCAATCAGCAGAAGGTGCAGTTGGCCTGCGCCGTGCTGCACGAACCGGAATTGCTGGTGCTCGACGAGCCGTTCTCCGGACTCGATCCGGTCAATGCGCAGATCATGCTCGACTGCATCACCCTGTTGCGCGACGAGGGCACCACCTTCGTGCTCTCGAGCCACCAAATGTGGCAGATCGAGTACGCCTGCAACAGCTTCTGCATCATCGGCGCGGGCGAAGTGCGCGCCTCCGGCACGCTGGCCGAACTGCGCCGCACGTTCCCCACCCGAACGGTGCGCGTGCTGCCCGATCTGCCCGAGATTCGTGCCGTGTTCACCGAGCGCGGCTTCGGCGAGCCGCACTACGACGCCGACGGCACGCTGCGCTATGAGTTAGCGGCGAGCACGGATTTCGGCGGCCTCTTGCGCGCCGCGGTTGCGGCGGGCCCGCTCGAGTCGTTCGATCGCGAGGAACCGTCGCTGAATCAAATCTACGTCCGCGCCCTGGACGCCGCGCCTTCCGACGGGCGCGCCGCATGAACGAAGTCGGCCTGGTCTTTACGGTCGAATTCATGCGCAAGGTGCGCTCGCGCGTCTTTCTCATCGCGACCTTCGCGGGCGTGCTCTCCATCGTGGCACTCGTCCTGATCCCGGCCTTCATCACGCACGCGGCTAAGTCGTCGAGCGACACGATCGTTTTGGCCGGGCCCGAACCATTGCGCGCGCGGGCGGCTTCGCTGTTGCAGAAGCACCACGACTTCCGCGTCGTGTATCAGGCCGAGCGTTTACCGCAGCCGATGACCGTCGGCTTTCTGGACGATCACGAGAAGGCGGCCGCGGCGGTCGTCGTCTCCGAGCACGCGAAGCGTTTGCACCTCGACGTCTACCCGCGGGATGCGGCCGTCTTCGACGAGGTGCAATTCCGCAGCCTCGTGCCGCTCAACGTCGAACTCGCCACCGGCGCGTCGGCTGCGGAAACCGAGAACGTGGCGAAGATCGAGCGCAGCCTGCACCCGCTCGAAAAGCGCTTCGCCGACGCCAAGAGCGCGACGTTCGCGCGCGGCATCGCCTTCGGTTTGGTCTTCGTGCTGTATTTCGCGATCATCATCGCGAGCCAGAGCGTGATGTCGGCGGTGGCCGAAGAGAAGACCAGCCGCATCGCCGAGATCCTCGTCGCGACCATCTCACCGGTCAATCTCTTGACCGGCAAGACGCTCGCCGCGGCGGCGCTGGCCATCCTGCAGATCGCAATTTGGGTGGCGGGCGCCGTGCTCGTGCTGCCGCACTCGCAACTGACCACGAGCGCCACCGATCCCTCCGGCATCGTCGCCGCGGGCGCCGGCGATTCGTTGACCAACGGCGCGATGGCCTCCGGCCCGAACCTGATCGAGCCGGGCGTGTTGATCGCCTTCGCGCTCTTCTTCATCTTCGGGTATTTGCAGTACGCGACGCTGTATGCCGCGGCGGCATCGTTGATCTCGCGCACCGAGGACCTGGGCATGGTCACGACGCCGGTGATCTTGCCCGTGGTCGGTGCGTTCTTCGTCGCCCAATACGCCTTGATCGAGCCCGAGGCGCCGTTTGCGATCGTGGCGAGCTTCGTGCCCTTCATCTCGCCCTTCGTGATGTTCACGCGCATTGCGATCTCGGCCGTACCCGTGTGGCAGATCGTGCTCGCGATCGTCGAGAACGGCCTCCTCGTCGCGCTCTGCTTCATCGTAGCGGGCAAGGTGTACCGGATCGGCATGCTGCTCTACGGCAAACTGCCCACGCCCAAACAAGTCTGGAACGCTCTGCGCGCGTAGCGCGGCCGAAGTCTAGCGCGAGCGCGGGTCGAGTGCGTCGCGCAAACCGTCGCCGAAGAGGTTGATGCCGAGCACGGTCAGCGAGACGGCGAGGCCCGGAAACGTGCCCATCCACCACGCCGTGTCCAGATATTGGCGGCCGTCGGCGAGCATCGTACCCCAGGTGGGCACCGTCGCGGGCACGCCCAGGCCGAGGTAGGAGAGCGCGCTCTCCAAGATCACCGTGCGCGCCACTTCAAAGGTAGCCAGCACGGTTATCGGCGAGGCGATGTTGGGCAAGATGTGGCGCATCAGAATGCGCGCGCGCGACGCGCCGCCGGCGATTGCCGCCTGCACGAAGTCGCGATCGCGCAGCGAGAGCGTCTCGGCGCGCACGATGCGCACGTACTGCACCCAACTGGTCACGCCGAGCGTGAGAATCACGGTCCAGAGCGAGGGCCCGAGCACGCCCACCACCGCGATCGCGAGCAGGATGAACGGAAAGGCCAACTGCACGTCGGCGACGCGCGCGATGAGATCGTCGAGCAGGCCGCCCACGTAACCCGCGATCATGCCCAACGACACGCCGATCGAACAGCCGATCAGCACCACGGAAAAGCCCACGATCGCGGCCACGCGCGCGCCCCAGATCGTGCGCGAGAGGATGTCGCGACCCAAGTGATCGGTGCCCAGGAGATACGCCGTCGAGCCGCCGAGCCAGGCCGGCGGTTTGGCCGCCTCCGCGAGGTTCTGCGCGTTGGGATCGTGCGGCGCGAGCCACGGCGCGAAGAGCGCGCAGATGACGACGAGCGCGACGATCAGGCCGCCGGCGAGCGTCGCGGGCGTCGCCAGCAACGCGATGAAGCGCCGGCGGCCGGGTACCGCGTCGGCTGCCGGAGCCGGAAGTTCGGCGGCGGCGATCATTCGTAGCGAATCCGCGGATCGAGCGCGGCGTAGGCCAGGTCCACCACCAGGTTGATGACCACGAACGACACCGCGCCCAGGATGACGACTGCTTCCACCACCGGATAGTCGCGATCGAGGATGGCCTGATAGGCCAGCCGCCCGATGCCCGGCCACGAGAAAATCGTCTCGGTGATGATCGCCTGCGAGAGCAGCGTGCCGAGCTCGATGCCGATTGCGGTGACGATCGGCAGCCACGCGTTGCGCAAGGCGTGATGCCAGATCAAGCGGAACGAACCGACGCCTTTGGCCACCGCGGTGCGCAGGTAATCGCTCTGCAGCACGTCGAGCATCGAGCCGCGCGTCAGCCGCATGATCCGCGCCATGGTGAACATGGCGAGCGTAATCGCGGGCAAGACGAGATGCTGCCAGCCGCCGGTACCGCTGACCGGAAACCAGCCCAGTTGCACGCCGAAGATCAAGATCAGCATGATGCCCAGCCAGTAGACGGGCGTGCTCTGGCCCACGAGCGCCAAGAGTCGCGCGGCCACGTCGAGCGCGCTATTGCGCTTTACCGCGGCGACCGTTCCGGCGGGCACGGCCACGACGACGGCCAGCACGAGCGCCGTTACGGCCAGTTCGGCCGAGGCGGGCACGCGTTCGAGCGCGAGCCCGAGCGCCGGTTCGCCGTGGCGCAGCGAGAGTCCGAAGTTGCCGTGGAGCAAATTCCAGGCGAAGCTCGCGAACTGCACCCAGAGCGGCCGGTCGAAGCCCTGCGCGTGACGGAAGGCGGCGATCTCGGCCTGCGTCGATTCCAGCGGCATCATCGCCGCAGCCGGATCGCCCGTCAGGTGCAAGATGATGAAGACGACGACCGCAACGCCGGCGACGACGCCGAACGCGCCGGCGATGCGCCGAATCAAGAACGCCGTCATGCTACCGCGCGCGGATCAGTTCGAGAGCGACATCTCGTCGACGGCCAAACTCTCGTCGGCGCGCGCGCGCCACTGCAGCCGTTTCGAGGTGCCGTAGAGGTCGTCGTACTGAAAGAGGAAGATCCACGGCGCGTCGTCGTGGAGGATGGCCAGCGCTTTGTCGTACAGCGCTTGCCGCTTTCCGGAATCCACTTCGTAGCGCGCCGCGTCGACCAACGTATCGTAGGCGGGATTAGCGTACGTCGAGATGCGCGCGTTGCTCTCGAAGAGGCTGGTCAGGGTGTTGTCGGCATCGTAACTGTTGTCGCCCCAGCCGAGCATGTAGAGCGGCGTCAGCGCGCGTTGGCTCGTCTGATTGACGTACGTCGTCCACTCCTGAATCTTGGTCGTGACCTTCGCTCCGGTCTCGGAGAGTTGTCCGGCAATCGCCTCGGCCAGTTCCTTATCGCGATTGTAGCGCCCCACCGGCGCGTTGAGCACGAGTTCGAGGCCCTTGCCGTCGGGATAGCCGGCCTTTGCCAGCAACTGCTTGGCCTTGGCGAGATCGTGATGATAGAACGGAATCTTCGCGCTGAAGCCCGTGAAGTTCGGCGGCACGGGCGTGGAGGCCGGATACCCGTGACCGCCGAGCACCGTGCGAATCAGGGCGGGCACGTCGACGGCGTAGTTGAACGCCCGGCGCAGCAGTTTGTTCTGTTGCGGCCCGGGTTTGGTCGTGTTGAAGGCGATGAAGAGGACGCGGTCGCTCCTCGCGCTCTCGATCTTGGTGTTGCGTCCACCGGAGATCTGAGCCTCGTACTGCGGCGGAACGTTGG
The DNA here is from genome assembly GCA_003136655.1 of Vulcanimicrobiota bacterium. Classification (GTDB taxonomy): domain Bacteria; phylum Vulcanimicrobiota; class Vulcanimicrobiia; order Vulcanimicrobiales; family Vulcanimicrobiaceae; genus Hesperobacter; species Hesperobacter lustricola. The sequence goes on from PLFC01000059.1 coordinate 10,112, forward strand.
TGATCAAGTCGGTTTCACCCGTGCGTAGCGCGGCCACGCGCGAGGCCGCCTCGGGAATCGGCTTGAAGATCGCGTGATCGATCGGCGGCTTTCCGTGCCACCACTTCGGATTGGCGTTGAGGTCGAGTTCCTCGTCCTTGCGCCACGACTGAAAGACGTACGCTCCGCTGCCCATCGGATGCTCGGCCTGATACTCGTTCCCGTGCTCCTTCCAATACTTGGCGTCGACGATCGAGGTCGTCCACGGATAGCCCGGGACGATCGCGGTCGGCTTGAACGTCACGTAGCGTACGGTGTATGCATCGGGCGTCTCGACGCGCGCGATCGTGTTGACGCGCGGACCTTGTTCGGAGCCCTCGGCGGGATCCTTGATTTTCTCGACCGTGAACTTGACGTCGGCGCTGGTCAGCGGATCGCCGTTCCAAAACGTGACGCCCTTGCGCAGCTTGAATTCCCACACCGTCGGCGCGACGTGCTTCCACGAGGTCGCGAGCCAGGGCACGATCTTGCCCTCGCGGTCGTGACGCAAGAGCGTGTCGAACATGTTCATGCTAGCGTTTTGCGTCGGCGTGATCGTGCGTTTGAGCGGATCCATCGTGACCGGATCGACGCCCTGAGAGATCGTGACGGTGGAGTCGGCCTGGGCAGGGAGCGCGCTGCCGGCCAAGGCGCCGCCGCAGAGGGCCGCGACCAATAACCGAACGGCAAGCGGCGTAGACGGGCGCTCGAGCATGCGCCGAAAGGTTGGCAGCCGGGCGCGCCACAACCTTGCAGAGGTGGGAGATGACGCGACGAGCGCCTGGCCCGGCCTGCCCGAGGGCCGGTCGACGAGACGCAGAAGATCGAGGCGTTCATGCCCACCCTGACTCGCGGAGCGGGTGCGCTCGAGCAGTGATCGACGCCCGCGTGCTTCTCGCCGTCGGCGGCGGCGCTGCGATCGGGGGCATACTGCGCCTGCTCGTAACCCAATTCGTCGTCGCACGTTTCGGCGCGGGCTTTGGGCAATACGCGACGATGTTCATCAACGTTAGCGGTTCGTTCCTGATCGGCATCGTCGTCGAACTCGCGCAGACGCGGGTGGGCTTTCCGCCGCTGTGGCGCTTCTTTCTCGCAACGGGCATTCTCGGCGGCTATACCACGTTCTCGACGTTCTCGTATGAGGCGTTCGTGCTCGCAGCCGACGGACTCTATGCGAGCGCCGCGCTCTACGTGGTAGGCAGCGTGGTGCTGGGCATCGGCGGAGCGATCGGCGGCATCGCACTCGTGAGAAGTTTGAACCACTGAAGCCCCGTGTGAAGGCTCGTGCGATGCGAGCCGGCATATAGGTGCTTTTGTCAGTTATCACTATTGCGCGCCGCGAGCCGAGCGGCAGGATTTTGCCGGAAGCGCCCCAACGGAAGCCCTCCACCTTAAGAACGACGGGAACGACGCGAGAGGGACATTATGGCGCGAAGTGCGAGCACCACCCCTAACCGTTGGCTAGTCTGCCTGGCCGGCACGATCGTGATGGTCTGCCTCGGCACCGTGTACTCGTGGAGCATCTTCACGCGTCCGCTGATCGCCAGCTACCATTGGACCAATACCGAAACGACTTGGGCGTTCGCGCTCGCGATCTTCACGCTGGGCATCGGGGCCGTCATCGGCGGCCGTTGGCAAGATAAGGTCGGCCCGCGTACGGTGACGACCGTCGGCGTCGTGTTATGGGGACTGGGAAATCTGCTCGCGGGCTTGGGCGTGGGCACGCTCGGCGCACCCTGGCTCTATTTCGCGTACGGCATCATCGGCGGCTTGGGCAACGGCATGGCGTACATCACGCCCGTCGCAACCGTGACCAAGTGGTTTCCCGATAAGCGCGGTTTGGGCAGCGGCATCGTGGTCATGGGCTTTGGTCTGGGCGCGTTCTTCTACAACCAGATCGTCAGCCGCATCGGCTCGTTCGCCGCAGCCGCCAAACACGCGGGCGCGTACGTTGCCGCCTCCGACGCGGCGAAGAAGGCCGGCACCGCCTTCGATCCGTCGCAGATTCCCGCCGCGTTACAGGTCGTGCCGGCCGACTCCGCCGCAATCGCGGCGGTCTTCGTCGTGTCCGGCATCGTGTTCATCGTGCTGGGCGGGCTCTGCGCGTCGCTGCTTTCCAACCCGCCGGCGGGCTACACCGTGCCCGGCGCGGTAGCCGCAGCCTCGGCAGCCGGACGAAGCTATACGCCCGGTGAGGTGTTGCGCACGCCGCAGTTCTATCTGCTCTGGTTGATGCTCTTCCTCAACGTGACCGCCGGCATTCTCGTGGTCAGCAACGCGGTGCCGATCTTCAGCGACCTCACCGGCTCCACGGCCGCGGTCGCGGGTCAAACGTACGGGTTGCTCGCGATCTTCAACGGACTCGGGCGCTTCTTCTGGGGTGCCGTTTCCGACCGGATCGGACGCAATCTCGCGTACGTCTTGATCTTCGGCATCCAGGTGGTGGTGTTCTTCATCCTCGGCGGCCTGCACGATGTCGGTGCGGTCAGCGCCTGCTTCGCACTGGTGTTGCTGTGTTACGGCGGCGGCTTCGGCACGATGCCCTCATTCAACGCCGACTACTTCGGCACGAAGTATCTCGGCGTGAACTACGGCATGATCATCACGGCCTGGGGCTTCGGCGGGCTGGTGGGACCGCTCGTTGCGGCGAAGGTGAAGGACGTGACCGGTTCGTTTACCGCCGCCCTCCCGTACGTGGCCGCGATGCTGATCGTCGCCGCGATTCTTCCGTTCTTGACGAAGAAGCCGAGCGGCCAGACGCAACAGACCGTTCCCGCCACAACCTGAGACGCGTCGCCCTCTGGTATGCCGTCTACGTGGCCGTGCTCGGCGCGGCGGCGGCGTACCGGTGGCACCTCTGGACGTACGGCACCGATACCGGCACCTTCGCGCAAGTCGTGGCCGACGCGTTCGGCGGCTTTCGCGACGGACCCGAACAAGGCACGCACTTTCGCTTTCACTGGGCGCCGATCGTGGCGTTGCTCTGGCCCCTGGTCGCGCTCTTCCGCACGCCGCTCGTGCTGCAGTTCGCGCAGACGGCGCTCATCGGCGCGAGCGCCTTTCCGCTCTACGCGCTGGCGCGACGGTATCTGACCGAGCGCGACGCGGTACGCGTCGCGTGCGTGGCCCTGCTCTATCCGCCGCTGCTGGCGGTGGGCTTCACCGAATTTCACGAGGTCGCGTTCTACCCGGTCCTCGCGCTCGCGCTGATCTGGGCCGCCGACCAGACGCGCTGGACGTGGTTCGGACTCGCCGCGCTCGCCTCGGCCCTCGTGCGCGAAGACGCCTGCATCGTNNACCGGCACGCCGCGCGAGCCGGGGCGGCTCGCCGTTGCGGGCCTCGGCCTCGCCGCGGTCAACGCGCTCGCGCTCGGGTTCTATTACGGCTTCGTCATCCCGCACGTGGGTTCGTGGGAGCCCTCGCGCTTCTACGACTATTCGTTCGCACAGGGACCGGTGGCGGTGGTCGTGGCGCTGCTGAGCCACCCGGCGTACGTGACGCAGTTCCTGACGCTGGGCCGCTCGACGTACGTGCTCGAAGCGCTCGTGCCGCTCGCGTTCTTGCCGCTCTTCTCGTGGTGGGGCGTGCTCGCGCTTCCCGGCGCGGCCATAGTGCTGCTCTCGAGCGACGGCGTCGCCTGGCGCATGGGCTCGCACTACGCGGCGCTGTGGATTCCATGGCTATTGGTCGCAACGCTCGCCGCCCTCGTGCGCATCGGCGCAACGAGGCCCGGGCGCGCGGAGCGCTGGACGACCGTCGCGCTCGCGCTCTGCGTCGTCTTTCTGATCGCGCTCAATCCCACGCACGCGGGACACTATCTCAAGGCCATCTATCCGACGGCGGACGCGCGCAAGGCGCTGGCGCTCGTGCCGCCCGGCGCGCGGCTCTTGACCCACGACGAGTGGTTCACGCACGTCGCCTTGCAGTATCCCGCCGCGACCGTGTTCTTCTGTCCCTACGTCGATTACGTCGTCTACGCCGACGACTTCCCCAACGGCTACTTTCAGAGCGAGATCAAGCCCGCGCTGGCGCGCGAGGTGGCGACGGGCCGGGCCGCGGTGATCGGCACCTTCGGGGAAGTGACGGTGTATCGCAGGACGCCGAACCCCGGAGCCCGCATCGGGGCCTGCGTGACGCCGGGCAACACGCACTACCGTACGCTGCGCGAAACGCTGGGCGACTAGGAGCCTAGGGTGCTCTACAGCCTCGTGGGCAGGTGGCTCGACCTGCTGCTGGCGTCGGACCCGCCGCTCGCGCGCTTCCGCCTGGCCGCCCGCGCGACGCTCTCGCTCGCGCTCACCGGCGGCATCCTCGAACTCTTCTATCGCGACGGCACGATCGCACCACAGGTCTGCGTGCTCGGCGCGCTGATCGGCATGTGGAACTCGCTCTCGATCCAAAACCCCAACACGGGCGGCCGCAAAGTCGATACGCTGCTCGCGCCCGTGGCCGCGATGATAACGGTGACGCTGCTGACGTTTCTCCAGGCCTGGAGCGACATCGCGGGCGACGCGGGGTTCATCGCGGTGGGCTTCGCGGCCGTCTGGGCCCGGCGGTTCGGGCCACGCGGCATGGGTTGGGGCAACGTCGCGCTCTTCGCTTCGCTCTTCAGCCTGTTCGTCAAGATCACCCCGGAGATGTTGCCCACCTCGTATGCGGCGATCGCGCTGAGCGCGATCGTGGCCTACATCGTGCGCTTCGCGATCGTCACCGACGATGCGGGCTGGACGCTGCGCGTCGCGTTTGCGGCCTTCTGCGCCCGCGCGCGGCTCGTGGATAGCGCGCACGATCGCAGCCTGCTGCATCACCAGACGTGGCTCAATCTGACCGCCGTCAACGTCGACGAGTTGTTGGCCGGAAAAGCGCTCGCGATTCCCGACGAGGAACGGCGCGCGTTACGCGTGAGCCTGCTCGCCGCCGAACTCGCCGTGGAGCGGCACAATGCCGATGCGGCGACGTGCATGGCGCTCGAGCCGCGCATCAACGCCGCTTCGCGCGCACCCAAGACGGGCCTGACCGACGGCCTGATCTCGCAAATCTCCAACGTGCCGCCCGATACGGGCGGCCTCAAGCCGACGACGCGGCTCGCCTTGCAAGTAGCGCTGGGCAGCGCGCTGGCCATGATCGTGGGCACGATTCTGCCGCCGCACACGTGGTTCTGGGCCGTGCTCACCGCGTTCATCGTCTTCAACGGCACGGCAACGTCGGGCGAAGCGCTGCGCAAGACGTGGGCGCGCGTGGTCGGCACGGTGATCGGCGTCGGCGCAGGCTTCGTGCTGGTCGACTTCCTCAAGGGCCATCCCAAAGTCGAGATCGTGCTCTCGCTGTTCGGCGTCTTCTTGGCCATGTACGTCTTCCGCGTGTCGTACGGCATCATGACGTTTTTCGTCACCGCGACCGTCGCAATGGTGTACGACGTGATCGGCAGGCCGACGGTGCAATTACTCGACGCCCGCCTGGTCGAAACGATCATCGGCGCGCTCTGCGGCGGAGCGGCAGCCACGTTCGTCTTTCCCTTTCGGACGCACGACGTCGTCGAGATCACCGCGCACGATTTCGCCACGCGCTTGCGCGCCGCACTCGATTCCAGCCTGAGCCGCCTCGGCGGGCGCTCCAGCGGCGACGAGAGCGATGCGCTCGACGCGATCCGCGCCTTCGACGTCCAATTTCAAGTGCTCGTCGCGCGGCTCAAACCGCTCAAGGGCGCATTCAGAGCCTCTTGGAAACCGAATCCACGCGAGATGCTCGACGTGGCCGAGGAGATCTCCGTGCTCGCGCGAGCGCTGGCCTACCGCGCGATCTCCGAGAGCAACGCGAGCCCGGAAGAGCACGGCGCCCTCACCGCCGCGCGCACGCGCCTCGACGACGCGCTCGAGACCGGCGAAGCGCTCGCCGGCATCAACGCGGCGCTGCCCATCGTCCGCGAACTCGCCGGCGACAACGACGCGCCCAAAGAAGAGGTGGCGACGACGTCGCCCACCCGAGGTTAATCGCCGAGCTGTTCGTCCTCGACGGTGCGCTTGCTGAAGTCGTCGTGCGAGACGCTGGCCGAGCGCATGACCTCGCCCTTCGAGCGGACCTCGGCGAAGGGCGCGAACGGCGTCGGCGTTTGCGCGAAATTGAAGGCGTCCATGAAGTCGTCTTGGCGCGAATCCTCTTCGCCCAGGCTCGGCAGATCGAGCACTTCCTCGGTGAAGTGCAAGATGCTGCCGGTGTCGTGCTGCACGTGCGACACGTAGCCGTTTCGCGCATACGGCGAGATGACGATAACGGGCACGCGCATGCCGAGGCTCGCTACTCCGGTGACGGGCGGCGGCACGTGATCGTACCAGCCGCCCCAATCGTCCCAGGTCACGAAGATCGCGGTGCTGTCCCAGAACGAACTCGTGCCGATCGCGTTGACCACCGACGTGATCCACGCCGGGCCGAGATTGGAGTGGGCCTGCGCGTGATCGGAATCCACGTTCATCGGTACCACCCAGGTCATCGACTCGAGCGTCCCGTTGCCCACGTCGGTGATGATCTGGGCGGGCGGATTGACGATGTTCTTCGACCAGTCCGGGCCGTAACGGATGTCGTTGTACGAGTCGTACGACAACCACGAGTAGCCGAAGTCTTTGCCTTTGGCCGGAGCGTAGAAGCGCCAGGAGACGCCGCGTGCGTCCATCTCGTCGGCCAGCGTCGGCGCGGTGAAGCACGGAAAGACGCCGCCGGCTTCGCCGTCGTTCGAATCGACCTGCAACGTCACGAGCGTACCCGCCGATCCATCGCAGCCCCACGGCATCGCGTCGGGATTATCGATCGTATTCGATGACTGGCCGGACACCAAGTACAGATGGGTGCCGTAACTCGCCGAGGTGATCGGCTCGTACATGCGATCGGAGATCGCATACTTCTCGCCCATCAGCCAATACGGCTTCACTTCGCTGTACTCGAGGGTTTGATAGACGTAATTCGTCGGCGCGGGCGACGGCGCACAGTCTTCCTGCTGCACGCCCTCCACGTCGAAGCCATCCATCTTGCCGCCATCGATGTCTTCGAGCGCGTTGCCGTGATAGTGGAGCGGGCTGTAGCAGGCCTCGAGTTCGCCGATCGACATCGTCACGGGTTGGCCGAGATGATTGTGCGGCGTCGGCTCGCCCGCGACCGGATTGCTGACGGTATCGGCGCCTGGGAACGGCTTCCCGTTGCCATCGAGACCGCCGAAAAGGTTGTCGAACGAACGATTCTCTTGGAAGAGCACGACGACGTGTTTGATCTTCGAGCCGCCGATGCCCAAACCGGGATGCGCCACCGCGTTTTTGACGGGAATGACGATCGGCACGTTGAGTTTTACGGCACGAACGAGGACCTCGCAACCCGAACCCGAGGCCAGACGCACGTTGAATTGCACGGTCGCACCCGGCCCGGCGGGCGTCGCCGACGCGGGGCTCACGCTGCAACGCGTCGATCCGGCCGAGGCGGTGAATGCGCCGGCATAGCCCGGCAACGACGCACCGAGCGCGATCGTGGAACCCGGCGCTATTTCGAGCGACGCCGGATTGACCGCGAGCGACCCGAAGCTCGCGGAAGCAGCCGCTGCTCCCGGCGCGGCCGCGCTGACCGTCACGTCTCCCGCAGCGAGGCCGCCGTAGCGTAACGCGAACTCGCCGGCACCTTGCGCGCTCGCCGTCAACTGATGCAGACGGTCGCCGGAGATCGTGACGGCCGACGGTGGCTGCGGGGCGTTACGCAGCAGCGTAAAGCCTCGCGCGTCCTGCGCGGCGATCGCAAACGGCACGGTATGCGCGGAACCGTCGGCCGGCGCGGCGAGCAGCGACGGCGAGAAAGCCCAGCGAGCGGGCGTACCGTCGAAAGCCAACGCGACGCTTTCACCCGCCGGCGGCAGCAGTTGACGGAACGCGTGCCCGGAAAGTGCCCCGCCGCTTGCGCGTACCGCGACGTCGACCAAGCCGACCGGACCGTCGGCGACCGCGGTGCACAGCCGCTCGGCGCCGTCGAGCGCGCACGCGCTCGCGTCGAGTTGCACGCTCGTCGTCGGTGCGTTCGGTTCGGCCTTACCGTCGGCGTAGACGCTCACGGCGAGCGTGCCGGTCGTTGCTGCCGGTAAGCGCACATGCACCGTCAGCGCCGCAACTTGCTCGGCGCCCGCAAACGGCGTAGCGCCCCCCGAATGTCCGCCGCACGCGACCATGCCGAGGCACGAGAGCGAGACGACGAAGAGACGAGCACCCGCACCGGCCATCCACGCTAATCCGGGAGGTTTAGGCCGGAGACCTCCCCACGGCCGCACGCTTTGCCGCGATGCGCGCCAGCACTTCGTCGAGCGGTTGCGCGTTGAGCACGTCGGCGCTCGTGAGCCAGGCGCGACGAGCCTGGCCCACCGAGTACGCGACGTTATCGAGTTGCGCGGCCGAGTGCGCGTCGCTATCGAGCGAGAACGTGCAACCGAGTTGTTTGGCGCGACGCGCGAGACCGCTCGAGAGATCCAGACGTTCCGGTTGGCCGTCGATCTCGAGCGCGGTGCCGGTGCGCGCGGCGGCTTTGAAGACGGCGTCGTAATCGAAGTCGTAGCCGGGAAAACTGCCGTAGCGGCCCGTGGGATGACCGATGATCGTCACGTACGGATTTTCGCAGGCTCGAATGAGCCGCGCGGTCATCGCCTCACGACCGATCTTGAACGCCGAATGCACGCTGCCGATCACCAAGTCCAACTCTTCGAGCACGTCGGCATCGAAATCGAGACTGCCGTCGGGCCTGATGTCGACCTCGCTCGCGCACAAGGTGCGGATGCCGTACTTATCGCCGATGTCGCGCACGCGCTCGCGTTGCGCGCGCAACTTGCCCGGATCCAGGCCCCAACTTCCGCGCCCCCACGAGTGATCGGTGATCGCGTGGTAGGCATAGCCGCGCGCCGCAGCGTACGCGATCATCGCCTCGAGCGAATCGCCGCCGTCGCTCCAGGTGGAGTGCATGTGGAAGTCGCCGCGCAGATCGGCAAGCTCCACCGGCGAGGGCAGCGTGCCGCCGGCCGCGGCTTCGATCTCGCCCACGCCCAAACGCATCTCGGGCGCGATGAAGGGCAAACCGAGCGCCGCATACACTTCGGCTTCGGTGCGACAGGTCAGGTTGTCGCCGGTGGCCACGTTGAGGATGCCGTTTTCACTGACGCGCAAACCCTTGCGCACCGCGAGTTCGCGGAATTGGATGTTGTGTTCGCGGCTGCCCGTGAAGTGTTGCAGCAAATTGCCGTACACCGACGCGGGCAAGACGCGCAAGTCGATCTGCAAGCCCCCGGCGAGCCAAATCGAAGCCTTGGTCGAGCCCTCCGCGAGCACGGCTTCGGCACGCTCCCAGCGCGTGAAGTAGGCGATGACCGCGCCCGCTTCGTCGGACGTGCAGACGATGTCGATGTCGCCGACCGTCGGTTCCTGGCGGCGTAAACTCCCGGCGTAGGTGATGTCGCGCGCGGGCGGCCCGCTTTGCAGATAAGCGATGATCTCGCGGGCGAGCGGTAAGGCGGTGCCCAGCGGCGTGCGCTGCCTGCGGCCCTTGAAGGCCAGAATGCCGCGCTTGATGTTGTCGATCGATTTCTTGCCCAAGCGGGCCACGCCGGCCAGCGCGCCGGCATCGACCGCTCGCTCCAAATCGCCGAGCGAGGCGATGCCCTGCTCGCGAAAGAGCGTCTGCGCCGTCTTCATCCCGATGCCCGAGACGCCGAGCACTTCCAGGAGCGTCGGCGGGTAGGTAGCCGCGAGTTCCTCGTAATATGCGCTCGTGCCCGAATCGGCGATCTCGCGAATGCGTCCCGCGATCGTTTTGCCGATGCCGGGCAGCGCGGTCAGTTCCTCGAGGGGCATGGCCGCGACGGGCGAGGCATTCTCGATCGTTTCCGCGGCGCGCTCGTAGGCCATGAATTTGAAGAAGGGCTCGCCCGCAAATTCCATGAGCGTCCGAATTTCTTTGAGCTTGCGGGCAATCTCCGCGTTGGTCAACGAACGCTCCACGACAAGGGGGACGGTTCGGCGAATCCAAACGAACGTCCCATGTCGCCGGAATACGGGAGCGTGGTGCTGCGGGTGGTCGCGGCGCGCTTCGTGCGCGAGGGACGCGATCTGGTGGCGCCGTTTTCGTTGGAACTCGGTCCCGGCGAGCGCGCGCGCCTGGTGCAACCCGATGCCGGGAGCGCAAAGGTCGCGGCGCGGCTTTCGGCCGGCATCGTGAAGCCCACCTTCGGTGCGGTGACGATCGGCGATTTCGATAGCCGCCTGCAGCCCGCGCAGGCGAAGCGCTTGGTCGGCTTCGTGCCGCACGGCGGCTTCAGCGGCAGCGAACGCGAGTTCGCGCGCGAGATCGGCTTCCGCGCCGACGTGTGGAACGTCGACCCGGCCGCGATGGCGCGCGCGGCCGCCGAGATCTTGGCCGCCCTGCGCTGCGTGGCGCTGTGCGCGGCGGGCGATGCGTACGCGCGCGGCGTGGCGCTCGCGCTCTCGCCCGGCGTGCGGCTCGCCGTGCTCGAACTGCCGCCCGCGGGCGCGCTCGAAGCGGTCACCGCGCTCCGTCCGCACCTCGCGGCCGTGGCGACGTCGGTCGCGGCCGAGCGTCCCGCCGATAACCCCAGCGTCGTCGCCGAGCGCGCGCCGTGAACGGAACGCGAGCCACGCTCGCCATCGTGCGCCGCGAGATGGACGCACGCTGGCTATGGGAACGGGCGGCGGGGTTCGTCGCGGGCCTGGCCGCGGGTTTGGCCTTCGACCGCGGCGCGGGCGTGCGCGGCACGCTCGAAGAGCACGCGGCACTGTGCGCGGTCGCGCTGTGGTTTGCGGTGAACGGCACGCTGCGCATCGACGTGCGCGACGGCATGTATTTCTCGGCCCCGCTGTACGGCCGTCAGTTGGCGCGGGCTCACGCGCTGTCGGCCCTGGCGGGCGCACTCGTGCTGCCCGCGGGCACGCTCATCGCCTGGTCGCTGCGCGACATGCTCGGCGCCGAACTCGGACCCGGCGGCTTAGCGTTGCCGTTGCTCTCGGCGGTGGCGCTGAGCGCGATCGTCGCGCTATCGGCCACGCCGCGCACGGGGCCTGCGCGCGCCTTTTACGCCGTCGCGGCATACGCGATCGGCGCCGCGACGCTCGCACCCTATTTTCTGTCGCTCGGCGACCCGGCGCGGCTCGGCATCGTCCTGGCCCTGGTCGCGGGCTTTTTCGGCTTGCGCGCGTTCGGCGAAACCCTCGCGCGCTACGATCCGATCGGTTAAGCGCTAAACCAGTTGACCCAGCGCGGTCGAGAGTTTCTCGATGATCGCCCGGTTGAAGAGCAGCATGTCGCCCGCGCCGCGAGCGGTGATCCAGTGGCCGTCCTGCACGGTGGGCTGATCGCGATAGAGGCCGCCGGCGTTGCGCACGTCGTCGGCGATGGCCGGAGCGGCGGTCAGCGTACGGCCGCGCGCGAGCTGCGCGGAGATCAGCACCTGCGCGCCGTGTCCGATCGAGAACGTGGGCTTCTTGGCCGCGTCGAACTCTTTGACGAAACGCTGCACTTCGCGATTGGTCCGGATGCGGTCGGGCGAATACCCGCCGGGGATCAAGAGCGCGTCGAAGTCTTCGGCCGTACAGTCGGCCACGAGTTCCTCGGCGGTAGCCGGCGCTGCGTCGTCGAGGCCACGCTTGGCCCGGATCCGCTGCTTCGACTTTTCGTCGACGCCCACGATCGTGACCACGGCGCCCGCTTCTTCGAGCGCGCGGCGCGGCTCGGTCAGTTCGGCCTCTTCGAATCCGTCGCCGACGAGCGCGGCGATGCGCTTTCCTTCAATCCCTGCTTGCATGTTCGTAGGCTTCCCGCCGCCCGGCCGAGGCGCCTGGTGGGCGCCTCCGTCACAGGACGCCGCCCGTCTGTTGGACAGCCGCCCGCAGGAGGTAGCTCAGCTCGAGTTCGAGCTTGCCCAGGTGGTCGAGCAACTCGTCGCCGGAGAGCGCCAAGAGGGTGGGATTTCGCCTGAGCATGTCCCGCTCCGGAACCGCGTGGCGCGGATTTATCTCACGCATATAGATCCGGGCGTCGTGGCGCACGGCTCCATCGGGTAGGAAGTAAAGCGGGTCGAGGCCGGCCACGTAGGCATACTTCGAGAGGATTTCGGTCTTTTGCAAAAACTCCACGGCCTTGAGCGCCACCGCGTCGGCGAGGCGTGCCAAGCGAGCGGCCGCTACCCGCTCGTCGCCCGCATAGATCCGCTCCAACTGCTCGCCGCTGAGCCCCGCCTTCTCGGCGAGCTTCGCATCGGCGACGCCGCGCTCGGCGGCCACGCGCCGCAGGGCCGCGCCGAATTCGGGCCCGCCGGCCGTTCCCGAGGCGCCGTCCCAGGCAGGCTTTGGTCCGCTTTCCATCACGCTCCGTTTCGTCCGCATAGGAAATGCTCTTCTGCGGAGCGGACTCGGTTCGAGAATGGCTGAGGCATCGCCCGTGCGGACCGCAACCGAGGCTCGCAAGTCGAGGCATTTGGATATCTGCTTGGAGGACGACGTAGCGTCGACGCTCGATGCCGGCTTCGCCGGCGTGCGTCTGCGCCACGAGGCCGTTCCCGAATGCGCTCTCGACGACGTCGACACGTCGACCCTGTTTCTGGGCAAGCGCCTCGCCGCACCCGTGGTCATTTCATCGATGACCGGCGGCACCGAGCGCGCCCGCGCGATCAACTTCAACCTGGCCGTCGCGGCCGAACGGGCCGGCGTGGCCTTGGGCTTGGGCAGTCAGCGCGCCGCGCTCGAAGACGTTCGGCTGCTCGCGACCTATCGGGTGCGCGAGGTCGCACCGCGCGTCGTGCTCTTCGCCAACATCGGCGCGGTGCAATTGAATTACGGCGTGAGCACCGACGACGCGCAACGCGTGGTCGACGGCATCGGCGCCGACGGCCTCTACCTGCATTTCAACCCGCTGCAAGAAGCCTTGCAACCCAACGGCGAGACGAATTTCCGCGCGCTCTTGCCCAAGATCGGCCGGCTCTGCCGCGAGCTGTCGGTGCCGGTGATCGCCAAGAGCGTGGGCTCGGGCATCTCCGTGCGCAGCGCCGCGCGTTTGATCGAAGCCGGCGTGACGGCAATCGACGTGGCCGGCGCGGGCGGCACCTCGTGGGCGCGCGTCGAGGGCCGGCGCGCGGGCGATTCCACGCGCGAGGAGTTAGCCGAAACGTTTGCCGGTTGGGGCTATCCCACGGCCGAAGCGACGGCCGCGCTGCGGCGCGCCTTCGGCGACCTGCCTCTGATCGCGAGCGGCGGCGTGCGCAGCGGCGTCGACGTGGCCAAGGCGCTCGCGCTCGGGGCGAACCTGGCCGGCATCGGCCTGCCCTTCCTCGAGCCCGCGACGCGCTCGGCCGAAGCGGTCTCGGAGCGGCTCGACCTCGTGCTGAGCGGCTTACGCATCGCGCTCTTCGCGAGCGGCTGCCGCCGGCTCGACGATCTACCCGGCGCGCTCTACGTGCGCGGCTCGGAGCAAATCGCGACGGTCGAATCGAGGATCTGAACCTCGAAGGCGTCGACGACGGCAAGATCCCCGAGGGTCATCTTGCCGTCGCGCACGTCGAAGCACCACGCGTGCCAGGGGCAGGTCACGATCGGGCCTTCGATCCAGCCCTCCGCGAGCGGACCGCCTTGGTGCGGACAACTGTTGTCGATCGCATAGAACGCGCCGTCGACATTGAACAGGGCTATCTCGTAGTCGCCGACGGCGAACGCTTTGGCCGTGCCGGGCGGGATTTGGTCGACCGCGCAGACGGGGACGAATTTGGGCATGCGGCCTCCGGGCTTCGCGGTCGGGGTCGCGACTCCGCGTGCGAACGGTCGCCGGAGCGAGCGCGCCGAAACCAGCCCGACCATGCTTTCCGACTACCGCAACTGGCTCGAATCCGAGTTGAAGTTGCTCGGCAACGCCAGCCATCACGCCTATTCGTTCGGCCAGGCAAACATGGCCAAACGCGCGATCGAACGCCTCGATAGCGAACTCGCGGGCAAGGTCGAGCTCTTGCTCGAGCGCCCGGAGGCGGCCGGCACCCTGGCCGCGCTCGAGGCCCTGGCCGCCGCCGGCGACCTCGCGGAGCCGCTGGCCGCGCTGCGCCTGCGTTTGGCCGCGGCGCTCGCGCCGCATACTTGAAACCGTCGTTTCAATTATGATATAGTCGCTCGTGTCGCGAACCGTCGACAAAGAACTGCGCGACGATCTCTTGGAGCGCATCGTGGCTTACGTCTTGGACAACGGCATTTCCGATCTGCAGCTCCGGCCGTTGGCGAAGGCCGTGGGCTCGAGCCCACGCGGCATGCTCTATCACTTCAGCTCGAAAGAACAACTGATCGTGGCCGTGCTCGAACGCGCGGGCGCGCGGCAGCGCGCGATCTTCGAGACCCTGCCGCGCGACGCGGAATCGTACGCCACGACCGTACGCGCCGCATGGCGCATCGTGAGCGCGCCGGAGAATTCCGGCATCTTCCGCCTCTTCTTCGAGGTGTACGGTCTCTCGCTGCAAGATCCCGAACGCTTTCCGGGTTTCCTCGATCGCGCGATCGAGAATTGGCTCGCGTATCTCGAACTGCCGGCGTTGCGCGACGGCTACACGCGTAAGGATGCGCGCGCGATCGCGAGCGTCTTCCTCGCCGGATTCCGGGGCTTCTTACTCGACCTCTGCGCCACGGGCGACCGGAAGCGGCTCGCGCGCGCCGTCGATCTCTGGGCCGGCACGCTCGACGCACTTCCGCCTGCACGGGAGCTCGGCCGTGGCCGTTGAGACGACCTCGCTCGACGCGGCGACGCTCGAACCCGAGTTGCCCCAGCCGGGCAATGCGGCGACGCTCTTCATCTTCATTACCGTCGCGATCGACATGATCGCGTTCGGCATCATGGCTCCGGTGTTTCCGAAGCTCGTCATCGACTTCGTAGCCGGCGACAACGCGCGCGCGGCCTGGGTGTTCGGCGTCTTCGCCACGAGCTTCTCGCTGATGCAGTTCGTCTTCTCGCCGATCCTCGGCGTGCTCTCCGACCGCGTGGGGCGCAAGCCGGTGATCGTGCTCTCCACGCTCGGGCTCGGTTTGGATTACGTGGTGATGGCGCTCGCGCCCAACCTGGCCTGGCTCTTCGCGGGGCGCATCGTTTCGGGCATCACGTCGTCGAATCAGACGACTGCGGGCGCGTACATCGCCGACGTCGTTCCACCCGAGAAGCGCGCCGCCGCCTTCGGCATGATCGGCGCGGCGTTCGGTTTGGGCTTCATCCTCGGGCCGGCGATCGGCGGCGTGCTCGGCGGCATCAGTCCGCGTCTGCCGTTCTGGTTCGCCGCGGCGATCAGCATCGCGAACGCGCTCTACGGCGCGCTCATCTTGCCGGAGTCGCTGCCCAAAGCGAAGCGCAGAGACTTTGCGTGGAGCCGCGCGAACCCGGTTGCGGCGCTGCGCCTGCTGCGCTCGCATCATGAACTCTTCGGGCTCTCGACGGTGATGTTCTTGAGCGGACTCGCCGGCGTCGTGATGCCGGCGATTTGGGTGCTCTACGTCGACTATCGCTACGGCTGGGACGAACGCACGATCGGCTTTTCGCTGGCCGCCGTGGGCATCTGTTCGACGATCATTCAGGCGGCGCTGGTCAAGCCGATCGTGGCGCGCCTGGGCGAACGCAGATCGGTCGTCCTCGGCTTGACCTGCGCGGCCGTGGGCTTGAGCATCTTTGCCTTCGCGCCGAACTCGGTCGCGTTCTTCCTCGGCATACCGGTCATGATGTTCTGGGGCGTCGCGCCGGGCGCGGCGCAATCGATCATGACGCGCCTCGTGAGCGACGGCGAGCAAGGCGAACTGCAGGGCGCCATCGGCAGCATCCGCGGCATCGCGAACTTGATCGGCCCGGGCATCTTCACGCTGACCTTCTCGCTCTTCATCGGCGTGCTGAAGCCGCTCAACGTTCCCGGCGCTCCGTGGCTCTTGGCCGCGGTACTGCTGCTGGCCGCCATCGCGCTCACGCTGAAGGTCGCGGGCCGGGATTCGCAGGCGGCCGCGGCCGCCTGAGCCCGGCAGGATAGCCGCGCAGACGTCGAAACGAAGGACACCCGGCCGCCGCACGTCATTCGAAGGGGTCAAGCGCTCGTGTCCGTCCGCCGCTTCTTTGCCGCCGTTGTCGGCGTCGCCGCACTCAGCCTCGCCCCGACCATCGCGCAGCGCGCGCCGGCAGCGAATTCCGACGCACCCGGAAGCGTGACGATCGCCTACCAGCCCGGGCTCGGCTACGCGAATCTCGTCGTGCTCAAACAGTCGGGCGCGCTCGAGAAACGATTCCCCGGAACCACGTTCGAGTGGAAGATTCTTGCCAGCGGCGCCGCCATTCGCGACGGCCTGATCGCCGACCAAATCCAGATCGGCGCGAGCGGCTGCCCGCCGCCGCTCATCGCCTGGGACCACGGCGTCGACATCAAACTGATCGCCGCGCTCGACGAGGCGAACCTCTGGCTCG
The DNA here is from genome assembly GCA_003136655.1 of Vulcanimicrobiota bacterium. Classification (GTDB taxonomy): domain Bacteria; phylum Vulcanimicrobiota; class Vulcanimicrobiia; order Vulcanimicrobiales; family Vulcanimicrobiaceae; genus Hesperobacter; species Hesperobacter lustricola. Next base: position 26,610 of record PLFC01000059.1, read on the forward strand.
TCACCCGCGATAGACGCGTGCACGACCTCAAAGATTTGAGCCGGAATGCGAAGATCGGCATGCCCGCGCCCGATTCGATCCAGTCGATCGTCTTGCGCAAGGGCGCCAAAGAACAAGTCGGCGACGCGCACGCCTTCGATACCGGCATCGTGGCGATCGAACACCCGCTCGGCGTAGCGGCGCTCGCCGGCGGACAGCTCGACGCGCACCTGAGTTCGCCGCCGTTTCAGCAAGAAGAAGTCGACGGCGGCGGCCACGCGATCCTCAAGAGCTACGACGTCTTCGGGCGCAGCACGTTCAACGTCATCTACACGAGCGGTGCGTTCGCCAAAGCGCATCCAGCGTTCGTCAACGGGTTTTATCGCGAACTGCGCGCGGCGACCGACCTCGTCATCAAGAATCCGCAACAGGCCGCGGACTATCTGGCCAAGGAAGCCGACGGAAAGGTGCCCGCGGCCACGTTCAAGCGCTGGCTGGCGAGCCCCGAACTCACGTTTACCACGGTACCGCACGGCATCCTGAAGTACGCGCGCTTCATGAACGAGATCGGCTATCTGAGCAAGGTGCCCTCGAGCCTGCGCGAACTCGAACTGCCGACCGTCGCGGGACAGGGCGACTGACTCCGGGCCCCGGGCCTCTGGTCGAGGCCGACGCGGTTTCGATCGAATACGTCGATGGCGCGGGCGCGCGCACGACGGCGGTGGATCGAGCCAGCTTTCGGGTGGAGCGCGGCGAGACGTTCGTCATCATCGGCCCCTCGGGTTGCGGCAAGACGACGCTGCTCAAGGCGATGGCCGGCTTCATGCGGCCCGCCTCGGGCACGCTGCGCATCGAAGGCGGCCCGCCGCGCGAGCCTGGACCCGATCGCGCGGTCGTCTTTCAGGATTTCGATCAACTCTTTGCCTGGCGCACGGTGCGCGACAACGTGGCCTACGCTTTGCGCACCGCCCGGAAGTTCTCGAAGAACGACGCGCTGCGCAGGGCGAGCGAGGCGCTGGCTCTGGTCGACATCGCGCGCGCGGCCGACCGCTATCCGCACGAGCTTTCGGGCGGCATGAAGCAGCGCGCGGCGATCGCGCGGGCCATCGCGCTCGAGCCGCTCATGCTGCTGATGGACGAACCCTTCGGCGCGCTCGACGCGATCACGCGCCAGCAGTTGCAAATCGAACTGGCGCGCATCTGCGCCGACACGCCGGTGACCGTGGTGCTCGTGACCCACTCGATTCAAGAGGCGATCTATTTGGGCGACCGGGTCATGGTGATGTCGCCCTTCCCGGCGCGCGTGCTCGAGATCGTCGACACGTCGCACGCGAGGGATGTCGAGACGCCGGAGTTCGCGCGCCTGACCGGACACTTGCGCGACCTCTTGGTGCGCGCGTGAACCGCGCCGCCGATCCGTGGAGCCGCTTGCCCGCGGCCGTACGCTACACGCTGTTGACGCTCGCGTTGCTCGCGGTATGGCAGGCGTACGTGAGCCTCGCGCACGTCTCGCCGCTGCTCTTCGCTTCGCCCGTCGCCGTCGCGCGCGCGCTGGGCGCCGGCATCGCAAGCGGCAAGCTCGTTACGGCAACGGTGGCCACGCTCGAAGTGCTGATCGGCGGCCTCGCCATCGGCGCGCTGCTCGGCTTTGCCCTCGCATCGTTCGCATCGTTCTCGCGCTTCGGTCAGGACGTGCTCGGCGTGTTGAGCGCGATCTTCAACCCGTTGCCTTCGATCGCGATCCTGCCGCTCGCGATCATCTGGTTCGGCTTGCGGCCCCAGTCGATCGTCTTCGTCGTGGCGCTGGCCACCATTTGGCCCGTCGCGCTCAGCACCGACAACGGCTTTCGCACGATCAGCACCACCACGCATTTGGCCGCGCGCAATTTGGGCTTGCGTGGCTGGAAGCTCGTGAGCGACGTGCTCTTGCCCGCGGCGCTGCCCTCGATCGTGACGGGCCTGAAGTCGGCCTGGGCGTTCGGCTGGCGCACCGTCGTGGCCGCCGAACTGATCTTCGGCGTGGCCGGTTCCGCAGGCGGGCTCGGCTGGTACATCAACAACGCCCGCTACTTCTTGCAAACCGCGGATATCTTCGCAGGCTTGGTCGTGATCTCGGTCTTGGGTATCGCAGTCGAAGCGCTCTTCGGCCTGCTCGAACGGCGCACCGTCGTGCGCTGGGGCATGAAGCGCGCGGCGTAGCCGCACGCTCGACGTTAGCGAACCTTGGCGATGATCGAGTCGACGGAGACCGTGATCAGCGAGCCCTGCGAGATGTTCACGTTCTGCCGGCTGTTCTTGGCATAGAGCGCGCCACCGCCCGCACCGAGCACCGCACCGAGACCGCCGCCGATCAGACCCCCGATGAGCGCTCCGCCCGCGCCCGCGGCCAATTCCTTACCGGCGTTGCTTTTGGTCACCACTTTGACGTTGGTGGCGTGGCCCGTAATCTTGTAGATGCTGCCCGCGCGCGTGTTGACCTTATCGAAGGCCAAGCCGATGCGTCCGGGCGTGCCTTGGCCCGCGGCCTGCACCTTGGAGACGTGACCGTAGACGGTTGCGCCGTTGACGTCGTGATTGCTCGAATGCACGTTCGAGAGCGTGAAGGTCTCGCCGACCTGGGCGTGGTTCGATGAGAGCGCCTTATCCATGGTGCCGGTGAGCTGCGTGCCCGCGGTCAGATCGGCGGAGGCCGCCAGCGGGGCAAGCGCCACGACGGCGGCGACGAAAACGGTGGGCAAAATGCGGATGGTCATGAGGGTGTCCCGTCCTTAAGAAGGCGCCATGGTGAGATGCTCGGTGCCGCCGATTTCTTGGGCTCCCGGCGGTCGTCCTCGGCACCTCGGGCGTCCCTACGAGGCAGGTGACCGGCGGCCGCCGGCGCGAGAGACGGTCCACGACTTGAACCCTGGAGCCCTCTCTGCTATGATCCGTCGGTCGCCGGCCCGGCACGTTCCCTCGTGGAGCGCCCGCTGGAGCCGAGCGAGACCATCCTGACCAAGGAGCCCAGCGTTTCATGCCTTTGACCAAGGAACACAAGCAAGAGATCGCCGCGAAGTTCGGCCGGGGACCCGGAGATACGGGTTCCGCCGACGTTCAGGTGGCGGTCCTGACGGCCTCGATCAATCACCTGACCGAGCACCTCAAGATCCACAAGAAGGATCACCACAGCCGCCGCGGCCTGCTCATGCAGGTCGGTCAGCGCCGGCGCCTGCTGAGCTACATCCAAAACAAGGACGTAGCCCGGTATCGCAAGCTCATCGCCGACCTCGGCCTGCGCCGCTAGCGGGAGACCGCCCGGCCCGGCCGCGCAACCCTCGCTGCGCGCGGCCGAGTCTTGCGAGCGCCATGTTTCGGACGATGATGAAGTCCAAGATCCACCGCGCGACCGTGACGCAGGCGGATCTGCATTACGTCGGCTCGGTGACGATCGACGCCGACCTGATGGACGCCGCCGACATTCTGCCCGGCGAGCAAGTGGCCATCGTCGATATCAGCAACGGTGCGCGGCTGGAAACGTACGCGATTCCGGGGCCGCGCGAGTCGGGCGTCATCGGCATCAACGGCGCTGCGGCCCGCTTGATCCACGAGGGCGATCTGGTCATCCTGATCACCTACGCCCAATTGAGCGACGCGGAAGCGCGCGGCATGCGTCCGAAAGTGGTGCACGTCGATGCGCGCAACCGCATCGTGCGCGTCGGCTCCGACCCGGCCGAAGCGCTGGCCGATAGCGAACGTCTGACCCTGCGCGGCGACGCGGATTACGACGCCCTCCTCCGCCGAGGCTAATCCGCCCCGGTCGCTGACGCACCACATCAAGCGCTCGCCGCGCGAGGTGCTCGCAGCGCTCGCCGCTCTCGACGCCGCGGCGCTGCCCAGCGACCTGTACGGTGAGGGAGAGCAACTCGCACGTTTCGAAGCGCGCATCGCCGCCGAACTCGGCAAACCGGCGGCCGTGTTCATGCCCAGCGGCACGCTCGCACAGCAGATCGCGCTGCGCATTTGGACCGACCGTGCCGGTACCGCGACGGTCGCAATGCATCCGACGGCGCATCCGGTGGTGCACGAGTCGCAATCGCTCGAATTCGTCCACGGGCTGCGCGTCGTACCGGTCGGGTCGCCCGTCCGGTTGATGACGCGCGACGATGTGGCCGCGCTCGCCGAACCGATTGCCGCGCTGCTGGTCGAATTGCCGCAACGCGAACTCGGCGCGCAGCTTCCGGACTGGGACGAGCTGCTCGCGCTGCTCGCAACGGCGCGCGAACGCGGCATGCGTCTGCATCTCGACGGCGCGCGACTCTGGGAGGCGGCGCCGCATTACGCGCGCTCGCACGGGGAAATCGCCGCGCTGTTCGATTCGGTCTACGTGTCGTTTTACAAAGGACTCGATGCGATCGCCGGTGCAGCGCTGGCCGGCGACGAAACGTTTATCGGGCAGGCGCGGCTCTGGCAACATCGCCTCGGCGGCAGGCTCGTAGCGCTCTATCCGCTGGCTCTGTCGGCCGAGGCCGGCTGCGACACGTACCTGCCGCGCATGGCACGCTATCGCGCGGTCGCGCGCGAGATCGCGGAGGCGCTCGAGCCGATCGAGGGCTTAGCGGTCGTGCCCGACCCGCCGCACACAAACACGTTTCACGTCTATATCAGCGGCGACTTCGACGAGCTGACGGAACGCGCGGCCGCTATCGAGCGCGAGCGCGGCATCCGGCCCTTCCGCCGACTCGCGCCCACCGCGCTGCTCGGCCTGTGGAAGTGGGAGTTCGTCGTCGGCGAAGCCACCCTGGCCTTCACCCCCGCCGAGATCGCCGCCATCGTGCAAGACATTGTCGAGCCCGGTTTGCATTCGTAGGCGCCTCCCGTCGTATGAGAGCGTGCCCCACGACCAGGACAGAGCGGTTGGCCGATCGACCCGCGGAGCGCTCCGCAGGAAGTGATCCAGAACCGGGAGCGCCGGAGATGTCGCCGCCGAACCTCGGCACATGGAGCGCTCGTTGGTTGTGGCCCTGCTGATCTTCGCGCTGACCGCCGGCACGCTGGGGGGCGCCGACGCCCGGCCCGGGCGCGGTGGTATGCGACCCGCGCAAATCGGCGCGCCGACCGTGAACGCGGACATCGGCATCAACGTCGGCGGCGTGGTCGATTACGCGGTCGAATCGTATTTCGTCGACGCGATGAAGCAGTCGCGCAAATGGGGGTCGCCCAATGCGCCTTGGGACGGTTCGGCCAACGTCGATGCAAACGGCTGGCCCACGCAAGACGCCGGGTTGCTCGCGCTCTGCTGTATCGCGGATCCCGTTACGAACCTCACGCTGCTCGGCGGCACGTATCAGCTGAGTTTCAGCGGCATAGCCGACGTCAACTTCATCGTCTATCAGGGCAGCGTCACGAACTATTCGTATAACGCAGGCACCAACACGTCGACCGCGCTGGTCAACGTCACCGATACCGACCCCGGCACGAGCATCGACATCAGCTTCACCAATACGCAGCGCTCGCCGTCGGCGCCGGTTGGCAGCGGCATCACCAACGTCCGGCTGATCCGCCCGCAGACCGCGCCCAACGGCCTGGCCTGGTGGACGAATCAGAGTCAGACGTTTACCACGCCCTATCTCACGCTACTCTCCGGCTATTCGACGCTGCGCTTCATGGATTGGGACAACACCAACGGCAACACCGTCGTGAAGTGGAGTGACCGCACGCCGCCGTGGTACGCGTCGCAGCAGCGTCCCAACGGCGCCGCCTGGGAGTATGCGATCGCGCTCTGCAACACCCTGAACAAGGATATGTGGATCAACATTCCCGTGAGCGCCGACGACGAGTACGTGCGCAGCCTCGCGTTGCTGTTACGGCGCAACCTCAAACAAAATCTGAACGTCTACCTCGAATACAGCAACGAAGTGTGGAACAGTTCGTTTCCGCAATTCGGCACGAACCTGGCCGCGGCCGAAGCCGAGGTAGAAACGATAAAGGCGTCGCCGCTCGACTACGACGGGGATACCGACCNNTTCGCTTCGGTGTGGGGCCAGGGCGCAATCAATACGCGCGTGCGTCCGGTGTTCGCGACGCAGGTCGGCTCGACGTACTATCTGTCGATAGCGCTGGGCATGATCCAAGCGCTGTACGGATCACCCTCGAAGTATTTCTACGGAATCGCCCAAGCCCCGTATTGGAACGGCGTGCCGCCGCCACCGCCGACGCTCGACGTCGATCAAGTGCTGGCCGACTCGGAAGCCGCGCTGCAAGCCACGCCGGGACAAGTCGCGGGCTTCACGGCGTACTCGGTTTACTACGGCCTGCACAACTTCACGTACGAAGGCGGGCCGGGCATGAGCGGCAACAACAGCAATCTGCCCGCGATGATCGCCGCCAACGAAGACCCGCGCATGGGCGGCCAGCTCGACGAAGCCTTCAGCGACTTCTTCACCAACGGCGGCGACATGTACATGTACTACAACGACGCCGGCGTCTACGGCCAGTACGGCATGTGGGGCACCACGCAAAACGTCTTCGTGGAGAACACGCCCAAGGAGACGGCGATCGCGGGAACGAGCGGGATGCCCTTCACGCGCACCGTCGGCGCTCCGATTCCGTCGATCGTGCCGTCGCAGAGCTTCGAGGTGCAGCCGGTCAACGCGGGCTTCGAAGGCACCGACCCCACGAACGGGCCCTACTTCTACTTCCGTAACGGCGGAATAAACGGTACCCAGGGCGCGACGGTCAGCTATCTCGTCGACAATCCGACGGCGGGGACGTACGACGTGGATCTGACGGTGGGCAACTATTACGAGACGCCCGCCACCGCGACGCTTTCGCTCTCCAACGGCGCGCCGATCGGCACGTTCACGATTCCCGGCAACAACTCGATCGGGAACGCCATGGTGACCAACGAGCTGCCCGTGACGCTGCCGGCAGGGCTCAGCATGCTGACGCTCGCGCTGACCTCCGGCCAATTCGCCCTGTTCACGACGAATGCGGGCACCAACCTCAGCGGCTCGCTGCATCGGCGGGGCGTGAGGGTTCGCCGGCCGTAGTTCCGCGCGGAATCTGGGTACGAGCGGGCTATGGAAGACCATCCCCAGCCGCCCGACATCCCGACGAACGGATCGGCTGCCGAAGCACGGCTCCGCGAAGCGGACGCAGCCGAACTCGGCTACCCCGGCGGCGACCCCTCCGAACTGCAGAAGCGTGGAGTGACACCGTGGCCAGAGCAACCTGGGAACCCTACGAAAAAGACGGAACACTAAGCGAGCGCAGCGACCTGCCCGACAGCGTCTTTGCGTTCCCCAAAGAGCGCAAAGAGCCGCTGACGAGCACCTCGCACGTGCGCAACGCGATCGCGCGCTTCGATCAAGTCATCGACGTCTCCGACGCCGAGCGCGACCTGGCGTTCCAGAACATCAAGAAGGCCGCCGAGCACTACGGCGTCACGCTCTCGGAAGACGAGTGGGAAGATTTGGGACGCAAACCGGAGCCGCACAAGAGCTGAGCCGGCACCTGGCGCCCGGTCCTACGCGGCCGTTCCGAACAGGGGAACCCTATCCATGTGAGCGCTAATCGCCTGACGTTGCTCACGCGTGAGCGGCAGGGAACTCGCCAGCGACGGCCATACTTCGCGCATCCGAGCGACCATGTCGAAAGCTGCGTCGAGAACCGGTTTGCGCGGCAAGCGCGCACGTGATGCGAGCCTGACGATTGCCGCCGCGTCGATCTCTGAGAATCTCTTCGTGTCAGACAGATTCATGCCCAAGTCGTCATTGGGCGAATAGACGATGGTCGAGAGATAGTCGTAAGCCGGCGCTAGTTCCGGCGTTCGGCGATCGCGATAGATAACGGACCAATTTTTGGCGTGCATGTCGCCGTTGCCGATTCCGATGTTGAATACAATTCGGCGAATGAGGTTCAAGCTCGCCTCGGTGCCCATGAGCTGAGCGACTTGCTCGACCAGCATGTCGTAGTTGAAGCGTTTGTACTTGTCGGCTGGGTANNTAATCCCTGGACTGCGCTCGACTCGACGAGTCCGACCCTGGGGACATTTAAGCCGACGTTACGTGCGAACGTCATCATCGAGAACTCATTCTCAGGCACGAGATCGAACCGTCGATCGGGCAGCTTCAGGATCCACTTGCCGCCCATACCCCCGAACGGTATCGTCAGGCCTCGTTGCGGGTCGCCCGTTGCCGAAAACTTGAGCTGGACGCCTGCAAGCGAGAAACGAAGAACAGACATGTCGGAATCGAGCTCCTCGGCTCGCCCACCGTCGCCATCGTGCGGCGGCATTGGTCTTCCGTCGGGATCACGCAGTTCAACGGCGCCCGGTAAGTCGCGCCCCAAGACCCAGAGCAGCGGAAAGTCTCTGATGGGTTTGACGTGAGCGTGTCTCGCGAGGTATTCGCGCAGCGGTTCTTCGGGGAGTAGATTGGAAAAGTACGGATGCACGACGGTCTGTGTCGCCCTAATGGATCTGCGGAACGCCCCGGTCCGGGGATCGCGAAATGCTTTGAAGCTGAGAACCGGTGCGTTGGGGTTTTGGGCATACGCTTCATCGATGGCGATCACGTTGACGTCACCGGGCGCATTCGTAATGGTGCCTACGAGAGTGCCATGGAGTACGACTTCGAGCTGACCAATCATGGCGCGAGGCTGTCATCGGTCGATTCAACGTAGGGTTCGTCGCCGTCAACGCTATAGATCGCCGCGCGGCCTCGATCGCTCGCGGAAAGAAGAGCTTCGAGCGCGGGGATGAGCCGACGGGGCACGAGCACCGGTTCGAGGTTGAGGGCGCGGGCGATTTCGACGAGGGTCCCGAGACGTAAATCCCCGCCCGCTTCAGCACGGGAGATGGTCCCTTGGGTCAGGCCGAGAGCCTTAGCAAGCTGAACCTGGGTGAGCTTTCGATCCACCCGCGCTTGGCGGAGCGCCCCAGCTATAGTCGAAAAACCCACTATCATGGACCGATTATCTGATATTTCGACTGAGCATGTCAAACGGCTCTGCGGTCAGCACCGTGTCGGGATGCCGATCCGAGATGAGCAGGATAGCGAGATCCAGCCAAGGGCCTCGTTTACGACACGAAGGCCGGTTCGAAAATTTAGCTCGTGAACTTCAGCATCATGAAAACTTGGTCCCTCGCCGATAAACGCGACAACGCGGTCGAAGCCTTATATCACTTCGCCAATAATGGCGTTCGTTTTGCTCAAAACCGGTACACCATCTCCTCATNNGCGCTCGGCCTCCGCCGTCGCCGCGCGCACCAGCGCAGCCGCTATCCCGCGCCGGCGATAGGCAGGCTCGACGCGCACGTTGCGGATGCGGCCGTCGAAGCGCCGACCGGCGGCGCCGCGCGCCCCAACGCGAGGCAGCGTCCGGTAGAGGAGCAGAGTCGCGGCACCCACGACCACGCCGGCGTCGAGCGCCAGCCAAGCGATCATCGACCCGTCGCTCAGGAACTCGGCGAACGCCGCCTCGCTCTCGGCGCGAAACGCCTCTAGCTCCGCAGCCTCGCCCCCGTTGCGTTCGAGATGTGATGAAAGTCGCAGGTCGGCCAGCGCTGCAGCGTCGGCCGGCTTGGCGAGACGGATCGTCAGGTCCATCCTCGGCCGCTTCGCGCCGCCCGGCGCACATCCGGCAAGGCCCGGGAAACGAGGCCGCGCGCCAGGCCGCGGAGAACGACCGCCCGTTAACACAAAAGACGACAAGAAAGAACTGAGAAACTGTGCCTCATTCCGTCTCCCTCGAGATCGGCGGCCGCACGCTGGTTTTCGAGACCGGCGACGTGGCAAGACAAGCGAATGGTAGCGTCGTCGTACGCTACGGCGACAGCAACGTCGTACTCGCCGCAGTCACCGCCTCCGAAAAACCCCGGGAAGGTATCGACTTCTTCCCCCTGACCTGCGAATTCGAAGAGAAGATGTACGCTGCGGGCAAGATCCCCGGCGGCTACATCAAGCGCGAGGGCCGTCCCACCGAACACGGCATCCTCTCCGCGCGGCAGATCGATCGACCGATCCGCCCGCTCTTCCCCGAAGGCTTCAAGAACGACATTCAGATGGTTACGACCGTCTTGTCGATCGATCGCGAACTCGATGCCGACGTGCTCGCCGTGTGCGGCGCGGGCGCCGCGCTCGCCGTCTCCGACATTCCGTTTCCGAAGAACGTCGCCGCCGTGCGCGTCGGTCGCGACGACGGTAAACTGATCATCAATCCGACGTTGCCGCAGTACGAAACAGGCGGCATGGACATCGTGATCGCCGGCACCAAAGACGGCGTGATGATGGTCGAAGGCGGCGGCAACGAAATCTCCGAGGACGAGCTCCTCGAAGCGGTCGAGTTCGGACACGAAGCGATCAAGAAGATCGTCAAAGCGATCGACGAGCTGCAGAAGAAGGCCGGTAAAGCCAAGCGCGATTATCCGGTCGACAAGGTCGATGAAGAGCTCAAGGCCTGGGTCGAAAAGAAATTCAAGCCCGACGTCTCAAAAGCGATGCGCATCGTCGATAAGCTCGAGCGCAATGCAGCGTTCGAAGCGATCACGCACACCGTCGCCATCGAGCGTCTGACCAAGAAGGACGACGCGCTCCGCGCCAAGCTCGAAGATCCTGCGAACCGAGACTTCCGCAAGATCATCAAGGGCATGGAAGAGGAAGAGCTGCGCGTGATGGTCGTCGACGAGAAGAAGCGTCCCGACGGCCGCAAAGCCGACGAGATCCGCCCGATCACGTCGTCGGTGCATTTCGTGCCGCGCGTGCACGGCAGCGGACTCTTCACCCGCGGTCAAACGCAGGTGTTTACGGCCGCGACGCTGGGCTCCATCTCCGACGAACAGCGCGTCGACTGGATCCTCGACGTACCCAATAAGCGCTACATGCACTATTACAACTTCCCGCCGTTCTCGGTCGGCGAGACGCGCCCGATGCGCGCTCCCGGACGCCGCGAAATCGGTCACGGTCA
>PLFC01000046.1:0-12173 GCA_003136655.1 Vulcanimicrobiota bacterium
AGGCAGCCGGAGAACTCGCCGATCGAACTGCGGTTGAGGAACTCGTAGAACTCCTCGATCAGCGGCTTGTAGTCGAGCCCGTTGACGTCGTCGCCCCAGCGAAAGTGCGCGCGGTTGTAGTCGGCCTCGAAGTCGCGTTGCAATTCCTCGAACTCTTCACGACAGATGTCGATCTTGAGCGAGTTGAGCAGCGCGATGTCGGTGCGGTAGAGTCGCGGCGCCAGCAGGGACTGCTTGGGGCGGTCCTTCGGCAGCTTGACTGCGGCGGCTTCGATCATCGAGGCGACGTCACATCCGTACGGCTTCGAAGACGAACGAATCGTAGAAAAAGAACTTCACCCGGTGCTTGCGCGTGATGCGGAAGCCGGCCCGGTACAGGATCTGTTCGACCTCGTCGTAGGTGAACATGAACAGCTTGGTCATGCGATTCTTGGTGTGGAATCGTTGGCCGACGCCCATCCAGAAGTCGTTGGCCGCGGTGCGCAGCGCGAACGAGGCGACGACCTTATGTGACGAGAGCGAGGTCAGGCGCCGGAGCATGTCCGAGACTTCCTCGTACGGATAGTGGAAGAGCACGTCGAGGCAGCAAACCAGATCGTAGGTCTTTTCCTGACCCGCGAGCGCCGCGATGTCGCCGACCATGAACTGCGGCGCGAGCCCTTTGGTGCGGCCGCTGTTGATGTACTTCGCGAAGTGCACCATCGGCGCGGAGACGTCGAACGCGTCGACCTCGAAGCCGTGATCGGCGAGGTTGACCGCGAGGGTGCCGGTGCCGCAGCCCGCGTCGAGCGCGGTGTGGAGCGGCTCGGTCGTGACCCACTCGACGACCTTCTCGACGAGGCGCTGGTGACCGTCGCGGATGACCTTCCAGATCGGCGGAATGTCGCCGGATCCGTAGATCGCCGACCAACGCGAAAAACCGGACGTCTCGAAATACTTGTGAACGCGCTTGGCGGTCTCTGACTTCGGACGTTCGGTGAACAGGGCCGGCTCGAGCGTGCCGGGCTTGAGCGAACGGATCGGGCTCTGGAGCATGCAGCGTCATCCCTTCTGGATGCCCCAACTGTACGGACCCGGGGGAAGGGGCTCGGTGACGCCTATCACCCCTGGGCCCGGCAGCGCGAACATTGCCCGCCGAACGGCTCGGAGGTCGCTCCTTCCGGCGCCGTCCGGCTAGGGCACGACCCGCACGCCGCCGCTCAGCCGAGCCTGGCGCCGGCTGAAGAAGCCGCGCACGAAATTGAGCGCGAAGAGACCGCCGACCAGCAGAGCGGCGACCACGACGGCGGCGACGAGCACCTTGAGCACCAGCGCGACCAGAAATAACGCGGTCAGCACGGCGGCGACGATCAGGGTCAGGCGAACGAAAGCGTTCATCGGTGTTGGAACCTCCGGCCCCACGTACCGGGCGTGGTTCGGCGGAGTTTCGGGCCCGAGCCGCTTGGCTACCGTATCTAGGCCGAGGCGCCGGTTTCGGCCAGCTTCCAGAGGGCGTCGGCGTCGCGCAGCACGATGGTCGAGTTCTTGCGGGTGGCGACGATGCCGCGCTCGGTCAACTCGTGCAGCTTGCGGGTCACGGTCACCCGGTTCGAGCCGATCATGTCGGCCAGGCGCTGATGGGTCAGCGGGTAGTCGATGACGCTCGCGCCGTTTTCCGCCCGGCCGAACTGTTTGGAGAGTTCGAGCAGCGTGCGGTAGAGCCGCAGGTTGACGCTGTTGTTCATCAAGTCTTCGATCAGCACTTGCGATTCGGTCAGGCGCCGCGCGAACGAGGTCATCAGTTCGATGGCCGCGGCGGGTTCGGCGGCGACCACGTCGGCCATGTCCTTCTCGGTGGCGGTGAGCACGCGCGAACCGTGCATCGCCTCGGCGCAAAGGCAGGATAGGCTCTGCGACTCGGCGCGCCACTGCAGAAAGATGTCGCCCGGTCCGAGGATCGAGAGCGTGATGCAGCGGCCGTTGGGCAGCAGATTGTAGAGCCGCAGCTTGCCGTAGTCGACGAAGTGGAAGCGCATGCCGCCTTCATACAGCGGCGCGATCTCGTCGCCCGCGGCGAGTTCGGTCGCGCTCGACTTCAGGGTGCGCTGCAACACGGCGCGCAACTCTTCGCCGGCGTGCGACTTCGGCGTACGCGCCTTGGCTTCTTGGTCTTCTTTATAGCCTTCGGCGACGGCCATCACGATCATCGAGCGCAGTTCGCCGATCTCGTTGATGATCTCGATCTGCGGCACCGCGCCGCTATTGGCTTCGAGCAACGACATCTCGATCATATTGGTCGCTTCGACCGTGCGTTTGACCGCGTTCGCGAACTCGTAACCCTGGCTCGACTGGAACCGGCCCGCTTCGCGCGCGAAGCCCATCAGTTCGTCGAACTCCGAGGTCTCAACCGCCCGGACGATCGCGTCCCAATATTGGTGGTGCTGGGCGACGGTCTCGGGACGCACCTCGGTATTGAAGTCGCTTTTCGTCTGCGCGACCCAGCGGCGGTCGTACGTCCCCGTCGTTTCACGCAGCATTTTGGCCAAGGCTGAAGACATGCGCCCTGACGTTCGCATCCGTCCTTGACGGACCTTGCTCGACTTGGGCGGCTCCGTCAAATGCGCGGAGAAGGCTACTGCGTGGACGAGGCTTTCGCGCGACTGCACCCGGTCGTGGCCGCGTGGTGCGAGGAGCGGCTGGGTGCGCCCACGCCGCCGCAGCGCGGCGCGTTGCCGCTCGCCCTCGAGCGACGAAGCGCGCTGATCTGTTCGCCGACGGGCACCGGCAAGACGCTCGCCGCCTTCCTGCCGATCATGAGCCGGCTGGCGGACCTGCGCGATCGCGACGAACTCTTCCCGCGTCCGTACGCATTGTACGTTTCGCCGCTCCGTGCGCTCGGCTACGACGTGGAGCACAATCTGCGCCGGCCGTTGCGCGAGATGGGCTTGCTCGAACGCCCCAACACCGAACGCGGGCGCCTGCGGCGCGGACGCATCCGCGAGACGCACGTGCGGACGGGCGTTCGTACCGGCGATACCCCGGTCGAGGAGCGGCGCTTGATGTTGACTCGGCCGCCGCACGTGCTCATGACCACGCCGGAGTCGCTCGCGCTGATGCTCGCGATGGAATCGTATCGCAAGGTCTTGCGCTATGTGGAAACGGTCGTTATCGACGAAGTGCATGCACTGGCCGGCAACAAGCGCGGCGCGTATCTCGCGTTGTGTTTGGAATCGCTCGAAGCCCTCGTGCGCGAACCGCTCGTGCGCGTGGGACTTTCCGCGACGGTCGCGCCGTTGGAGCGCGTGGCGACCTTTCTGTGCGGCGTCGACCGGCCGTGCGCGGTGGTCGACGAGCGCGGCTTGCGCGCGATCCGGTTGCACATCGACGCGCCGTTTGCCGGAGCGATCGCACCGCTTTCGCGCGTGGCCGAACGCTGCGTCGAACTCGGTCGCGACGTGCGCACGCAGTTGGTCTTCGTCAACGTGCGCAGTCAGGCCGAGCGGCTGGCGCACGAGATGGCGCTGGCCGAGGGCGCGGCAACGGACGGCGGTGAGGTCGAGGTCGCGGGCGAGGATGCGACGCCGCGTCCGCGCAGCGACGCCAAGATCGGCATCCACCACAGCGCGCTCGAGCGCAGCGTGCGCCACCGTTTGGAGGCGCGTCTGCGCGCGGGCGAGGTGCACTCGGTCGTCTGCAGCTCGAGTTTGGAACTCGGCGTCGATATCGGCTACGTCGATCGCGTCTGCATCGTCGGCGGCGCGCGCGGCGTCACGCCCACCTTGCAACGCGTCGGTCGCGCGGGTCACCGGCCCGGGGCCGTCGCCGACGGCGTCGTCGTGGCGCAGGATCGCGACGACGTGCTCGAAGCGGCCGCCACGCGGCGCTGCATCCTCGACGGCGTGCTCGAGGAGATCGTGGTGCCCGAAGCGCCGCTCGACGTGCTGGCGCAGTGGCTCGTTATGAGCGTCTGTTACGACCGGCGCGTTGCGTTCGCGGAGGCGCTCGCCACGGCGCGGCGCGCCTATCCGTACCGCGACCTGGAGGAGAGCGCGCTGCGCGCCGTGGCCGCCTATTTGAGCGGCGGAGGCGCCGGTCCCGACGAGGCGCACGTGCGCCGGCTCGGCAGCGATGCGGATGCGCTCTACGGCCTCGGTAAGGAAGTCTGCGCGGCCTTCTTCGAAAACGTCGGCACCATTCCCGACGAGTCGCAGGTGACCGTTGCGCTGCGCGGCGGCGCGGCGATCGGTAAGGTCGAGGAGAGTTTCGTTGCGGGCTTACACGAGGGCGACGTGATGCTGCTCAACGGCCGCACGTTTCGGGTCAAGGAAGTGCGCGGCTCGAGCCTGAGCGTCGAACCCTTCGCGGGACGGCCCAACGTGCCGGTGTGGAGTTCGCACATCAAGGGCGTGCCGGTCGTGCTCGCGCGCGAGATCGCCAAGCTGCGCGCCGGCATCGCGCAGCGTCTGCGCGAAGATTCCGCGGCGGCGGCGCTGCGCTGGCTCGCGCAACGGTACAAGCTCGAGGGCGTCGCGGCGGCGCACGCGGTGCGCTATATCGCGCAGCAGATGGCGATCTCGGCGGTGCCGGCGGCCGGCGAAGCACTGATCGAAGTCTACCGCATGGATCGCCGCCAGACCGCGATCTTCCATACCTGTGCCGGGCGCCGCGCGAACGAGGCCCTGGCCCGGGTGGTCGCCGCGCGGCTCTTCGCAAAGCTGCGCGCGAACACGACGCTGAGCACCGACGACAACGGCTTTCTGGTGACGCTCCCGCGCGGCGTCGCGTTGCCCGACGCCGCCTGGGCGTCGCTCTTGCATGCGGACGATTTCGAGCGCGATCTGCTCGAAGGCTTGCGCGGCGGTCATCTGCTACGCGTTCACTTCCGCTACGTGGCCACCACCGGGTTGCTCGTGCTGCGCCGCGCCGGCGGCCGTTCCATACGCCGTAGCGGCTTGCGCTGGAATAGCGAACGCATCTTCGAGCGGCTGCTCGAGGCCGATCCCGCGTTTCCGCTGTTGCGCGAGACGGTGCGCACGGTGACCCGCGACCTGCTCGACGCGCCGGGCGCGCACGATTTCTTGCGCGCGCTGGCGAACGAACCGCGCGTGCTCCACCCGCTCGCGGCCTCACCGTTCTCGTTCGGCATCGTCACCTCGAGCTTCGGCGACTCCGTCGTGCTCGACGATCGCGCGAGCATGGTCGAAGCGTTGCACGAGCGCGTGCTCGACATTCTCGGCGAACGTGAAGCCGAGCGCGAACCGCAACCGCTTTCGCCGCTGGGACCGCTCTTCGAGCGGCGCACGGGCTCGTGACGTTGCCCTCGCTCGCAACGGCGCGCCACGCCTTGGCCGACGGGGTGATCGGTCTTTGGCCGGGCGTGGCTTGGCTGCCCGCGAGCGGCGTGTTGATCGTGGCCGACGCGCACTTGGCGTACGAGGACGTGATCGGCGGCGCGCTGCCGCTGTGGAGCACCGCCGAAATCGTCGCGAGCGTGACGCTCCTGCGCCGCAGCACGGCCGCGCGCGAGATCGTCTTCCTGGGCGACATCGTGCACGGCGCGCGCATGAGCGAGGGCGCGGCGCGACGCGTGCGCGCCGCGCTCGATGCGCTGCGCGCCGAGGCCGAATTGACGCTGGTCGCGGGCAACCACGAGGGTCGCTCGCGCGCCTTCGCGCTCTTGGGCGCGACGGCCGAGCGGCTCGAACGCGACGGCTGGCTGTTGGTGCACGGCGACGGCGCGCCGCAACTCGGCACGCGCACGATCATCGGGCATCTGCATCCGAGCATCCGTCTCGGTGGCGCGACGTACGCTCCGGCGTTCGTGGGCTCCGACGCGCTCGTCGTGCTGCCCGCGCTGACGCCGTACTCGTCGGGGCTCGACTGCTGCTCCGACGATTTCCGCGCGGTGCTCGGCGCGTGGAACGTGCGTCCCGAGCAGGCACACGTCGCGGCGATCGGCGGCGAGTTCGTGCATCCCTTCGGCGCGCTCTCGACGCTGCGCAGCTTATTGCGCGAGGCCGCTCCGCGCGCAAACCCGGGCCGCAAGCGGCGGCGCAAGCGCCTTGGTCCCGACCGCTGAGCGCGCTTACGGGCCGCTCGTCCAACTCGCGTCGGAGTTCAGGGGCACGTTCTTCCAGGCGGGGCGTGGCGGTCGCGTGGTCGGCTTGCCGCAATCGACGAGTCGCGCTTGCAGGTCTGGTGAGGCCACGGTCCACGCACCCGTGTCGGGACAGGGGAAGTCGACCGGCTTCTGCACGCCGGCCCAACTGCGTGCCGCGGCGTACTGCGGATCGGGCGAGAACCACGTCCAGCGGCCCACGCGCAAAACCGTCGGGTTGACGAAGAGCGCCATCGCGACCGCGCCCGCGAGCGCCCAGCGCGCGAACGTGGGCCGCTCGGCGATCACGTAGGCGCTACCGATCGCGGCCAGCGTCACCAGCGGCGCCGTGTAGTACGAGCCGGAGTGATAGAGCGGATAGGTTCTGTCCTGCGTGAAGAACAGTTCGGCGAAGAGCGGCAACGCGATCAAGAGACGACGGCCGAGAAACAGCGGTGCGAAGGCCAGCGGCACGAGGATCTCCACGAGGAAGCCCAGTTGCGGCAACCATTCGCGGTCGATCAGGCCGTATTTCGGCCGCTCCGGCGTGTAGCCGAAATGATGCGCGATCGCGTAGTAGCCCGCGCCGTTGAGCAGCGCCAGCGCGAACAGCAGCACGCCGAAGCGCCGTTCGAAGAAGAAGAACGAAACGACGCCGAACCAGCCCAGAAACCAGGCTTCGTCTTCCTTCACGCCGAGCAGCAATTGCGCGACGAGCGCGGTCGCCCAGAACGAGCGTTTGGCCAGCGCGAGCGCGAGCGAACACCACAGCAGCGGGATCAGATCCTCGGGCACGAAGCCGTCGTACGCGTAGCCCTGCATCGACGGCGAGATCAGGAAGGCCAGCGCGAGCAGCGCCGCCGGCGTTGCCGCCGCACCCCAGGTGCGCGCGAGGAAGTAGAGCGGGATCGCGGCGGCACCGAGCGCGAGCGCTTGCGCGACGAGCAGCACTTCGGGCCGCGGCCAGAGCGCGACGAACGGCGCGAGTGCGAGCATCAGCCACTGATCGTGCACCAGCATGTGCGGCTTGCCGTCGGCTTGGTTGAACGTGGAGCCCGAATGCGCGAAGTTGATCAGCGTCTGCAGGTAGAGGCCGGTGTTCTGGTTGGCGCGCAGCGCGTGGAGCGCGTTGAGGTCGAGCGCGAGGAAGACGGCGGCGAAGATCGCCGCACCGATGAGCACCGGGCGCATCTCGATGGACGTCACGCGAGGCGTCCGAGCCGGTCGAGCATCACGTAGATCGCGGCGACGTGCGAGGAGACCTCGATGCGGCCGTCGCGCACGAGGCCGCGCAACTCGTCGAGCGGCACCTCGCTCACGGTGATGTTTTCGGTGATCTCGAGATGCTGCGCGCCCGCCGGCGCGGCGGACGGCGCGAAGAAAAGGTGGAAACGCGCGTCGGAGTTGGTCGGGTCGGTCACGTACGTCGCGACGTGTTCGAGCGCGCCCGGACTGCGGTAGCCCGTCTCCTCGGCGAGTTCGCGTGCGGCACACTCCTGCGGCGTTTCGCCCGGATCGATGGCGCCTGCCGGCAGTTCGAGCACCGTTCGTCCTATGCCGTGCTTGTACTGCTCGACCAAGACGACGCGCTCGTCGGCCGTCAAGGCGAAAATCACCGCAAACCCGCGTGATTCCCGCACGTAGTAGTTGGCGATGCGCTGACCGCCTGGGAGCGCGATGTCGTCGCGACGCAGCCGGAGGTGCGGCGTCTCGATGACGATCTCGGATTCGACGATGCGCCAGCCGGCCTCGTCACCGCGTTCGGGCATGCCGCCCCCAATACGCCGGGCAACTTGCGCCGACCCGGCGCAAAGAGTCGAGGGCGGCGACGGATAAGAAACCGCGAGCACACGCCCCCGCGGCATCCCCTGCGAAGGAGCGGCGACGATCGAAGCGCTGAAGATCGGCACCAACTATCAGACCACCTACGGCACCCTCTGGAAGGACGGCACCTATTTTCCGCGCGGCACGCGCGTGATGGTGACCGGGCTGCACGTGGAGCAAGGCTTCTGCGTGCGCTTCCCCGCGGAAGTCGACGGCGAGCCGCTCGAGACGTGGGAAGACTGGGGCGAGGCGGAGTTTCTCGCGTCGGAGGGCACGATCGACGACACGATCGAGCTGTCGGCCGCGGTGTTGGCCGAAGCGCGCGAAGTGCTCGACGACGCCGAAGACGGCACGCACCTGCACCTGCACGAGTCCGAAGATTAGGCGCCTCGCCGCGACGCTCGCGGCGCCGGCGCTCTTGCTCGGGCTCCTCACGCCGATCGCTTCAGCCCAGGACGAACCTCCCGGCGACGCGCGGCTCGCAGGCCTGAGCGTTCGCTACTTCAACGAGACGTGGCGGCTGGAACCCATCCGCGCCACCGAGATGGGCGTGCACGACTACGACGACCGTCTGCCCGACCTTTCGGCGGCGGGGTACGCCACACGCATCGCGTTCACGCGCAAGCTGCTCGGCGAACTGCGCGACATCGACCCCACGACCTTCGGCGCCGAGGGCTCGTACGACGCGCGCATTCTGCAAGCGCGGCTGGAGTCCACGCTCGTGTCGTTGCAACAGCGCGAAACGTGGAAGCACAATCCCGCGCTCTATTCGGGTCAAGCGGCCAGTGCGATCTTCTCGTTGCTCGAGCGCGATTATGCTCCGCTGCGCGAGCGCTTACGTGCCGCGATTGCGCGCGAGCGCGAGATTCCGGCCTTGCTCGACGACGGGCGGCAGAACGTGACCACCGTCGACGCCGTGACCGGGCAACTGGCCAAGGCCGAGATCGCCGGCAGTCGCGACTTTTTCGAGCACGTCGTGCCCGCGGCGTTCGCGGGCCTGCGCGACGCCAAGCTGCAGGCAGAGTTCAACGAGTCCAATCGCGCCGTGGTCGAGGCGTTGGCGGCGTTTCAGACCGCGATGGACGCGGGCCCGCTCCTACACCCCGCCGGCACCTACGCGATCGGGACGCCGCTGTTCGCCCGGCTCCTCGAGCTCCAGGAGTTGGCCCCGCTGAGCCCCGCCGATTACGAACGTGCCGGCGAGACGGCGCTGGCCCAGACGAAGGCGGACTTCGTCGCCGTCGCGCGGGCCATCGATCCGGCCAAGACGCCGCAGGCCGTGGCGGGCGAACTCGGCGCGCACCACCCCGCTGCGGCCGATCTGCTCAAGACCGCGTCCGACGACGTGGTCGCGCTGCGCCGTTTCGTGGTCGCACACAAGATTCTCGACCTGCCCGCCGACGACGACGTCAAGGTCGTCGCCACCCCGGAGTTCGCGCGCGAGACGACCTTCGCGTCGATGAACGCGCCGGGCCCGCTGGAAAGGACCGCGACGCAGGCCTTCTATAATGTGACGCCCGCCGACCCCGACTGGCCGGCGCAGCGGCGCGAGCAGCACCTGGCGTACTTCAACGACTACGCCTTCCCGATCGTCAGCCTGCACGAAGTCTACCCCGGGCACTACGCCAATTTCGCGATCGACCGGCACCTGCGGCTCTCCGCGATCCGTAAGCTGATCGTCAGCGGCTCGTTCGCCGAAGGCTGGGCCCACTACGACGAACAGATGATGGTCGATGAAGGCTGGGGCAACGGCGACCCGCACGTGCGCCTGGCCCAGCTCCAGCTCGCCTTGCAGCGCGAATGCAGGCTGCTCGTGGGTTTGCGCGAGCACACCCAGGGCATGAGCGTCGACGCCGGCACGCGTTTCTTCGAGGAGAACGCTTTCATGGCGCACGAGCCGGCGCACCGCGAGGCCCTGCGGGGTACCCAGGACCCGCTCTACGGCTACTACACGCTGGGCAAGCTCGAGATCCTCAAGCTGCGCGACGACTACAAGGCCAAGCTCGGTAGGAACTACACCCTCGAGGGTTTCCACGACGCGCTGCTCGCCCACGGCGACCCGCCGCTGACGATTTTGCGCAAGATCTTGCTCGGCGCCGACGATGACGGAAAGTTGCTGTCGTCCGCGCCGGGCGTTCCCGATAAGGAATCCCGCGGCCGCGCCGAATAGCGCGGGACCCGTCTTGGAGGTAAGCATGCAGACGACTCGACCGGCCCTCGACCTCTCCACCACCATCCCCGGCACGATGATGGACGTCCCGCTGACGATCCACTGGATCTTCCAGCACGCCGTCAACAACCACGGGGCGCGCGAGGTCGTGACCCGGCTCGACGACGGCTCGTATTTCCGGTACACGTACGCCGACTTCGGCAAGCGCGTCGCGCAACTCGCGCACGCGCTCGTGGAGCTGGGCGTGAAGCCGGGCGACCGGGTGGCGAGCTTCGGCTGGAACTCGCACCGGCATCTCGAGTTGTATTACGCCGTACCGATGATCGGCGCGGTGCTGCACACCGTCAACATCCGGCTGTTTCCGGAGCAAGTGTGCTGGGTGTTGCAACACGCCGGCGACAAGATTTGCTTCGTCGACGGCTCGCTCGTCCCGGCGGTGGCGCGGGCGATGGCCGTGCGCTCCGACGTGCCGATGGAGTTCGTCGTGATGGGTCCGACGACGACCGAATTGCCCGGCGCGCGCGATTACGAAGAACTGCTCGCCGGTCAACCGGAAACGTTCGATTGGCCCGATCTCGACGAGCGCACCGCTGCGATTCTCTGTTACACCTCGGCGACCACGGGCGATCCCAAGGGCGTGATGTTCACGCACCGCTCGACGGTGTTGCACGCGTATGCCGCGGGCCTCGCCGACGGCTTGGCCGTCACGCAGCGCGACGTGATTTTGCCCGTCGTGCCGCAGTTCCACGTCAACGCCTGGGGCGTGCCGTTCCTCGCGCCCATGATCGGCGCAAAGCTCGTGATGCCGGGCTCCGGCATGGATCCGGCGAGCCTGATCGACATGGTCGATCGCGAGAAGGTCACGCTCGCGCTCGGCGTGCCGACCGTGTGGCTCGCGGTGCGCGACGAACTGGTGCGGCGCGACACGACGCTGCCCACGCTCAAGGCGTTGGTCATCGGCGGCTCGGCCGTGCCGCCCTCGCTCTACGACGATCTCGAAGCGAAGGGCACGCGCGTCATCCATGCCTGGGGCATGACCGAGATGTCGCCGATCGGCACCGCTGCAGCGATGCATTCCGACCTCGAGGATGCGACGCCGCGCGAGCGTCGGGCCGCGCTCTTGAAGCAAGGACGCTTTAGTCCTTTAGTAGCGTGGAAGGTGCTCGACGACGAGGGCAAGCCCGTGCCGCGCGACGGCGTGACGGCGGGCGCGCTCTGGGTGCGCGGGCCCGCGGTGACCGGCTCGTACTATCGCCTCGACGCCGAGTTGCCGGTTTTCGAAGACGGCTGGTTTCACACCGGCGACGTCTGCACGATCGACGAGCTCGGTTATCTGCAGTTGGTCGATCGCTCGAAAGACTTGGTCAAGTCGGGCGGCGAGTGGATCTCGAGCGTCGATCTCGAGAACGAACTGATGGGCCACCCCGCGGTGCGTGAAGCGGCCGTCATCGGTTTGCCGCACGAGAAGTGGATCGAGCGTCCCGTCGCCGTCGTGGCACTTCGCGAAGGCCAGTCGGTGGACGAGCCCGGGCTGCAGGCCTGGATCGGCGAGCGCGTGGCCAAGTGGCAGATCCCCGACCGGGTCGTCTTCGTCGATGCGATCCCGCGTACGGGCGTGGGGAAGTTCCTCAAACGCGAACTGCGCGAGCGGTACAAGGACCTTCTCAGCGAGTAACCTCCCGGCGAGGCGGGAATCGACCTATAGGTGCGGAATGCCCCGGCCATCGGTCGATTCAAGGCCGTCCACTTGGGGAAACGTGAAAGAAGATTTTCCCCTTGCCGAGAGAGGACGCTAGCCGCGTGCCCGAGCTTTCCAACGCCAAGCAACTCGAACTGATGTGGGCGACCGACCCGCGCTGGGCTGGAATCCGCCGTCCCTACAGCGGCGCCGACGTCGTCCGCCTCCGTGGCTCGCTGCCGATCGACTACACGCTGGCTCGGGTGGGCGCCGAGCGNNGCCGTCCAGACGGTCAAGGCAGGCCTCAAGGCGATCTACCTCTCGGGCTGGCAGGTTGCCGCCGACGCCAACATCGCCGCTCAGACCTATCCCGACCAAAGCCTGTATCCGGCGAACTCAGCGCCGGCGCTGGTCAAGCGCATCAA
>PLFC01000046.1:12181-12324 GCA_003136655.1 Vulcanimicrobiota bacterium
GCGCCGATCGTGGCCGATGCCGAAGCCGGCTTCGGCGGCGCGCTCAACGCGCACGAGATCATGAAGGCCTTCATCGAGGCCGGCGCCGCGGGCGTGCACTTCGAAGACCAACTCGCGAGCGAAAAGAAGTGCGGCCACATGGG
>PLFC01000066.1 GCA_003136655.1 Vulcanimicrobiota bacterium
CACGACGCAGCATGAGGGCACACGTGACGATTCTCGATCGTCCGACTCAACCGGCTTACGATTCTGCTCGGCGTGATCGTTGCGTATCTCGTGCACGCGCCGCTCGTCACGACGGCGCTCTTCGTCATCGTACTGTTCGCCGCGGCCTTCGGCAGGCGTGCGAGCGTGGTCTATCAAGTCGGTTCGCGGATTCTGTCTGCACCTGCGGACGCGACGACGGGCGAAGACCCGCGGCTGATGCGTTTCAACAACGCACTCGCCGCGGCGTTCCTCGGCATCGCCCAGCTGGCATTTCTCGCGCACGTGCCGATCCTGGGATGGATCTTTGCCGGATGTACCGCCCTAGCCGCGGCGGTCGCACTCGGCGGCTTCTGCTTCGGTTGTTTCCTGTTCTACCAGTTCAAGCTCAACCGCGCGCGGCTCTTCGGATCGTAGGAGCCAGCTGAGGGCGACTTTATGCTTTCGTCGCAGGCCCAACGTGGATCGGGGTTCCGGTGTAACAGCTCAGGCTGTACGGGAAGTCGTACGTCGCGACGTAGTGATAGATGTTCACGGTCTGGCCGTTCCACTCGACCGGACTCGTCACGCCGTGGCACTGATCGAGATCTTTCGTGGTGAGAACTTTGCCGTTGTACCAGGGCCCGTAGATGCCATAGCCGTCGAATGCGTAGCCGATCAGTTCAGAGTTCTGCGCGACCGAACCGGTGTCGCCGGTGCAGAGTTCGATCGAGCCGTGAATGTGATACGTGTCGCTCGGATCGGGATGGCCGAGGCAATCGTCTTGCAACTCGCGTGCCGCGCCGTCGTAACCGGCCGCATCGAAGGCGTCGTAGATTGCGACACCGCTCGTGGTGATGCCGATCGGTCCCTGCGGCAAGCACGACGTGCTCGAGGCTGCGGTGGGATTGAGAGGCAACTGAAACGAGAAGTTCTGCGACTCGATCGAGTTCGGGTTCTGATCGTACTTGTACGCGGGGTCATTCTTCGAAATCGGGAACGTGCCCGTCCGATAGGGCGAGATCGGTAATCCGTTGCCGGTTATGGTCCGCGTCGAACCCGACTCCGTGACCGAGATCGAACCCGACCAACTCACGAGGCCGCGCACGGCTAGCTTTGCCGGTAGACTCCAGGTGTTGGTCTGCGCGTCGATCCACGGCGCACTCTCGACAACGGGCTTTCCGCTGAGTTGCGTGCACGAATAGACGACGCCGACGGACGGTCCGGTGGTTGAGAATTTTCGATCGCCGAGCGGAAGCGCGGCACAATTGAGCGTCCCCGACGACGTCTGAGCGGGTGGACAGACGTATTCCGCCGAGCTCGTACCTCCGGTGCTTCCGGAGGATGTGCTCGCCTCGGACGGCGTCGGCGAACTCGATCCCCCGCTGCACGCGGAAAGGAACAACGAGGCCAGGAGCGGGACGATGCTGATGGTGCAACTTCTCATGGTGGTAGGTTTCCACGCGAAGTCCCGCCGATGTCTGTGTCCGCACACAGACGCGGTTAAGAAATCCGCCCGGGAGCGGCGCCCGTTTAGCGCCTGACCTTCTTCTCCAGTTCCCGGACGGCGGCGTCGAGTTGCGGGTCGTCTCCGCGCTCGGCTGCGCCCGGCGGATTCTCGACGCGTACGTCGACCGGCCGTGGGTGCAACTCCATATCGACGCCGTCGTGCGCGAATACCAGCGTGGAGGGTAGCCTCAGCAACGAACCGTCGGCGAGGCTCATGCCGCTCGTGAAGATGATCCAACCAGCGGTCGGCACGCCCACGACCGGGCCTGCGTGCAACGCCCGATATGCTTCGGTAAAGTTCTCGGCATCCGAGAGGCTATGCTCGTTGACCACGAGTGCCGTTGGATGTTCGAGGACGCGCTGCCCGAGGGAGGTACGTTCCGACGGATCGTGTCCGAAGCGCGAGCGGAACGTGGCGTACCCGCGGCGCGTCAGCACGTCGATCGCGTAGGGGTCGACGAAGCCGCCCTCGTTATTGCGTACGTCGACGATCACGGCTTGGCGGCCGCGATTCTCCACGTCGAGGTCGAGGAAGAACTTCTTCAACGATTCCTGACCCATGTCGAGCAGGTGCACGTAGCCCACACGTCCGCCGCTGACGCGTTCGACGTAGGCGCGGCGACCGGCAACCCAGGCGAGGTAGCGCAGTCGCTGTTCGCTCGACCGGTCGACGGGTTGCACGACGACGGTACGCGCGGCGCCGCCGCCTGCGGGAGCGAAACGCAGTTCCGTGCGTTTGCCGATCGAGTTGGCCAACACCTCATCGAGATCGACATGACGCTCGAGCGCTACGCCGTCGACGGCCGTCAATTCATCGCCCGCGGCCACGTGGCCGGCGACAGCCACCGGGCCGAGCGGCACGAGGCTTGCCACGCGTAACGTTCCGTCACGCTGGTAAGCAGCAGGATCCCAATCCACGCCGAGTCGCCCCGTATACGGTCCACCGCCGCCCGGGCTAAAGATGCCGGTGTGTGACGAATCGAGCTCCCCGATCATCAGCGACAGCACCCGATAATACTCGGCCGGCGAACGCGCTCCGACGGCGTACGGCGCGTATTGTCCGTGCAACGCTCCCCAATTCGCACCGTGGAACGTGGGGTCGGCGTACCAGCGATCGAGGTTCGACCACATTTGATCGAAGACCAGCGGTTTGTCGCGATTGAAGTCGACGTCGAGTTCGGCGGCGACCCCGATGGGGCGCGCGCCCTTGCCCGTGAGGTCGGCGCTGAAGATCCGGCCGGAGTCGGTGTAGTACGCGGTCCGCCCGTCGGAAGAGATCGCGACCTCGCCCTTGCTGCCGAGCGTGTTGGTCAATTGCTTTGCGACCTGAGGTTCGTCGGAGGTGTCGTCGATCGAATACGAATAGAGGTTCGTCTCGTTGGCGGCACTCGCCACGAGTACCAGCGTCTTGCCGTCGGGCGTCACGCTGACCCGACCCACGTCGAGCCCGGTTTGCAACGTCGAGATGCGTTCGCCGATGCCGGCGAACTCGATCGTTGTCGTCTTCTTCTTCTCTTTGACAGCCGGCGACGCCGAGGGTTGGGGCGCGGCGCTCGGCACGGGCGTCGGCAGCGAGCGCGTGGGCAATTCGGGCTTGGGCGCCTCGAAGAGCCGGCGGAACGTGTCCTCGCGGAACTTCGGCGCGCGCGGGACCAAATCGATCTGGGCCACGTCGCCCGGCTCGGTACGCTGCCCGGTCACAAAGAAGAGCCGCGTGCCATCGGGTGCCCAGGCCAGCGGACCGCCGTTGGCGTTGGGGAAAAACGTGATCGCGCGCGATTCTCCGCCGGCGACGGGCACGACGCGCACGTTCTCGAAACCGCCCTTATCCTGATCCACGTAGGCGATCCAATCGCCCGCCGGCGAGAACGCGATGTCGCCGAGATCCCCGAAGGGACGACGGTCCATCACGCCGCGTGCGAGCACGCGATCGCTCCTCGTCGCGAGATCGTACAGGCGTAACTCGGTGCCGTCGCGCACGAAGGCGAGCGAGGTGCCGTCGGGCGACCAATGCGGATAATCGTCGTGATGGCCGGGCGGCGTGAGAATCTTTTCTGCACCGTCGGGAAAAGCGTAGGTCGCGATGGCCTGTTCCGCTCCGCGATCCACCACATAGGCGATCGTGCGGCTATCCTTCGACCACACCGGCAGATCGGCCGCGGCGCCTCGGCTCGAGGGCACGGCCTGCGCGTCGCCGCCGTCGGACGAACTCGCGGCGAAGATACGTCCGCGCCCGACGAACGCGATCTTCTTGTCGTCGGGCGCCAGCGAAAGCGCGCTGAACCGGTTGGTGAGGATCACGTGGGCGGGCACCGTCAGATTGGGCGTGCCGCGAAGCTCGACCGAGATTTCGTGGGCCGTCCCGCTCGCGGTATCGTACGTCCACAAGCGTTGCGCTCGTTCGAAGGCAATCGTGCGTCCGTCGCGCGAAATGGACGGAAAGAGCACGCGGCCCGCACCCAAGCGCGTCAATTGGCGCGTGTTGCCGCCGGAGCGCTCCCAGAGTTCGTCGCCGCCGCTGCGATCGGAGACGTAATACAGGGTGCGTCCGTCGGGCGCCCACATCGGCCAGCGATCCTTTGCCTCACCGGCGGTGATCGTTTCGAAGCGTTTGTCGGCGAGATGTTCGACGGTGATCTCGCTCTGGTCGATGTGGCTGTGGCCGCGGCGCCACCATTGGTCGAAGCCGTTGCGCACGTAAACGAGATCCGCGCCGTCGGGTGAGGGCACCGCATCCATCGAGTTCACGAACGCTTCGTGGAGCACCGGCATCGACGTGCCGCCCTCGACATCCACGCGGTAGATGTCGTTCTGATAGGCGAGATTGTGCACCGGCGTCGCAAAATACACGAAGCGTCCATCGCTCGACCACGCATCGAGATCGGGCGTCACGTCGTCGTGCGTCAAGCGCGAAACCGCGCCGTCGGCGAGGTCGACCACGTACACCCCGCCCGCACCGGGCCGGCTCGAGACGAACGCCAGTCGCTTACCGTCGGGCGAGAACAGAGGCCGACGCGCGTAACCGCCGGTGGCGGCCAGCAACCGGGCCGTTCCGCCGCCCGACGGTACGCTCCAGACGTCGCCGCCCGAAACGAATGCGATCTCGCTGTGATCCGGCGCGATGCCGGGATCCGCAAACGAGGGCAAGCCCACCGGCCGACCTTGGGCCAACGTGGGCGCGGGCCCGGCGGACGCGACGAGCGCCCCGAGCAATGCAGCAGCGAGTACACGGCGAAACGGCATGCGTTCTGCTTCGGATAACCACGGCGGGCGCCTTGCCGTACCTACCATGAAAGGTGTGGCCGCCCGGCGAAACCCGAGCGCGGTTTCCCGGTAGCTGCAGGCGTTGCGTCCTCTCGGTCTTTCGGAGGCTTCCCATGAACTGCCCGACATGTCAGGCACCCCTCGTTCCCGGCGCCCGGTTCTGCGCGAGCTGCGGGGCTCCGGTCGCTCAGGCGACGCAGATCGGCTCGTATACGGAGCCCGTTCCGGAGACCGACAACCCGAAAGAGCCGATTATCCTCGGCGACATGTCGATCAAGATCGAGGGCGAACTCGTGCCGGTGGTCGACGTGGAACTGGGATCGCAGCAGACGGTCTACTTCGAGCACCACATCTTGATGTGGAAACAGCCCAACGTCACGCTAGGCTTCATGGGCCTGCAGAACGCGGGCAAGCGATTCTTCGCGGGCTTGCAGATTTTCATCTCCACGGCCAAGGGTCCGGGCAATATCGCCTTCTCGCGCGAGGCGCCCGGCCAAATCGTTGCCATGCGCCTGCGGCCCGGCCAGGCGATCGACGTGCGCGAACATCAGTTTCTGCTTGCGACCAGCAACGTCGGCTACGACTTCTACTGGCAGACCGGGCTCGCCAACGTCTTCTTCTCACGCACCGGCCTGTTCATCGATCGCTTCACCGCGCAACAGGGTGAGGGCATCGTCTTACTCCACGGCTACGGCAACGTGTTCGAGAAAACGCTCGCACCCGGTGAGATGCTCGACGTAGAACCGGGCGCGTGGCTCTGGAAAGATTCCAACGTGCGCATGGACACCGTGTCGGTGCTGCAATCGCAAGGCGGCGGTGGATTGCTGGGCGCGCTCGGCGCGTTCGTCGGCGGCGCGGCGCTCACGCTCAACCGCTTCCACGGTCCTGGCCGGATCGGTCTGCAGTCGATGACCTACCACGAGCCCGCCAACGAAGGCGCGCAACGCGCCGGCGGCACGTCGAACGTCGGCGGCGTCCTCGGCTCGCTCTTCGGCCAGCAACAGACGTAGCCGCATAGGCAGCGGGATGGATCGCAGGTACGTCATGCGTTCCATCCTGCGCTCCGGCGGCATCGCGCTCGGCGGAATCTCGGCATAGTCGGGCCCGCCCACGCCTCCAACGGGCCAGACGGCCGGTCGCCGACCCTGAAAGACCCGTCGTTCCCCAAATTTAGCGATGGTGCGTCCCCGTCCCGCCGAGTACACTCCATGGGTTGAAACAAGCAGTCGTCGCGCGCCAAGACGTTTCAGAGACCGGCCTGCGGCGCGTGCTCATCGTCGCGGCGGTCATGGCTGCGGCGCTCATGCAGACCCTCGACTCCACGATCACGAACGTCGCGCTGCCNNAATCTCGGTGCGAGCCAGGACGAAGGCACTTGGATCGTCACCGCCTATACGATCTCTGCAATCGTGATCATCCCGCTCACCCCGTGGCTGCAAGACCGGTTCGGCCGGCGCAACTATTTCGTCGCATCGATCGTCGGCTTTACCATTGCCTCGATGTTCTGCGGGGCCTCGAACGGGCTGGTCGCGCTCATCTTCTGGCGCGTGATCCAAGGCGGGTTCGGCGGGGGCCTCCTCGCCACGGCGCAGTCGATTCTGCGCGACACGTTCCCTCCGAAGCAACTCGGCTTGAGCCAAGGCATCTTTGCGATCGGCGCGATCATGGGCCCGGCGCTCGGGCCCCCACTGGGTGGCTTGCTCGTGGATAACGCGTCGTGGAATCTCGTCTTCTACATCAACGTGTTGCCGGGAGCGTTTGCGGCTATCGTCTTGATGTTGCTCCTGCGCGATCCGGATAAGGCCGTTGCGGGCAAGATCGATATCCTCGGGCTCGTTTTGCTTGCTGCCGGGCTGGGATCGCTGCAGTACGTGTTGACCGAAGGCGAGCAAAACTATTGGCTCGCCGACCCGACGATACTGCTCATGACGATCGTGACGGTGCTCTCGCTCGTCGGCTTCGTCTTCTGGGAACTCTTCGGAACGAAAACACCCGTCGTCGACTTGCGCATCCTGCGCAATCGCAGCGTGGCGGCCGGTTCGGTGCTCGCACTGGCGCTCGGAGTCGTCATCTTCGGCTCGACGTACACCCTTCCGCAGTTTACGCAAGGGCCGCTCGGCTTCACTCCGACCCTCAGCGGCCTTCTCTTTTTGTTCCGCGCGCTGCCCATTCTCGTGATCGCACCGCTGATCGTGCGGCTCATCGTGAAGGTGGACGCGCGCGTGTTTCTCGCGCTCGGCTTCATCATCGTCGGTATCGGCAGCGCCGAGCAGGCATTCGTAACCACCTCGGAGGCCGGCTTTTGGACGTTCGCGCTTCCGCTGGCTCTCACCGGTCTCGGTGCTGCGATGCTCTTCATCCCACTCTCCATCGCGATCCTGAGCGCGACGACGCCGAGCGAAGGTCCCAAGGCAAGCGCCTTCATCAATCTCTCCACGCAGCTCGGCGGTTCGATTGCCGTTGCAGCCCTCTCTGCATATCTCGATCAGCGTCAGACCGTCCACGCCGACGCGTTACGTGGTACGATCACCCTTGCCAACGGCAACGTACAAGACTTCTTACGAACCCACCCTTTGACCCAACTCTCCGGCCTCGTCAACGGCCAGGCGCTGATTCTCGCCTACGCCGATGCCACGCTTGCGATCGCGATCGTCGCGTTCTTGGGCGTGCCGCTCGTGTTTCTGATGCGAAAGCCGAAGCCGGCGAAGAGCAGCGCCGCCGCGATGAAACCCGCTGAAACCTCGCCGGCACCGAACCGGCGAGCCGCTTGAGCGAACTCAGGTAACGCGGAGCACGACGGCCGCGACATCGTCGGCGAGCCGTGGGCCCGCGTAGTTGAAGGCGTGGAGTACGACCGCATCGGCCTGCTCGACGGCGGTCCGATCGCGGTGTTCTTCGATGATCCCGGCGAGTGCGGCGGCGCCGAGAAATTCGAGTCCCTCGTTCCGCGCTTCGGTGAAGCCGTCGGTAACGGCGGCGATGATGTCACCCGACTCGAGCGAGAGCGTCTCCTGACGAAACGCCAGGTCGTCGTCCAACAGTCCCAGGATCGGACCCGTAGCGTAGAACGACCGGCGACCCTCACCGCGAACGAGGCACGCGCCCTCGTGTCCGGCCGAAACGTAGTCCATCGTCTGCCGCTCGGCGTCAACGATGGCGAAGAACGCGGTCGCGAAGAAGTCGCTTTCACCTTCGAACGTGCAGCTCTCGATACAGAGCCTATTCAGCGCCCGAATCGCGGCGAGCGCATCGTAACCCTGCGATACGTAAGCGCGTAAAGCGTGCTTGATCAGGCCCGCGTGCTTCGCCGAACGTATTCCATGACCGGAGATGTCGATCACAGCGACCGACGTACAGCAATTAGCGTAGTGGAATACATCGACCACGTCGCCGCCGTACGGGAAGGCCGCCGTCGCGCTCCAGTATGCGCGCCCGAAGCTGAGGCCCGGCAAATCCCGGGAGGCCGGTCCATAGATCTCCTCGACCAGCAAGCGCAGTTCCACATCGAGGGGCCCTTCGCCGCGTTGAGATGCGCGATTCGAGGCGGCTTGGCGATCCACCGGCGGGCCTACGGCTTCCAACTAGACAACGAAGTGGCGAAGGCCGCTTTCGAGAGGGTGTAACATTCGCAAGCGCCATCGTGGAGCGCGCCCGAGTCGAGTATCCGCACGTCGCTGCCGCGGTAGACTGCGGCGCCGGATTGCTCCAGCTGTACGACCGCTCCTGCGACGACGTCCGGCTCGGCTCCAAGCATGATCGCGAGAAATTCCCGTGAGAGCGAGAACTGCGGCCGGTCCACGCGATCGGCCGTCATCGCGAGCCAGCGGGCGCAACGCTGGAGGACGGAGTGCTTGAGATTACACACGGCGAATTGTTGCGAGCTGTAGAGCGCAGCGGACACGTTGGTGCGCATAACGTGCGCGAATGCTGCGCTCGTCACCATCCGGGATTGAAAGCGCTCGGCGCTCATGCGTGCGACACGGCCGGCGACTTGACAGAACGACGTGCGAAACGCGAGCGTCGAATCGAGCGCAGCTTCCAATTCGACGAAGCTCTCGTTACCGACGGTTCCTACCTCAACGGTCTCGCCCGTCCGCAGGGTGGCCACGACGGAAAGCACGGCGTCGATCGGAAAGTCGACGTGCTCTATGCGTGAACCGGTCGACTGCGTCGACTGCTTGGCCTTGATGGCCAGGATGACNNAAACGAGTGCGTGCGTGCCTCGAAGTGTGCGATCGAACGTATGACGGCAGAGTCGGGCTACGCCGCCGCGGCCAAGCCTATCGTGATTTACAGGGATTGCTTTTTGATTCGCGCCCCCGTCGGGAACCCACGCTTTGGAGTTCCAGCGCCGGCTCGTTAGAAATCTAAGACCTGGAACGGCACTATGGCGCTCTTCGATTTTCTTTAGAGAGCAAAGAGCGTCGAGGCCTAGGCCGGGGTGTTGACCGCCTTGGCAACGTTGGCCGCAAATATCTTTAGCATGCGCCCGGAAACTTCTTTAAGCGCACCTTGCCCGAATTGAGCGACGACGCCGGAGATGTTTGCATCTGCGACGACGTCGATCTCGGTCGCATCCCCGACGGCTTTGGCCGACGTGACGATGGAGGCCGAGACGGTGCCCCGGCCCTTGGAATCGACGGCCTCGACCTGCATCGTTGCCGAGTGCGTCGCGGCGTCGAGCGACTGACGCGTGATCGTCGCGTTGTAGCCGACCGAGAGCGGACCGACCTTGATGCCGACCTTCGCCTTCCACGTGTGGTCGTCGACGGTCTCGGTGATCTGCGCGCCGGGCATGCAGGTCGAGACGCGCGGGATGTCTTGCAGCAGGTCCCAGACCTTGTCGAGGCCCGCATCGATCGTAGCGCTGCTGGTGATCTGCACGAATGCTCCTAGCTGGCCGAGTGCGCGGGTGTGGCGCTTTCGGCGTGGTGACAACATGACGACGCGCCGATCTCGATCGTCTCGGCATTGCGCGCGATCGCCGTCGCTTCTTCGACTGCGGCGGAACTGCGCCGCAGGCCCACGATTTCGGCCATAACGGAGAGCGCGATCTCTTGCGGCGTTTTGGCGCCGATCCGAAGTCCCGCGGAAGGGTGAAACGTCGCTAGCGCATCGTCGCTGAAACCGCGCTGATGCAGGTGTACGCGCGTGACCGCCGAGCGCTTTTCGCTTGCGACCAAGCCGACGTAGCGAAAGCCCGCGCGCAGGCCCGCCTCGACGAACTCGTCGTCGAATTCTCCGTGCGAAACCGCGACAAGCCACGTCTCTTGCGGATCGAAGGGGCCTTTCTTCTCCAACCCCGACAGGACGCAAGCGGCGCTGCCGCACGCATCGCCGTCGGCATCCGCGTACGTGACGACGCGGAAACCGAGCGCGGCTCCCTGCTCGGCCAGCGCCGTCGCGACCGGGGAAGTACCGCCGACGACGAGCGCGGGCGCGGGCAGGAACGGCTCGATCCAGACGTCGACCGTGCCGCCGCTGCT
>PLFC01000116.1 GCA_003136655.1 Vulcanimicrobiota bacterium
TTACGAATGGAGATATAGGGGCCATCGAGCGCCAGCGGCGGGAAGACGATGTTGACCCGCGAGCCGTCCTTCAGCCGCGCGTCGACGAGGGGGGAGGACTCGTCGATGCGCCGGCCGAGCGGCGCGATGATCCGTTCGATGATCGTGCGCAGGTGCCGCTCGTCGTTGAAATGCTTGTCGGAGAGCGACAACCGGCCGGAACGCTCGACGTAGATCATGTTCGGTCCGTTGACCATGATTTCGCCGATCGCCGGGTCGCGCATCAGATCCTCGAGCGGACCGAGACCCAAGACCTCGTCGATGATCTCCTGTTGGAGGTCGGCGCGCTCTTCGAGCGAGAGCAGCTCGTTGCGCTCGGAAAGCACCTGAGCCACCACGTCGTTGATCTGCGCGCGCAGCTCGCTGATCTTCTGACCGTCGGTGTGGGCGCGGCTGGCCGCGACCACGTTGATGCGCTTGGTGACCTGGTCTTGCACCTCGAGCTTGAGCTTGTCGCGGTTCGAGAGCGCCGGACGGGGCTGGCGGCCTTCGGTGCTGCCGTTGGCTTGGCCGTTCGCGTTGGGCGCCGGGGTCGCGGCTTCTTCGGCGCTGTGGACGACGGGCGTGGTCGGCGCCTCGCGCTCGACCGACATGAAGCGCTTGCCGACCTTCCTCCCCCTCTTTTCGTAGGCGCGATCGCCGCGCACCGGGATTTCGCCGATGACCGAACCGCCGAGCGCCTTCTCCAACTCGCGACCCGAGATTTCGGCGCGGCCGGAGCGCAGGTTTGAAACGATCCAGATGCGCGACATCGGGATGCCCGACTTGGCCAGATCGCCGATCAGCGAGCGCGCGGCGGCAGTGCCGAGCAGGTTCGGTTCGAGCGTCACGACGATGCGCGAAGCGCGCTGCATGAAGGGTCGCAATGCGGCCGAAAACGGGGTGGGCGCATCGACGAGGATGACGTCGTTCTCGTTTTCCAACTCGATGACCAGCTTCTCGACGTCCTCGACGCGCAAGGCGAACGAATTGTCCAAGCTGCCGGTCAGTTCGACCGCGGTCAAGCCTTCGCGCTGAATGCTCGAGTAGACGTTCATCGTGCGGGCCGCGTCGAAGGCGCGAACCGAGTCGAGCAGGACGGCGACGTTGCGGCGGCCGGAAAGGTCCCCGTCGACGACGGCGACCTTGGAACCGGCGCGGCGCATCGACCGGGCGGTCTCGAGTGCGATCGTCGTCGCACCCGAGCCGCCTTTGGCGTTGACGATCGCGACGATTGCGCCGTTCATTGCTGGCCCGTCACCACGCGGTCGCCGTCGATGACGGTGACTGGGTTGACCGGAGCGACGTGGGGCACGGTGGGCGGCGGGACCGCGATGGACGGTGCGATCGCCGGTTGAACCGGCGGCGGCACGTTATTCGCTGCCGGTTCCGGCGCTGCCGCGGCGGAGCTGTCGGGCAGTTCCAGATGTTCGGCCGGCAGCGAGCGGACCGGCTCCTGCGGCGAGCGCAGGGCCAAACGCAAGGTCGTGTTCAGGTCGGCCATCGTCAAGAGGTCGGCTTGCTGCGGCGTGACGCCCAGCGTGACCGTGACGAGGTTGGCGGCGTCGGGCGAGGGCGTCGCGCCGGCGGTTTCGAGCGAGTCGTTGATCGCCAGCACCATCGCTCCGCGGATGATGGTCACGGCCTTCGGCTGCGAACCTTGTCCGCGCGGCACGGAGGCGAGCACGTCGACGCGGTCGCCGGGCTGGAGCAGCCCCGAGACGGCCTTGACGCGGTCGACCGGAATCGAGATGGCGCGCATGCCGGGCTTCAGGCGGACCGTGAGGCCGACTTCGGCCGGCCGGCCGACGCGCGTCTCGGTGATCGTCGACCCGCTCGGGATCGTGATCAGCGCGATGTCGCCTTGGGCCTGCTTCGGATCGTCCAAAGCGCCCGGTTCGACCTGAGTCGCGGGCCGGGTGATGCTGGTCAGCATGTCGGGCGTGATCTTGGCGCGGGCCGGAATGTCCCGGCTGGCGACGAGGATCCGCTTGAGTTCGACCTGCTGGTTCTGGACGTTGGCTTGCTGTTGGATGGAGGTGAGATAGCGCAGCGTCAGGATCCCGGTCCCGATGGCCAGGACGACGGCGACGATGAGCGTGATGC
Source organism: Vulcanimicrobiota bacterium (assembly GCA_003136655.1). Classification (GTDB taxonomy): domain Bacteria; phylum Vulcanimicrobiota; class Vulcanimicrobiia; order Vulcanimicrobiales; family Vulcanimicrobiaceae; genus Hesperobacter; species Hesperobacter lustricola. The sequence goes on from PLFC01000116.1 coordinate 2,125, forward strand.
GACGAGTGTTCACAGGGGCAACCTCAAGAAGGGCGCGGCGGTGTGCGAGAGTGCAACGGCCGTCGCGCCGGTGGCGATGGCCACGGCGTACGGCAGCATGATGGGCTTCGTCGGTGCGACCGCAACCGTGCCTTTATAGGCGAACGGCCGAAGCACGAGAGCGATCGAACGGAAAACGGTGCCCGCGCGCCCCGTGAAGAGCGCAACGACCAAGGCTAGGAGACCGCCGCCGATGGCGGTGTAGAGCAAGAACGGGACCGCGTCGGGAAACCCGAAAGCGGCTGCCGCCGCCGCGGCCAGCTTCACGTCGCCGCCGCCCAGCCAGCCCATCGAAAAGGCGGCAAAACCGAGCAGCATGACGGAGACCAGCGCGGCGAGGGAGGCCCCGAAAGAGGCCCAGCCTTGCATCGCGTGCAGGCCGAGCGCCGCGACTGCGAGCGCGATGGTCAGCACGTTGGGTATGCGCCGGCTGGACACGTCGGTCGCGACGGCGATCGCACAGGCCACCAGGACTATCCAGATCGCGAGGGTCACGTAGGGGTCTCTCCTAGCCGGGAATCTGGTTCGCGTCGTTGCTCAGGAACGTGTTGTTCACTTTGTTGCCCATGCTCGACAGTGCGGCGATGGCTGCAATGGACGCGAGGCAGACGATGATGATGTATTCGAGCAGCGAAGCTCCGCGCTCGTCCTTAAGCATCAATCGGAATCTTTGTCTCATTCCTTGAGCGCCTCGCTGTAAAAAAGTGGGAAGGCCCCCCGGAGCCCGGACCGTATGCCGGGCTCCGGAGGGCCGTGTGTTTCCGCTGGGGGCTTAGCTGAGCTGGTTCGACGCGTTGGTCAGCGAGTTGCTGGCCTTGGTGCCGAGGGTGCGCAGCGCCGCGATCGCAACGATCGACACGAGGGCGATGATCAGGGCGTACTCGACCAGACCCTGGCCGTCTTCGTTGATGAGCATTGCGTTGAACTTGTTGAGCACGTGGGATCTCCTTAGGTGAGTGAGGGTGTGTGAGGTGAGTGAAAGTCTATCTGTCCGAGCGAAGGGTTTCCGGGCTTCTATCTGACGCCGCGCTCCTCGACGTCGAACGGAATCGTCAGACCATCGTTGGGAGCGATCATCTGGAACCGGACGGACGCACTCGCCACGCCGGGTACGGATGAAGCCACCATGGTCAGGAGCGCTCCGCGCAGGTTACCGGGCGTGACCGAAACGTTCGCATCGAAGCGACCGTCGGGACCCGAGAACACTTGACGCCGAGTCAATATGGTGTCGGGAACGTTCGTATCGAACGTTCCGACCAACGTGAGGGTTATCGGTACGTCGGCCGCCGGAGCTTTGCCCGAAACGTTTACCTTTTCGGTACCCGGCACTTGACGGACTTGGAACGCGGTAATCGGCCCACTCACCTTGGCAACGTCGGTGTTGAAAGCGTGGTGGGACATCGCCTCGCCCGAAAACGAGGGAGCCGCAGGATAGCGCGCCGCGATCGCCCTGAGGCGAGCGACGAACTCTGCCGAGACGTAGAGATCGTCTTGAACGAACTTCGGTGCCGAGCCGCCCATGGATTCGGTGCGGTCGTTGACGTCGAAGAGACGTTCGCCGGGTCTCACGAGGATGGTGACGCCGGGCCGGCCGAGCTGGACGGCGTCTTCAGGCCCGAGATACGAGTAGGTGTATCCCAGGCTCGTTGCGACCTGCGCCAGCGACTGGTCGGCACGCGCGGCGATCGCAGAGCTGGTAACTGCTGCGAAGGCGGCCGTGGCTAACGTTGCGCGGAGCGCGAGGCTCTTGGTGTTTCTCATTGTCTCTCCGTTGGGGACTCTACAGCGTCCCGTCCCCCGTGGCAACAGTCGCCGAGAAACATTTACTCAACGACCACGCAGCGTTGACGCGTTAACGCATTGGTGACTTGCCTACTAATAATCGTACGATCGGCGCCGGTAAATTAGGCCGCCCTGCAGAGCGCGGATCGCGCCGCCCGGGCGCCGGTGTGATGCCGCGCACATATTGCCGCCCGCAGGCCTGCGCCAAAAGTCGAAAACGCGCGCCAAGATAGGGAAAAGCCCCCGGGGCGCGAGCCCCGGAGGCCTTTCGAATCCCTTGCCGGGATTTAGCTCAGCTGGTTGGACGCGTTGGTCAGCGAGTTGCTGGCCTTGGTGCCGAGGGTGCGCAGCGCGGCGATCGCGACGATCGACACGAGAGCGATGATCAGAGCGTACTCGACCAGACCCTGGCCGTCTTCGTTGATGAGCATGGCGTTGAACTTGTTGAGCACTGTGGTCTCTCCTTGAGTGAGTGTGTGTGGTGTGTGTGTGTGTGGGTTGGGTTAGAGGCGTTTTCGCCGGCACATGCGTCAAGCGCAGAGCTTCTAACCTCTGCGTGAGCCGCGGTCCCTGGCGTTGCGCCCGGTTGCTGACTCTCTTGCGTTGTCGTTTGTTGACGTTACGGACTTTACATGGTCCGGGCCGTTCAGGCAATATCCGCTGCGAAACATTTACTCAACGAACACGCGCCGTTGACGCGTTAACGTTTTCGGGCTAGCTGAGTTGATTCGAGGCGTTGCTGAGCGAGTTGCCGGCCTTGGTGCCGAGGGTACGCAAAGCCGAAATCGCCACGATCGAGACCAAAGCGATGATCAGGCTGTACTCTACCATTCCGGCTCCGACTTCGTCGAGGAGCATGCGGTTGAAGGACTGGGACATTTTTTGATCCTCTCTGCGGAGGGTATCTCTCTCTAAACCGTCCGTCTGCGTGTGTTTTCGGTCACGTATAGCTTTACGGCAATCCGACGTGGTTTGGCAAGGGCAGCTGCGAAAGCCTTACTCAACGAGTACGTCCCGTTGACGGGTTAACGTAGAGTTTCACGTCCGGCCTAATAATGTTCGTGACCGACCTGCCGAAAACTTAGGCAACGCCCTAGTGGAGATGTACGTGTACTTTCGTAACATTCGTTCCTACGTTGCCGGCGCCGCACTCCTTGGAGTGTTGGGCGGAACCGTACCGGCCACCGCAGATCAGCCGACCATCCTGTCGGTCCAGACCGGCCATTCGGTCGTGCTCGACGTCGCGGGACTGAGCCGAGTCGCGGTCGGGGACGGCCGGATCGCCGGCGTGGTCCCGATCGGAACCTCGCAGGTAGTCATCAACGGGAAATCGTCGGGGCACACGACGATCTTCATCTGGACTAGCCAGGGTCGCCAGACCTATGAGGTCACCGTGACCGAACAGGCCTTCGACGACATCGCCAAGCTGCTGCGCACCGCAATCAACGAGCCCGACGTTCAAGTCGTGGCCTTCGGCGCCAACATGGTCGTGCGCGGCACCGTGCCCGACTCCGCCGCCTTCGCGCGTCTCAACGAGGTGATCGATCGCTTCAAGGGCGCCAAGTTCACCAACACGGCGGGCAAGGACGGCGTCATCCTCAATACCGTGAGCATCGCGCACCCGCTGGGCGACCTGCCCAACGAATTGTCGCAGATTGCCGGCGCGACGGGCGTGCGGATCGATCCCGATGCGAAGGGCAACGTGATCATCAGCGGCTCCGTGCACGACCGCACGACCGCCGAGCACATCCTGGATAAGGTCAAAGGCCTCGCCGGCCCTTACCTCTCAACCGACGGCAAGATCATCGACCGGCTCGCGCTGGACACGGTGAGCCAAGTCGACGTAAAGGTCTACGTCGTCGAAGTCGACCGCACCGCCTCGAGCCAACTCGGACTGCGTTTGCAGACCGCGACCATCGGCGGCGGCACCACCAGCGTCACCCCGACTGCCAACCAAGGCTGGACGATCTCGTCCTCGACCTCGCTCATCGGCGTGGAGAACCCCGACCCGAGCTCGTTCTTCGGACGCGTCTTCGGCGTGGGCAACATCGCCCGGATCACACAACTCGCGCCGACGCTCGACCTGATGATGACCCAGGGCCACGCCCATCTGCTCTCGGCCCCCGAACTCGTGACGACCCCAGGGAACGAAGCGACGTTCCTCGTCGGCGGGCAGATCCCGATTCCCGTTTCGAGCGGCTTGGGCACGGTCAGCATCACCTACAAGGACTACGGCGTGAACCTGAAGATGACGCCGACGCTGCTGGGTAACGGCGACATCGAAACCAAGCTCAATCCCGAAGTCTCCGAACTCGACACCGCCAACGGCGTCAACCTCAACGGCTTCACGGTTCCGGGTTTGAAGGTGAGCCGTCTCTCGACCGACGTGATCACGCAGTCCGGCGAGAGCATCGTGCTCGGCGGCCTCCTGAGCCGCGTCTCGCAGAAGACGATCCAGAAGATTCCGATCCTGGGCGACCTGCCCATCCTGGGCCAGCTCTTCCGCTCGACCACGTACCTGCGTCAGGACAGCGACGTGATCTTCGTGATGACGCCGACGATCGTCACCCGCTAAGGCGTGAACGCCATCCCGTCACACCAGCGACTCGGTTACATCGACGGCCTCCGGGCCGTCGCTGTGCTTTCGGTGATGGCGTTTCACGTCCGGGTGCACACGGCCGGCATCGAACTCGAACACTTCTTCAAGGAATGCTCGCACGGCGTCGACCTGTTCTTCGTCCTCTCGGGTTTGTGTTTGGCCTTACCCACGCTCGAGCGCGTGAAGGCCGACGGCGGGGCGAGCTTCGACGTCGCCGGGTACGCGCTCAAGCGCGGCCTGCGCATCCTTCCGCCGTACGTCGCGGCGGTCGCGATCTTCGCGACCCTCGTGTGGATCGCGACGGCGCACGGCGTGCCACTTCCCGGCGGCATGCATCATTTCGATGCGACCGGGCTGCTCAGCGAATTCTTCTTCCTCGATCGCAGCAACGAACACATCAACCAATCGTTCTGGTCGCTGGCGATCGAGTTTCGCTGGTATTTCGTTTTCCCGTTCGCGCTCGCGCTGTGGGTGGCTCGCCCGCGCGCGTTGCTGCTGGCCATCGGTCTGGCGATCGTGGCCGCCGAATGCACGCGCGCCACGTCGGTCGACCTGGGCATTCTCGATGCGTTCCTGCTGGGCATCGTCGCCGCGCACATCCGAGTCCACGATCTGCCGATCGCGCGCTTCGGCCCGCTCTTCATGCTCGGCGGCGCGGCGCTGGGACTGCTTTTGGAGCAGAGCTACCACTTTCCGATTCAGACCAATTCGGGCTGGCATCTGGCCGCCTTCGGCTTGGTGATCTACGCGGGTCGCGCGGTTTGGCTGCAGCGGCTGCTCGCGAACCGCGTCTTCCGTGCGATCGGTGTCGCCTCGTACAGCATCTACCTGGTGCACGAACCGATCGTCTCGTTCTTCGGGGCGCACGCCACGCCGCAAACCATCCTTACCGTCTACGCGGCAGGCGTCGGCTGCGCGCTGGCCGCCGGGGCTGCGCTCTGGTGGCTGGTCGAACGGCCGATCACCGATCCCGCTTTCGTGCGGCGTGCAGTCGCGGGCTCGCGCGCAGAACTCGCCCGCGCGATGGAGCGCTGGCACATCCCCGCGAGCGTCGAGCTGCGCGCGGGCCTCGCGCTGCAACCGGCTAGCGCCGCTCGGGAAGCGAACGCGCCGCCGAAGGCGGCGTGGCCGTTGGAGCAGACAGCGCAACACGTAAGCTCGAGCCGCACAGCGCGATCAGGCTGAGCCAGGTCGGCACTTTGAAGAGCAGCAACTCGGCCGCGGGCCGGTTGCCGTTGGGATCGGAGCGGACCCACACGCCCCACACGTCCTCGGCCAGACGCTCGGGCCCCGCGACTTCGGCCAAGGCCGCGTGCGCATCGTGCGGCGGGAGCGCCGTATACCAACTCAGCACGCCGGTCTTCTCCACGATGTCCCACGGTACGAGCAGTCCGAACGCGGCGAGCGCCGGCACGAGCGCCCGCCTGCCCGAACCGAGCAACGCGGCCGCGAGCGGCAGGCCCGCGGCCATGTTGTGGATGTGCACGTAGGTGCCGCCCAGCAACGTGAACGCCGGAGCCACCGCGACGCCGAACGCGACGTCGCCCGTCTTGCGCTGCGCGTAGAACGCGACGGCGCTGCCCGCGATCAGCATGAACGCATACGACGCCGAACCCGCGGCCAGCGCCAAAGCGTCGGGCACGCCCAGATGTGCGAGCAGCGCCGCGAGACTGTACTGGCCGGTGAACTCGGTGCCCTCGGCGCGGGCTTGGGCCGGCACGACGCGCGAGAGGTATTCGAGATTGCGCTCGAGACCGCCGGTCAGCGTAAGCAGCGCGACCCCGGCGCAGAGCGCGGCGAGCGTGCGTCGCGAGCGCGGAATGCAAAGAAACATCGCCGCCACGGTGGGCAAGCCGAGGTGCGGTTCGATCAGCGTGAAGGCGCCCGCGCACGAAGCCGCGCCGATGCGTCCCGCACGCGCGGCCCAGGCCGCGAGCGCCAGCGCGGCGATGGCCAGCGACGCGATCTGACCCAACTGGAGTGCCGGCAACAGGACGCTTGCCGCGACGCCGAGTGCGAAGATCAGCGCGTACCGTCTAGCGAGCGCCGTCAACGCGGCGACGAGGGCAAACGCGGCGGCCACCACCGTCGCGCAGAAGAACGCCCGCGCCAGACCGAAAGGCACTGCGCCGAGCGGTTCGAGCAACACGAGCACGTACGGCGGCAACGGCGCGGGCACCACGAGATCGGGATAGCGCGACACGTGACCGGTGCGCTCGGTAAACGCCTCGTGTTCGCACGTGCGCAACGGTTCCGAGAGATACGGGTCGGCGCCGGTTCGCGCGACCTTGCCCGCGCAATAGAAGGCGAGCAGATCGATCGGCGCCGGCGGCACGATCGATTGCAATGCCGTCTCGGGCGCGCGGATCGCCAGGAACGTAACGCACAAGTACGCGACGGCGACGACGAGCCAAATTCTCGAGCCCAGAGCCCGCGCGCGCGCGCTCATTCTTCGAGCCCTCGCTTCGACGTAAAGGCCGCGATTGCGCTGCCCCACGTCAGCACGAGCGCCGCGCCGTAGGCCAGCGCCGAGGGTTGCGGCGGCGCCACCAAATTCATGCGTGCCACATACCACACCGGCGCTACGATCGTCGCCACGCGCGCCACGAACGCGAAGCGCGGCCCCGGACGAAGCGCCGCGACGCCGGCGACCCAGCCCAGATAGTGCGGGTAGATCGCGGGCAAGCCCGCGAGCGCGCCGAACGAGAGCCAGGCCAGGGCGGCCCTGCGTTGCAGCCACCAGCGGCGCAGCACGACGACGATTGCCGCCGCGCCGACGGCGCCTTGCAGCACGACGGCCGCGGCGAGCGAACCCACACCGAGCAGCGTCGCGACGAACGCGATGGGAGCCGCGAAGTGGTTGAACGCCGGCGCGCCGCCGAGCGAGATCTCGCCGTACGCCGCCAACGACGCGCCGCCGAGCGCGAGCGCGGCGACGAGCGCGCCCAACGCCGCGCGCGGTACTGCCGCCGGCCGCACGCGGGCGAGCGCTACAAAGAGCGCGACGAGCGCGAGCGCGGCGACGCTGCGCGTCGCACCCGCCGCGACGCACGCTGCGGCGGCAAATGCGAACGCGTCGCGCTGCCAGAGCACGAACGCGAGCGCCAACAACAGGAGCATCAACGCGTCGCCGTGCGAGAAGGCCACGAACTCGGTCAACACCAGCGGATGCAGCACGTATGTCGCCAGGCGCTTGCGACCCTCGACGCCGGCCGCGCTGCGGGCGAGTGCGAGTCCCGTCAGCGCGACGCACGCGATGCCGAACATGCGTTCGGCGAACAGATAGGCGACCAGCGGTGCGTGTGCGAGCGGCAACGCGAGCGCGGCGTAGGCGAAGACGGCGAGCGGCCCGTAATTGCAATGCCGCACGTAGGCGTCCGGGTCGGGAAAGATCGCGAGCAACTGCGCGGCCCAGGGCAGCGACGTGCCCGCGAGCGACTGCGTGACGTAGGGATCGAGTCGCAGAGGGCCGGCCTCGAGGGCGTAGAGCGCGTAGGCATACGGATCGCTCGTCGGATAAAAACCGACTGCGAGCATCGCCGCCGCGCCGAGCGCGAAGGCGATCCAGATCGTTCGCGCGCCGGGGTCGGGCAGACGGCAGATCGCCGCGTACGCCGCGCAGGCGCAGCCGAATGCCGCCAGATATCCGATGAGGAGCGGCCACGCGCCGGGCGCGTTTTGGATCACCGGCAGCGGCGTCAAGGTGCGGTCGCCGATGTGACCGGCGACACGCGTGCCTTGGGCAAAGTCGAGGGACGGACCGGCGTGCGGCAAGGCCACGGCCGTGACGCCCACGATCGCGGCCATGGCCGCGACCCACAACGCGAAGGGGAGCGCGTCGAAAGAGTGACGTCGCTTCAAAGAGCTGCCCGCAGGTTCAGGTCTCGCCTCCGGCTACCGATACACATGGTGACGTGCTGCGCCTCCTCCTCGCTTCCGCTCTCGTCGCAGCAAGCCCGCTTGCCGCGAGCGCTACGACCGTGACCAATGTGGGCGGCGTTCAGGTGATCGTCGACGGCGTGTCGACCCCGGCGCCCGCACGCCGGCCGAAGCCGCGTCCGGCGACAGCCGCGGCTCCGACGCCGGATCCGATCGCCGCGCGCACCGCGGCCCGCGGCGTGGCCTTGGCCCGCTACGCCCTGGCGTTTCTCGGCGTGCCGTATCTCTGGGGCGGCAACACGCCGCGCGGCTTCGACTGCTCGGGCTACGTCCAGTACGTCTACGCGATGTGGGGCATCCCGATTCCGCGCACGGCCGATCTCCAATTCGCCGCGGGACAACCCGTGGCCGAGCCCGAGCCCGGCGATCTGCTCTTCTTCCAAACGTACGCGTACGGCGCATCGCACGTGGCCATTTATCTGGGCGGCGGCTGGTTCGTCCAAGCCATCGGTTCAGACGTCCACGAGTCGAACTTCGACGCACCGTATTTTCGCAGCCGTTATCTCGGCGCCCGGCGCTTCATTCCCCCGGTCTGAGCGCCGCTCGCGGGCGCCTCGAGCGTAATCGGCACCGTGGACAAACTCTTCCACGGCGACGCGCGCCCGGGCTCGCCGACCAGCAGCCCGATTTCGTGATCGCCGGGCGCGAGCTTGCTCAAGTCGAGGCGCGCGACGTACCCCGTATGCAGTAAACGATCGTCGTTCATCGATGAAGCGACGGCCGGTTCCGGCAGTCCGTAGCGGGCGCGCACGGTTCGCACGCCGTCGACCGCGACATCGACGTAGTCGACGGGCGCGGTGTTGTGCGAATCGAGGGCGACGCCGTCGACCTCGACGATCGCGTTCGCCGCGAAACGAAGCCGCGCGCCGGACGCGGGCGGACGCAGGCCGCCGACGTGACGGATCAATGCATCCCGCTCCGCATCGAGCGGGTGCGCCGGCGGCCTATAGAAGCGCGCTTCGATCGACGCCGGCGAAGCGGCCGCGGCCACGACCGAGTAGGCCAGCAGCGCGCCGCCGATGCTCACTGCAACCGGCCGCCGGTAGCGCCGCGGCAGCGCCCGCGGCGCGCAGCGCGTCGCGCAGAGCAACGCCGAGACGATCAACGGCAGCCAATAGCGCCCGGCCGAGCCGAGCCCTCCGCCGGTGATGACGTTGAGGCCCAAGATCGTGACCGCGAAGCACAGGTAGGCGTTGAGATGCACGTCGCGCAGGGCAACTCGCGCGGCCGAGAGCGCACCGCGTCTCCGTCCGATCGCGAACAGCCGCGGCCACACGCCGAAAACCAGGCGCGACACCACGAGCGCCGCGACCAGCAACGAACAGGCGCCGATAAGGGCATAGACCAATCGCGTTATTTCGTCGGAGCCGAAGTCGATCTTCGTATCGTCCCACGAGAAACCACCCCAATACCCGACGAACGAGAGCCCGTCGTAGAACGTGGTCAGGAACGCCTTGGCGAGCAGTCCCACCGCGGTTTGCACGAACGGAACGAGTCCCAGATGCGCCGCTGCGCCGAGCGGATTGCCGTAGAACGAAGCTCCGCCCGTGACCTGTTTGTCGGCGCCGACGACGCTGCCGTGAACCGACGCGGCGGCCAAGAGCGAAGGCAGCAGCAAGAGCCCGATGCGCACCGCCCACGTGCGCCACGAAGCGCGTGGCGTTTCGACCCGTACAGCCAGCCACGCGAGCACCGGCACGACGACGACCACGTAGTACTGCGCTTTCGTCAAGGCCAACAGGCCGAAGGCCAAACCGAGAGCAGCCCAGGCACCGATGCCTGCGGACTCGCGGCGCAGGCGAACGGCGAGATAGAGCGCGAGCGCGACCGCGGTGAACGAGAGGTTGTCGGGCTGGACGTAGGCCGAGACCCACGACGTCAACGGGAACAATCCGATCGTGGCGGTCAGCGCGAGCGCGCTGCGGTACGGCAAGCGCAGCTCGCGGAACGTCGCGTACGCGAGCACGAGCGAGCAGAGCAGCAAGAGCATGTTGAAGGCGCGCGCCGCAAAGAACTCGGCCGTCGCCGATCCGTTGCTCAGCAGCGCGCCGGCCCAGATCGCGAGTGCGTCCAACGCGTAGTAACCATAGGAGTAGGCGCGTGCCACGTAGGGCACGCGGCCGCCGTTGTGTTCCAGAAAGTCGCGCGGCACGGCGGGTGCACCCGCGTCGACCGTGCGGCGAAACGCCGGGCTGCCGTACCCGGCCGGCACGCGGCCGTCGGGATTGTAGTGGAGTTTTTCGAAGTCGGAAGCGCCCTCGAGGTAGGCCACCAGCGGATGCACGTTGGTCGCGGTCCTACGTCCGGCGAGCGGCACCGGCGCGCGCAACGAGTAGAGCGTGAAGGCGTAGTCGGCGTGCGCGTTTTCGTCGGGCGACTCGAAGAACGGCACGCGCACGAGCCACAGCAGCGATAGGCCGAGCGACACCAAGAGGACGGCGGCGAGTCCCAGACGCCGCGCGATCACAAGCGCGACAGCGCCTCGGGCCCGAGCGTATCTCCCGGAAAGAGCCGCACGCTCTCCTCACCGATCGTGTCGACGAGCCGGCTGCGACTCACATAACACGGGATGACCGTCTTACCGAGCAACTGTCCGAGCACGTGCGCCGAGGTGCTGATGCCGAAGACGATGCCGCAACGAGCGATCAACTGCTGATAGGCCGCGAGGTCGCCGCGCCAGGTCTCGTACCGCGGATGCTCAGGGCCGCCGGGCGGCGGCACGTAGATCACGCGATAGCCCGTATGCGTCTCCAGTTCGTGCAGATTCGCTTCGAGCCAACTGCGATACGCGCCGCCGTCGTCGATGCGCAGCGACGCGCTCGCGGCAAAATAGAGGATCGTCCGGTCGTTCGCAAGCGTCAACGTCGTGCGCGCCCGGCGGAACGCGACCTCGGGAAAGTGCCGGTACCAATAGAAAGGGTACGGTCTGTTCTCGAGATACGCGCCGACGCGGAACGGATAGATCTGATTCCAGATCACCGTGCGCCCAAGCCGTTTGAGCTGCGCGTAGAGAACCAATTGCGCCGCGGCGGAGTTCGCGACGGTCGCGATGCGGCCCGCTCCCGGCAACACGCCCCGGAGTCTTACCGGCTTCGGCGTCACCGAGGGAAAGAACGTAAACGGGTCGCCGTAATTGCCGTCGTACCACACTTCGACGGTATGCCCTCGGCTCGCGAGATGGTCGGCGAGCGGAACAGTAAACCACAGATCGCCGAGCCGGCCCGTCTGCAAGATCGCGATGGCGGAAGCCGTCATGTCCCGCCTCTTTTCAGGCGTCAGGCGTGCGAGCCTGCCGGTTGAATCTTCTGGTCGTAGCGCGAGCCGTAGGCGAGTAACGTCGCCCGATCGTGCGCGCGATGAAGGGGCAGTAACGCGCCCGCACCGTGGCGCTGCGCGACGTCGCACGCTTCCGCGAGCTGTTTGCGCGCGCCGTTGAGGCTCTTCGAACCGTCGTGGATGCGAAAGCTCGCGAGGTACCGGTCGAGGAATGCAGGCCGGCCGAGCGTCGAGAGGCGCAACCACAGGTCGTAGTCCATCGCGTAGTAGAGCGACTCGTCGATCAGGCCGACCTGCGCCGTCGCCGATGCCCGCCAGAACGTCGCCGGCTGCGGTATGTAGTTCAACACGAGCAGCGACGCGCGCAGGCGCACGAACCGGGCCCACAGCGTTTTGTACGTGTCCACCAGCGAACGGATGGGTGCGCCCGCGCCGTCGATGATGCGGCAGCGGCCGAAGAGCCACTGCGTGCCGGGATGCGCGGCAAAGTGATCGAGCACCGCGCGCAGAGCGCCCGGTTCGAAGAGGTCGTCGGAATTGAGGTAGCAGACGATCTCGCCGCGTGCGCGGCGCAGACCCTTGTTGATCGCGTCGCTCTGGCCGCGGTCGGGTTCGCTCGTCCACGTAATGCGCTCGCCGTAGCCGCGCAAGACCTCGAGCGTGTCGTCGCCCGAGCCGCCGTCGACGACGATGACCTCAAGATTTTCGATACTTTGATCGAGGATGGAGTCCAGCGTGCGGCGGATGAAGTGTCCTTGATTCAACGAGGGCACGACGACGCTGAGCGGCACCGGCGCCGCGCGGTCGAGGCTCACGAGTTGACCAGCGAACGCAGGGGCAGCGCGGGCACCTCGACGCGCTCTTCGAGCGACACGTTGTGCACCTTGGGCGAGAACTGGACGTCGTAGATCAGCGCGTTGACCAGCAGTTGGAAGCCCGTGATGAACGGCAGAAAGGCCAGCATGACCGTGCCCGGCGTGCGCGGAATGCCCGAACGCACCGTTTCGATCCACTGCGCTCCGCCGTACAGCACGGCGGCCGTCATCAGCAACGAGCCCAAGCCGAGCATGACCGAGCCGACGTTCATGTCGCTGATCAGGTACTGCCAGAGTAGCCGTTTGGTCAGCGTGGCCAGTAACTTTCCCGGAAACTCGACGGCCGTTTTCCAGACGTTCAGGCTGCTCGGATGGTTGCCGTAGATCGCGGGCATCTCCATTTCGGCGATTTCCGAGCGGCGCATCGCGAGCGCGGCCAGCAGCGAGATCTCGAAATAGTAGCGATTCGCCAGACGCTCGAAGCGAATGCGTTTCAAGCTCGAGGCGCGGACCATGAAGTAGCCGTTCGTCGGGTCGATGCTGCCCCAGAGACCCGTCGCGATGCGCACCAGCAGGGTCAGCACGGAGTTGCCCAGCAGGCGCACGGTGGGCATCGCGCGCGCGACCGAGGAGTCGTAGAAGCGGTTCCCCTTCACCAGCGCGACCTGCGGCTTGGAGCGCAGCACGTCTTGCATCGCGGGAATGTAGTACGGATCCATCTGGCCGTCGGCGTCGAGCTTCACGACGAAGGTCGCGCCGAGTTCGAGCGCGCGGGCGATCCCCGTCTTGGTGGCGGCGCCCACGCCGCCGTTCTGCGTGCGGACGATGCACTCGACCCGCGGGTCGGCGCGAAATTCGCGCTCCACGATCTTCCCGGTCGATTCGGGGCACGCGTCATCCACGACCACCACGTGGTCGACGCACTCGAGCGCGCCCCGGACGACGTCCGCGATCGATCTCGCCGCGCGGAACGCCGGAATGACGCAGACGACCATACTCAACGTTTCGGCTCCGCCGGGGCCGCCCGTTAGCCCCCGGGCCCGCCCGGGCGCGGTGCCAGAGGCGGGCCCGGTAAGGTAAGGGAGCTCGGCACCTTGAGACGGCCGAGGAGCGCCTCGAGCCCCGACTCGATGCGCCCGCGCACCTCGGGCCGCAGGAACGGCACCTCGACCAGCCGCCAGAAGGCGAAGCCCGCGCCGAGTGCGATCGCCGTCGCCGGCCAGCTCGGCACCCCGTGGCGCTCGAAGAACCCGATGACCGGAAAGTGCACGAGGTAGATGCTGTACGAGGCCACGCCCACCGCGACCATCGGGCGCAGCGCGAAGAACCGCGAGAGCGGCGCCATGCCCGCGAGCACAACGATCAGGAACGAGAGCAGATGCCAGCCCGGATCGGTGAAGTCGACCTTCGAGCCTTCTCGGAAGAGCACGATGACCAGCGCCGCCGGCACGACGGCCAGCGCGTATCGGGCCGCGGCCCTCTTCCGAAACGTCAGATCCGCGGCGAGGATGCCCAGCATGAAGCACGGCAGCGTCGCGAGTTCGAAGACGTGCGGTAACCCGAACGGCGGAAAGAAGCTCAGCGCGTAGAGTAGCGGCATCGTCAGGAAAAATGCCGCGGGCCAACGCAAGTACAGCGCGATCAAGAGGGGGCAGACCAAATACCAGTGCATCTCCACGCCCAGCGTCCAGAAGGCCAGGTTGTAGAGTTGCCAGCCGGAGGTATCGAAGACGACGTCGCGCGCGAACGTCGAGGCCGCGAGGCCCGGTGGAATCGGACCGAGCGTCGCGTTCCCCGGAAACCCGATCGGCGTCAGCGCGAGCAACGCGAGGAGACCGAGGACGGCGTAGTACGGCGGCGCGATGCGCGAAAAGCGCCGCACCAGAAAGCGCACGTAATCGAGTTTGACCGGGCGTCCGGCATATTTGCGCGCCAGAAACGGATAGGCCAAACAGAAGCCCGAGACGACGAAGAAGAGTTCGACCCCGCGATCGCCGATGTCGCGCCACGCGACGTGCGCGCCCGCGCACGCGCGATACGCGCAACCGATGCCGTGCGTCCACAAGACGCCGAGCGCCGCGAGCGCCCGCAGACCGTCGACGTAGGCGAGATGCGGCCGCTCGGCGGCAGCCTTCATCGGCTCGCCGGTCGCAAGCGCCCCGGCGTCGCGCGCGTGCTCCAGAGCAGCCACAAGCCGGCCGCCGCCGGCAGCACGAAGGCCAGCATGTCGAAAGCGTAGACGTCGTCGGAAAGCAGCGCCACGAGCGGCAGCGAGAGCAGCGTCGCCAGCAGCAGGGTGCGCGAGAAGAGCGAGTAGGACACCGCCCAGAGCAGATACCACGGGAACATCACGGGCGCGAGGCCGGTATAGAGCCAGCCCGCAAACGCCGGATACTTCCCGCGCAACAGGATAATCGCGGTGACGGCCAGCGTGGCCAGCGACAGCACGAGCTTGATCTCGTTGAGCACGGGATCGGTAAAGGCCGCGCGCGTGCGCGCCGTCAGCAAGAGCGCATCGAGATAGGGACGCCCCGCGAAGATCGCCGAGAGCACGAAGCACACGACGGCGGCGGCGGCCGCGTACCCAAAGGCGCGACGCGGGCCTTGCCGCGCAAACGCAACCGCGCCCATGACGACGAATGGAAACTTCACCAAGCCCGCGCCCGCCACGCAGAACACCGCAAGCGCCGGGCGCTTGCGCACGATGAAGATCTGCGCGGCGGCCAAGAGACACGCGCCCAGGATGTCGTTGTGCGCGTTGGTCACGAACTGCAGCCAGAGCATCGGATTGAGCAACACCGCGAGCGTTACCGCACGCGAGCGCACGAGCACGTGCACGAGCCCGGTTAACGCGAGCAACAGCACCAAGCCGAAGACGCGCAGCGCGAGCACCTTGCCCGCGAAGGTGGTGCCGAACGACACGACCGCAGCGTTGAGCGTGGTCCAGAGCGGGCCGTAGATCGTGGGCCGCAGATGCCACGAGTCGAACACCGCCGCGTATTCGCCCCTGAAGAAATGCGGCGGCCGCTCGAAGGGGTGCGGGCCCAGCATGCCCAGGCCCGCGTACCCGAACACGTCGCCCGAGGAGACCGCCGGTGACCAGAGCGCGAGCACCGCGAGGACGCCCGCAACCAGCGGCGCGAGCGCGCTCGAATCGTGCTCGAGCCGCACGGTGATGGTGCTGACTTTTCCCGGCTCGACGACGACTTTCTGATCTTCGTTCAGATATCCCGCCTGGCGAATGGAAATCTGGTGCTCGCCGGGCAGCAACAGCACTTTTTTGTCGCCTTTTAATTCCTTGACGAAGCCGACGTACTGGCCGTCCACCCACACACCCGCGTCTTTATCCGGTTTCATCACCGGTTTGAAATCGATCTGGCCCATCAATTGATTGGAGACCGGATTTTGGTTCTGATTTTGCGCGAACGACGCCGCGGGGAATAGCGCCGCGACGGCGAGCGCGGCCACCGCCAACCTGCATTGCCGCAGAAACTTCATGCGTGCCTCCTCTGCGTGTTTTGAATCGCGAATATGCAATCGGAACTCTGGGCTGCGACGCGGACCCAGTATGAAGCGCCGGCGCGAAATCCGACATACAGCGATGAGGGTACGGCCGTCGGCCGATACGGATCGAGGCTGCGCCAACGGTTCTGTAGCGACGGGCTTTACGCCCGCCGGCATTTGGGTTTGAAGTTCGATTTTGACTTCGTAGCGGCCGGCATGTTCCCGTTTTACGGGATCGGACCGGGCACTACGGGTATCGATTCGGACGGGAGCACTTCAGATTCAATAGCGAATTCAAAATCAAAGGCTGGCGGGGGTGAGGCCGCCCGCTACGAAATCAAGGCCTCGAACACACGGAGTGCGCCGAACGCTCAGGGGAAGTCAAAAGGCGAGCCGCCGCGCTTTGCGACACAATTCATCGCGGTCGTAACCACATCACCGCAAGCTAGGCACTCCCGCCTGACAGTTGGTTAGACACTCGTGTCTGA
>PLFC01000015.1 GCA_003136655.1 Vulcanimicrobiota bacterium
GTCGACGAATGGCACGGCACCAACGCCTTCATCCGCGACGGCGACGCGATCTTCCGCACCTACTTCATCGACGCCCGCGGCGACGAGGCGATGGGCAGCACCTGGAGCTACCTCGACATCACCGCGCTCGGGCGNNGTACCCTCGCTGATCGCCCGAACACCGCACTCCTCGTGGTCGACGTCCAGGCCGGCGTCGTGCGGTCGGCGCACGCGCGCGACACCGTTGTCGCAAACATCGCGAGCCTCGTCGAGAAGGCGCGCCGGGCGCACATCCCGGTCATCTGGGTCCAGCACTCCGACGACCAACTCACCAAGGGCAGCGATGACTGGAAGCTCGCCCCGGAACTCACGCCGGCTCCGGCCGAGCCGCTCGTCCACAAGAACTACGGTGATGCGTTCGAGAACACCAACCTCGAAAGCATCCTCGCGGGCTTGCGGGTCGGGCGGCTCTTCGTCGCCGGCGCGGAGACCGACGCGTGCATCCGCTCGACGCTCCACGGCGCGCTCGTGCGCGGCTACGACGCGATCCTCGTCAGCGACGCACACACAACCAATGACCAGTCAGCCTGGGGCGCGCCCCCGCCCGCGCAAGTGATTGCGCACACGAACCTCTATTGGACGTATCAAACCGCACCCGGCCGCACCGCCGGCACAGTCGCGAGCAAGGATGTATCGTGGTAAGTTCGTCGGGCCACGCTTCGGCAAGCGCTATCTCCCCCGGAATCCGAGTGCGCTAGGGCGAACTACCCGGCTCGCTGCGTGTACGACGGCGAAGTCCGAGGAGGACGTAAGGGATGGATCTGTTCGCCTTCATCTTGAGTACGGTGCTCTTCACGCCGTCGGCGCAGCCCGCCGCGATCACGCACCAGTATCCGATCCACTACGATGGGCCGTTCATCTCGCACGCTCGACCGGGCGCGCGGCCTCGTGCGTCGGGCGGCTCGCTGCCCGCATACGACGTGACGTACCACGGTGGGCCCGTCTTGCAGTCGACCTCGGGGTATACGCTGTACTGGTATCCGAACGGATCTATCTCGGCGCCGTACTTCATGTTGATCGATGGCTTCCTCGATGCCATCGGCGGCACGTCGTACTACGGCGTCGCGGCGTCGTACTCCACGAAAGCGGAGCCGATCCAGAACTCGTCCACGCTGATCGAGTCCGACGTCGACAACGATCCCTTTCCGCAAACGCTCGACGTCGCGGCGATCGAAACCGAACTGACGAAACTCGTCAAGAACCACGAGTTCCCCGCCACGCTCGACGATCCGATCTTCGTGTTCTTGCCGCCGGACGCGCCGTTCACGGTGCAGTCGCCCAACGTCTGCGCGCTGCATAGCGCTTTCAATTTCCAGCACAAGAAAGCCACGCCGGTGGTCTTCGCGGTGATCCCCTACGAGGGCGGCAACCCGGCGTGCGAAGCCTATCGCGCACCGTACAAAGTACCCAACCCATCGGTGCCCGGCGGCGACGCGGCGATCACCAACGCCTCGCGCGAACTGCTCGAAATGGTGACCGATCCGCTGGGCAACGGCTGGTACGACGACACCTACGGCGAGATCGGCGACATCTGCTTCTTCGACTACGGCGATCAGGGTCTGCTGGGCGATCAGGCCAACTATCAGCTCGGCAGCGTGCTGTATCAGATCCCCGAAGCGTTCGAGCAATCAGCGGCGGCGTGTCGTCCGAACCTCGGCGGCGGCTCGTCGCAGGCCGGCGTCGCCCAGCCGGCGATGCGCGTGCCCAGCTCGGAGCCCACGCCCGGCATGACCTATCACGGCGGACCGATTCAGCCGGCGGTCACCGCCTACACGATCTTCTGGGGTACCGCGAACATCACGCAGACCTTCGAGAAGAACGTCGAGCAGTTCGAGAGCGATCTCGGCGGCGGCGATTACTTTTCGGTGCTCACGCAGTACTCCGGCACCAACGGCTCCATCCAGAACGCCGTCACCTACGGCGGCGCGTACCTCGATTCGTCCACGCCGCCGAAGTCGGTTACGCTGAAGCTGGCCGGTGAGGAAGTGCTCAAGGCGCTCTCGGCCAACCCGTCGTGGTCGGCCGGGCTCGGCGCACAGTTCTTCGTCTTCACGCCCAAGGGCGTGGTGCCGTCGCCGAGCTTCTGTGGTTCGCATTCGTCGACAACGATGAAGTCCGGCAAGAAGACGGTCGACGTGATCTTCGCGTACGTGCCGTCGGCAACGGGATTGTGCACGGCGCCGTTCGACTTACCCTCGCCCACCGGCGACGTCGCCTCCGACGAAGCGATCAAGACGATGGGCCACGAAGGCGCGGAGATGATGAGCGACCCGCTGGGCAACGGCTGGAAGGGCTCCGTCAAAGACACGGAAGTCGCCGACCTCTGCATCGGCAACTTCGGCATGGTCGGGCTCATGACGAGCGGCGCCAACATCGTCCTCAACGGCCACCCGTACCGCGTTCAGGAGCTGTGGTCGCAACAAGGCGACGCCTGCGCCCCAAACTTGTAAGCCCCGTGTCAGCGCCCCGTCAGCGTCCGTCAGCGACGTGTTAGTGCGGGTCGGTAAGGTGGGTTCATCGACGCACCGCGTCACCACCTCACTCACTCACACTCCCCCTGACGGAAGGTTCATCCAATGAATACCGCGCTTCGCGCCGCTCTCGCGGCGGCCATCGCCCTGCCCCTCGCGGCCCCCGCCGCCGCCTCCACCCTCGTGCCGATCTCGCCCGTCTACCATCAGTTCGGCAACGGCGTCTCCCCGGCCAAGGCCCTCTTCCAGCGCATCCACGCCCATCGCAACGCCGGGAAGGTCAGCCACTTCACCTTCCCCTACGGCCTGGGCATCGACGGCTCGGGCAACGTCTACGTCGCCGACGTCGACGCAAATCGGATCGAGATCATCAACCCCGACTACAAGGTGCTGTCCAACGCGATCACCACCGGCGTCAGCTCACCGGTTTCGGTTGCGACCGATACCTACGGCGACGTGTACGTGGGCAATGTCGGCAACGGCGGCACGGTGACCAAATACAATTCGAACTTCTCGCTGGTCCAGACCATCACGGCCAATACCTCGTCTGCCTACAGCATCGCCGTCGATCAAGCGCAGGATCTCTACCTCGTCACGGGCTCGGGCTTGGCGGTCGACGATCCGTACGGCAATTCGATCTCGTCAGACATCTTCGGCGGCCCGGAACTCTTCTCGGTCGCCATCGGTGGCCCCAACGTTTACACGTTCTTCGACGCGACGGCCGCCTTCGGCGACACGTCGGTTGCGCTGCGTGGTTTAACGCTGCAGTATGAAGATGGCCCGCTCTTCGGCGTCGAGCCGGCCGGAGCCGCCTGCGCCGCAACGCAAAGCCTCTGCTGGACGACCGATGCGGGAAACAACGCGCTCGACGAAGC
>PLFC01000110.1:0-23871 GCA_003136655.1 Vulcanimicrobiota bacterium
GACGCGTTCTCGACCATCGTGCACAAGTCCAACGCCGACTACTACGGACGACGGATGGCCGAGCGGCTGAAAGAACTCATCCCGCGTCAGATGTTCGACGTGCCGATCCAAGCCTCGATCGGCGGCAAGATCGTGGCCCGCGAAACGGTGGGCGCGATGCGCAAGAACGTCCTGGCCAAGTGTTACGGCGGCGACATCAGCCGCAAACGCAAACTCTTGGAGAAGCAGAAGGCCGGTAAGGAGCGCATGAAGCGCGTCGGCCGCGTCGACCTGCCCCAAGAAGCGTTCATGGCCGTGCTGCGGCTGGAAGAGCCGTAACGCTTCCGTGATGCGCCTGCGGGCGATCTCGTGAGCGCCGTAGTGAAGACGGCGGTACCCGAGGAGAGCGCGCTGCGTCCTTTGGTTTCGCGCGCGTTCTTTTCAGATGCGTTTGTCGCGCCGTTGCATGATGCGACGCTGACGCCGACCGAGGTGTTTCTCCGAACGCTGCGAGCCACGCCGGGATGGGTTCGTTTGCTGATGGCGCTGCGCAACCGTATCGCGCGCCGGCTTGGACTCAAAGCCGTCGGCCCGCCGCCCGGCGCCCGGGAAAAATCGGCGGGAGCGTATCGCATCGGCGACCGGATCGGGATCTTCAGCATCGTCGGGCAGACGCAGAACGAGTTGGTCATGGGCATCGACGACTCGCACCTCGATGTGCGCGTCTCGGTCATGAAGGCGCTGGATCGGGTCAAGCCGAGTTACGTCATCTCGACGGTCGTCACCGTACACAACGCCCTCGGTCGAGCCTACATGGCGCCGGTCGAGCGCGTCCATCCCTTCGTCGTCAAGGCGATGATGCGCCGCGCTCGCGTTTGACGTGAGCCAAGCCTGTCCGATTTGCCGTCAGACCGAGCCGCACGATGTCGTGGCCAAGCTCGAGGTTACCTGGGTGACGATGCACGAGGCGGCGCCTCTGCGGGGCTATGTTTGCCTCGTGTCGCAGACGCACGTCGTCGAGTTGCACGACCTTTCCGAGGCCGACGCTGCGGCGTTCATGCGCGATGCGCGCAGAGTCTCGCGAGCCGTAGCTGCGGTCACCGGCGCGGCGAAGCTCAATTACGAGATTCACGGCAACACGATCCCGCATCTGCACATGCACTTCTTTCCGCGGTATCGCGGCGATCGATTCGAGGGCGGTCCGATCGATCCGAGGCGGACGGTCCAACCCGTCTATGCGCCGGGCGAGTTCGAGACGCTGCGCGCCGCATTCGTGCGCGCGCTCGACGTCACACCCGCCTAGGGCGCCGGTTCGCCCCGCGTCTCGATGACCTCGCGTACGTTTGTCTCGACCCAGTCGACGAGCGCCGCCACGTGTTTGGCTGCGCCCTCGCCGAGGGGTGTCAGGCTGTACTCGACGTGCGGGGGCACGGTGCCGCGGCTGATGCGCAGGATGAGACCGTCGTTCTCCAGATCGCGGAGCGTCTGGGCCAGCATCTTTTCGGAGATCCCGTCGATGCGGTCGCGTAGCTCGGAGAAGCGGAGGGTGCCCGATTGCCGCAGGGCGGTCGCGATCAGGCTGCCCCAGCGGCCGGTGAGGTGCGCCAGTATGTCTCGGCTGGGACATCGGCTGTTGAAGCAGTTTCCGCGGACGGGNNTAGGATGGGTTTCGTCAACCGGCACCGCGCTCCTCACGCCCAGTGCCATCACCAAACAACACAAAGGGACACATTCACACATGGCACAGCGCGTAGCCGTCATCACCGGCACCAGCACCGGCTTCGGGTTCGAAACCGCCAAGAAATTCGCCGCAGCCGGCTTCCGGGTGTTCGGAACGATGCGCGACCTCACCGGGCGCAACGCGGAGCCGAAGCGGACGCTCGAGCAACTCGGCGTCACCGTCGTCGAACTCGACGTCACCAGCCAAGCCTCGGTCGATCGTGCAGCGGCGACCATCAATGCGGCGACCGATCGTGTCGACGTGCTGGTCAACAACGCCGGCACGGCGCACATGGGTATCGTTGAGGGCTTTACGCCCGACTCGCTCGAGCGGCAGTACGCGACCAACGTGGTCGGCCCGCATCGCTTGGTGCGTGCGTTCTTGCCGGGTATGCGCGCCCGTAAGTCGGGGCTGGTCATCTTCGTCAGCTCGGTGGTCGGGCGCATGGTTCTGCCTTTCACCGGCGTGTATACGTCATCGAAGTGGGCGCTCGAAGCCCTGTCCGAATCGCTCTCCTACGAATTGCGGCCCTTCGGTGTCGACATCGCCATCGTCGAACCCGGAGCCTACGCCACCAACATCGGGAACGTCGCCGTTTCGCCCGACGATGTGGCGACGCTCGACGCATATGGTGAGGTCGGAAAGACGATCGAGAAGATCTTCGCAGGGCTCGTGGCGAGCGCGGGCGATCCGGTCGAGGTTGCCAATGCGATCGTGTCTCTGAGCGAGGCGCGTCAGGGCACGCGGAAGCTGCGCACGACCGTTCCGGGCGGTTCTCCCGTCGATGCGATCAACGCTGCGAGCGAGCCGATCAATCACTCGGTACTCGAAGCCTACGGACTCGGCGCGTTCTTACCTGAAGGAGCGTTCGCCACCCACGCCTGATACGGGGCGGATGAAGTCCGCCCAGTCGCGCGGCCGCTTTGCGGCCTCGCTGGCAGCCACGCTCGCCAGCATCAACGTCGTCCGCGCACCGGCGCGGGCGGCGCAGTTCGAGTACAAGTACGGCAACGATCAATCGGTCGGCTCGCCCGTCACGACTCGGGCGGTGGAGATGTGGCAGGCAATCTCGCGCGAGACGCGCGGGAAGCTGCTGGTGCGTACGTTCGGCGACAGCACGCTCGGCGGCGACACGCAGATGCTCGGGCAGTTGCGCAGCGGGGCGATCCAGTTTCTCACCGAGCCCGGCTCGATCTTGGGCAACATCGTCCCCGCCGCGCAAATCACCGACGTTGCCTACGCCTTCAGAGACGCGCGCCAGGCCTTCAGCGCCGTCGACGGCGACCTCGGCGAGTACGTACGCAAAGAAATCGCGGCGAAAGGCATGTACGCGATCCCACACCCGTTCGACAACGGCTTTCGCCAGATTACGGCAAATAAGCCGGTCCGCAACGCGTCGGAACTCGAGGGCCTGAAGATTCGCGTGCCCGCAAGCCCCGCGTCGGTCGACCTCTTCAAGACGCTCGGCGCGGCGCCGGCCGCGATGAACGTTAGCGAACTCTATACCTCGCTGCAGACGCACGTCGTGGACGCGCAAGAAAACGCCCTGATCAATATCGAGCAGAGCCGCGTCTTCGAGGTCCAGAAGACGCTGAACTTTTCGAATCACAGCTGGACGTGCTGGTGGTTCCTGGTCAACCAGGATGCCTGGAACGCGCTCGGCCCCGAGATTCAGGGCGTCGTAACGCGTAACGTCGCGAAGTACGCCGATCTCCAGCGCCGCGATTTCGCGAGCCTGACGGCGTCGTTGACGGACAAATTGCACCGCCAGGGACTAGCGGTCTACTCGTGCGACACCGCAAGCTTCAAGGCGCGCTTGGCGCCGTATTATTCGAAGTGGAAGACGCTGTATGGCGACAAGGCCTGGGGTCTATTGGAGAAGTACAGCGGCCGTCTCTTGTGAGTATAACCTGAACGTGGTTCCGAAGCATAGGAGCAGCTCACGATGGTTTAGGTTATCTCGCCGTCACGTAGTGCTTCCGGAGCCCAAAGCCTCCGCTCCAGCCCAATCGGTGGGTCATCCGTCTCCGACGAAACGCCGAAGAACGTGTCTAGGGTGCCCTCGGANNACCTGCGCCTCAACGGCATTCATCGTCAGCAATTCGTACGTCGCGACGGTTTCGGCGGACTGGTTAGTGATTTCAACATCCCAGCGGACTTCGCCGTATTCCGGTTTGCGCGGCGTTTTTTGCTTGACCGTTAGGCGCACGCGGATTGCGTCGCCGGGTACGACGGGCTTCAAGAAACGCAGGTTGTCGAGGCCGTAGTTGGCGAGAACCGGGCCCGGGGCGGGTTCGACGAAGAGGCCGGCTGCGAACGAGAGGAGCAGGTAGCCGTGCGCGACGCGACCGGGGAAGAAGGGGTTGGCAGCGGCGGCTTNNTCGAGCGTAACGGTCCGCTTCGGCGAGCGAAAGGTCTCCCCGATCGCAAGTTCGTCGAACGTATGACGGAAGGGATGGGGCGGTACGTCGAGTTCCGGTGCGCCTTTGATCCAGCTCTTGCCGAACGAGGCGAGGCGCTTGGGCGAGCCTTGCAACGCGGTGCGCTGCATGTAATGAATCACCCCGCGGATGCCGCCAAGCTCTTCTCCGCCGCCGGCCCGGCCGGGGCCGCCGTGTACGAGTTGCGGCAAAGGCGAACCGTGGCCCGTGGACTCGCGCGCGCAGTCGCGATCGATCGCGACGAGGCGTCCGTGGTACGAGCCGATGCCGAAGATCAGGCCGTTCGAGAAATCGTCGTCGTAGCTGTAGATCGAGGCGACGAGGCTGCCCTCGCCGCGCTTGGCGAGCGCGATCGCCTCATCCAAACCGTCGTAGGCCATGAGCGTGCTGACCGGCCCGAAGGCTTCGATCGAGTGAATACCCTGCGCGTCGAGCGGGCGCTCCGAGCCGAAGAGCAACGGCGAGATGAACGCTCCGCGTTCGGCGTCGGCGCCGCTGGTTTCGACGTGCAGCGGATCGCCGAAGAGCAACTCCGCCTCGCGGCGCAGCAAAGCCGCTGCTGCACGAACGTCGTCGCGTTGGCCCAGCGAGGCGAGCGCGCCCATGCGTACGTCTGCTAAGCGCGGATCGCCCACGACGACCTCGCTCAAGCGCTCGCGCAGCGTTTCGACGACGGCCGGATAGAGATCGCGCGGCACGATGCAGCGCCGGATGGCGGTGCATTTCTGGCCCGCCTTCGAGGTCATCTCCTTGACGACTTCGCCGATGAACAACTCGAACTCGGGCGTACCCGGCCCGGCGTCGGGGCCGAGAATTGCCGCGTTGAGCGAGTCGCGCTCGGCGATGAAGCGCACCGCTTTCTCGCCGATGATCGCGTGGCTCCGCAACCTCGTCGAGGTGGCGGCGGAACCGGTGAACGAGACGACGTCCTGACCGTCGAGGTGATCGAGTAGATCGCCCGTGCTGCCCACGATCAGTTGCAGTGCGCCTTCGGGAATCAGGTTCGATTCGAGAATCAGCCGAAAGAGTTCGTGCGCGACGAAGGCCGTCGACGATGCGGGCTTGACGATTGCGGGCACGCCCGCGAGCAACGCGGGCGAAAGCTTTTCCAGCATGCCCCAACACGGGAAGTTGAAGGCGTTGATGTGCACCGCGACGCCNNCCATCGAGTGCGAAGCGCTCGTCGGGCAATTCGCGTCGTCCCTTCGAGGCGAAGGAGAAGAGCGTGCCGATTCCGCCGTCGACGTCGAAGAAGTGGTCGGCCCGCGTGGCGCCGGTCTCAAACGACAGCTCGTAGAGCCGGTCTTTGCGCTCGTTCAAATACAGCGCGAGGTCCTTGAGCATCTGCGCGCGCGTGTGGAACGTCAACGCGCGTAACGCCGGGCCGCCCACCGAGCGCGCGTAGCGGGTCATCGCGGCGAAATCCAAGCCGTCGCTCGAGGCCCGCGCGACGACGTGGCCGTCGACCGCGCTGGGCAGATCGACGAACCCGCCGCTCGCCGCATGGCTGCGGCCTTGCGCATAACTGGACAGGGTCGGCGTTTCGGTGCTCACGGCCATGATTCGGCACTCCTGCGCCGCGCCGAGCCCGTCCTTCTCGAAAAACGAACGGGCCGCCCGACGCCTCGCCGGACGACCCGTTCTCCCCCACACGCGACAAGGTTTATTTCGGGCTAGGTAACCCGCCCGAACTGCGTTTGCGATGTCGAAGTACTTGGCGTGGTGCCGGCGCGTTGCCGCCGAGAGTCGGCTCGAAGATCAGTGCCCAGGTACGGTGGCGCGCGCGCCCTTGCGCGATCGGCGACAGCGGCATCGAGGGCCACACCAGACCCGGCGGGGCATTGATGTTGAGCGCCGGCGTCGCGATGAAGTGGGGCGTGCGCACGTGTGGAAGCCCGCGAGCGGAACCCCAGGCGGCCAAGCGGAGTTAGGAACCGGGATACATGCAGACGGAGAAGAGCGAAGCCGACCGCGAGCGCGTCCGGCGCAAGCGAGCAGCAAAAGCCCTGGGCTGGAAGTTGGCCGGCCAGGACATGGTCGAGATCAAGGTCGAGCGGCAGTTCACGCTCGGGCCTCGGGTCGTCGTGGTCCGCGGCCGGGTGCCGGTCGAAATGCCCGGCGAACTGACGGCTGCCGAAGGCGAGCGCGCGATCGCGCCGCTGGTCGATCCCGCCGCGGCCAAATTCCGGCACGCGATGGAGCGCGCCGCCGTCAAGATTCTGCGCGAGCCCGACGACGTCGAGCGGCGCCACGTCTACGACCACCCCTCGTTCTTCACGGCGCTCGAGGATGCGCGGCGCGGCCTCGTACGCGAGTACCAGGCGCTGGAGAACCGCCGCGTCGACGCGCGTGTGGAAGCCTCGCTCGGCCTGCGTTTCTATCTCGAAAGTTTTACGCGTGCGCAACCCGCGCTCGAATATTTCGCCGGTCCCACCAATTCGGGCAAGACGCACGCGGCGCTCGAACTCTTGCGCGAAGCCGAGAGCGGCGTCTACCTCGCGCCGCTGCGTCTGCTCGCGTTGGAAGTCTACGAGCGTTTGAGCGAGTCGGGCATTGCGACGTCGCTCGTGACGGGCGAAGAGCGCGTGCTCGACGCCTCGGCGCAGCACGTGAGCTCGACGGTGGAAATGGTCGATCTCAGCCGCGAGGTCGAACTCGCGATCGTCGACGAAGCGCAAATGCTGCAAGACGAACAGCGCGGCTGGGCCTGGACGCTCGCGATCGCCGCGGTGCCCGCCAAGCGCGTGATCATGTGCGGTTCCGAAGACGGTCTCGGCCCGGCGCAGCGTCTGGCCGAGCGCCTGGGCATTCCGCTGACGGTGCGCCGCTTCGAACGCAAGAATCCGCTCAAGATCGTCGATGCGATCCCACTCTCCGGCCTACGCGCGGGCGATGCGGTGGTGGCCTTCTCGCGCAACGCGGTCGTCGATCTGCAACGCCGCATCCGGCTCAACGGCCGCTCGACCGCGGCGATCTACGGCTCGCTTTCGCCGGCCGTACGACGCCGCGAGGCGGAGCGCTTCCGCACCGGCCGCGCCGACGTGCTCGTGGCCACCGATGCAATCGGCCTCGGCCTCAATCTGCCGATCCGGCGCCTCGTCTTCGCGACGATGGAAAAGTACGACGGCGTCGCGACGCGATTGCTGAAGCCGCCGGAGATTCGCCAAATCGCGGGCCGCGCGGGACGCTATGGCCTGCACGAAGAGGGCCAGGTCAGCGCCCTCGAACCGCGCGACGTACGCCTCCTGCGCGAGCGCCTCGACCGCTTCGATCCGATCGAAGGCGACGCGCCCATCTGGATCTCGCCGACCGACGAGCACCTGCGCCGGCTCTCGGCGATCCTCGGCACCAACCACGCCGCGCGGCTGCTGGAGTTTTTCCAGACGCGCGTGCGCGCCGAAGATACCGACCTGCGCATCGCCGACCTTTCCGAGACGATCGAAGTCGCCGTCGCGCTGGAGATGTCGGAGAAGTTCCTCGAACTGCCGCTCGAGGTGCGCTGCACCTACGGGCGCGCGCCGGTCAATACGCGGGGCAACGGCCTGCGGGCGCTCGCGCGCTGGGGCGAGCAGCACGCGCGCGGCGGCGTGGTCGACGCAAACGAGATCCTCGCCGGGACCGAGGCCCGAGACCGTTTGCTTCTCTTCGAAGATCGGTCGCGGTTGGCCACCCTCTATCTCTGGCTCTCGCAGCGTTTCCCGACCGTCTACGTCGACGGCCCGGCGGTGATGCGCCTGCGCGAGCGCATCGACGACGACATCCACGAAGCGCTGCTACGCCACGGCGACCGCACGAATAAGAATCAACGCCCCGCGACCGCCAAGATACTGGCGCGCAAGGGGCCGCCAAAGTTCAATAAGCGCAAACTCCGGCGCTGATCGCCCGCTTCGCTTAGCTCGAGCGGCCGCTACAGCCAGGGGGTATCGGGGCCGGCGTAGACGTTGCCGTAGAGCGTTTGGGGCTCGGGGAGCGGTTCGTTTTCAACGGCGTCGGTGCTTGCGTCGACGGTCGTTTTGATCTCGGCGCGGAGCGCTTCGAGTTCGGGCTGCGTGAGGATGCCGTCGTCGAGGAGGCGGCGTTCGAAACGCGGCAGCGGATCGAGGTCGCGCTGCGCTTGAACTTCTTCGCGCGTGCGATAGGTGCGGTCGTCGTCGTCGGTCGTGTGCGAGAGAAAGCGATAACACTTCATCTCCACGAGCGTCGGGCCGTCGCCCGCGGCGGCGCGGTCGCGCGCTTCGCTCACGGCGGCGTACACTGCCAACGGATCGAAGCCGTCGACGATCGCGCCGGGCATGCCGTACCCCTTCGCGCGCGACGCGACGTCGGGATTGACCATCTGCTTTTCTTGTGGCGTCGAGATGGCCCAGCGATTGTTCTCACACAGAAACACGACCGGGACTTTATGAATCGCTGCGAAGTTGAGCGCTTCGTGCCACTCACCCTCGCTCGTTGCGCCTTCGCCGAATTGGCAGAAGACGGCGCGTCCGGTTTCGCCGCGCAACTTGATCGCATAGGCCGCGCCGACGGCGTGCGTGCATTGCGCGGCGATGATCGAACTGATCGAGGCGATGCCCAGGTCGCGGGCGGTGATGTGGTTGATGATGCTGCGTCCGCCCGTGCGGTCGGCGGCGCGCGCCAACTGCGAGCGGAACAGATCCTCGAGGGGAAAGCCACACGCCAGAATTAATCCCGTGTTGCGATAATACGGATAGAGCAGGTCGATGCCGCGGCGGAAGGCGAGGCCGGTAGCGGCTTGGATGGCCTCGTGGCCTTCGGAGCCCATCGCTATGCCGATCTTGCCTTGCCGGTTGAGTTGAAAGCCGCGCGTGTCGACCGCTCGTTGCAAGAGCATGCTGCGCAGTAGGGTGAGCAGTTGGTCGCGAGTGAGTTCGGCGCGCGGGCCGACCGGTGCTGTAGGCATCGAAGCAAGTTCTCGCGTTGACGGCGTCGCTTCCCTCCGTGAGCGTCGAATGAGAAAATCGAAATCTAGTGACGGCAAGCTTGTTGCAACGCACCCCTTGCGGGGGTATACTGCAAGTGTCTCGAGACGATGTTACTAGCGAGTATACGAGGAGGGTCGGCCATCTCGACAGATCCACCCGGTCACGTTAGCGGAGCGCGCACCAACTAGCGGAGTGATTACCGCGAGAGGCGCAATCCGAGCCATCTGAGGAGGTGCCGGGCGATCGTCCGGCGCCTCTTCGCTTTTTCGGCTCCGGCGGGCGCCGGGCGGCCGGGCGAGTAAGTGCGGCGCGTGGAAGTCCGCAAGCCCTACGACATCGATTCGCTGACCGACGTGGCCCTGCGCGTGTTCGCCGAGCGCGGCTACGACGGTGCGACGATGGACGACGTGGCGCGTGCTGCGGGCATCACCAAGGCCGGCATCTACCATCACGTCACGGGCAAAGAGGCGCTGCTCGCGCGCGGCCTCGACCGCGCTCTCGCGGCGCTTCAGGCGATCCTCGCCGAGCCCGCGGCGAACCGCGGACGCGCGGCGGAGCGCGTGCGGTTCATCGTGCGGCGCGTGGCCGAGACCGCTTGCTCGCTCTTGCCGGAATTGACCGTCCTCTTTCGCGTCAAGGCCACCTCGCCGGCAACCGAAAGCGCCGTCGAGCGGCGCCGCGCCTTCGACCGGGCGGTCGCGCGGCTGATCGCCGAGGGCCAGGCCGACGGCGAACTGTCGACCGCAATAGAGCCGGGGTTGGCGACCCGGCTGATCTTCGGAACCTCGAACTCGATCGTCGAGTGGTACCGGCCGGGCGGAGCGCTCAAGCCGGCCCAACTCGCGGCCGCCATCGAGGCGCTCCTCTTCGAGGGACTTGGGCCGGCGAAGTCGTAGTATTCCCTTACCAACCATTCGGTAGGGAGGCGTTCGAATACCATGGCCATCGACATCACCACCGTTCCTCAACTCGTCGTGCCCGCAGGCGGCTTCGCGCCTGCGCCGGCCGTCCCGCAGCCCAACATCTATCCGATGGAGTGGCGCGTCGAGACGCCCAAGCTCGCCGAACTCTACGAGCGCTCGAAGAAGCACATCTACAATCCGTCGGACTTCGCCTGGGATCAACTCCGTCCCGAAGATTTTACCGACGAGCAGCGCATCGGCATCATGTACTGGTACGCCGTGCTCGCGAACTTCGACGGCTCGGGCCCGGCCGTGTTTGCCAAGGCGACGATCCATGCGTTCGAACAGCATTCCGAAGATCCGATCCGCAAGTGTTTCTTCTCGATCACGCGCGACGAAGTGAATCACGAAGAGTGCTGCCAGCGCGCGATCCAAAAGCTCGTGCCCGGCGGTCCGCTCGACTTCGTGCCGAAGACCGATTTGGAACGCGCCGCGATCAATAACATCCAGTGGCTCTACCACAACGGCGGACGGTATTGGAAAGGCTACGGCGAGTCGCTGCACAAGTACCCGCTCTCGGTGCTCTTCACGTCGTTCATGATGGGCGAAGTCGCGAGTTCGACGCTGTTTTTCGGAATGGCCAAGAAGGCCACGCACCCGGTCTTCAAAGAGATCTTCAAGAAGGTCGGGCAAGACGAAGCGCGTCATCTCGCGATCTGTCTGACGATCCTCGAACAGGATTGGCCCGGGCTCTCCGACGAGCACAAGACGCTGATCACGAAGCAGTTGCGCGCGGGCTTCGTGTTTCTCTCGATGATCCTGTGGGAGCCGCCCAACCAATTCTGGGAGATCCCGGACTACTTCTTGCCCAACCATCGCGTGCTCGTGCAGCACGCCCGCGATGGCGGACTCGGCGTGCTGACGTACGACGAGCAGGCCGANNTTGGACGGCGTCGACGTCGGGGATATCGGCCCCGAGGACATCATCCCGGTTTTTTGACCTGAAGGCAGGGTTGACGTCGGCGGGTAGCGGCAAACCCCTCAGCCGCTACCCGTCGACGCGACCCTCTCTCCCGTCAGGGGCAGCGACCCCAATCGCCATCCCTCTGCGCATTACAGTAGTCCAAGTAAGCCTTGAGGACTATCGCTAGTTGCACAGCCGGATGGGGTCGTCGTTCGCCTATTGTCCAATGCGCGGCGAGGGCTCGCCGGATACCGTGTGAGCAATGGAAACCGCGATGTCGGCTGCTCTGACGCTCCTGGCCGATGCCGGCCCGTACGTTCCTGCGCCGTCGTTCGTCAATTCGGGCGATACGGCATGGCAGCTCACCGCCGCCACGTTCGTGGGCATGCAGAGCATCCCGGGCCTGGCGATCCTATACGCCGGACTCGTGAAGAAGAAGTGGGCGCTCAACAGCGCCGTCATGTGCTTCTACGCGTTTTCGATCGTGCTGCTGGTGTGGATGCTCTGGGGTTACCAGATGTCGTTCGGCAACGCGCTGAAGATCGGGCCGGGTATCCTGTCCAACCTGGTCGGCATTCCGGGCCCGTCGCTCGGCGCCGAGACCGAACTCTCGCAGGCCACCATTCCGCTGGCTGCGAGCGGTTTGCCGCCGCTCCGTTTCTCGGGCTCGACGATGATCTATTTCCAGTTCGTCTTCGCAGCCATTACCCCGATCCTCATTGCGGGCTCCGTGCTCGGCCGCATGAACTTCAAGGCCTGGATGATCTTCGTGCCCTTGTGGAGCACGGTGGTCTACTCGGTCAACGCGTTCATGCTCTGGGGCGGCGGGTGGCTCGCGCAACTCGGCGCCGTCGATTACTCGGGCGGTTACGTGATCCACGTCGCGGCGGGCGTCTCCGGCTTCGTCGCTGCGGCTGTCGTTGGACCGCGCCTGATGGAAGACCGCAAGGACTTCGAGCCCAACAACCTGATCATGGCGCTGGCCGGTGCGGGCTTGCTGTGGCTGGGTTGGAACGGCTTTAACGGCGGCGACCCTTATTTTGCCAGCGCCGACGCGTCGGCCGCGGTGCTCAACACCAACCTCGCCACCGCCCTCGCGCTGCTGTGCTGGCTGATCCTCGACATGTTCGCGACGGGCAAACCCAACGCGGTCTCGATGATCAACGGCATGATCACGGGTTTGGTGGCGATCACGCCGGCGGCGGGCTACGTCGACGGTTTTGGCGCGATCGTGATCGGTTTGGCTGCGGGCACGATCTCGTGGTTCAGCCTCAACAAGGTCGGTCAACTCGCAATCTTCAAGCGCGTCGACGACACGTTCGGCGTGCTGCACACGCATGCGGTTGCCGGCGTCGTGGGCGGTTTGATGGTGGGCATCGTGGCCAATCCGAAGATGATCGAGTACCTCGGCGCCGACAAGAAGACGGCGCCCATCTCCGTCGGCGGGCTGCTGTACACGCATAGCGGCACGCAATTGCTGAACCAGGCGATCGCGGCGGCGGTGATCATCGGTTACGACGCGATCATGACCTTCGTGGTGCTCAAGCTCGTTTCGCTGATCGTGCCGCTGCGGGCCAGCGACGCCGAGGTGGAAGACGGCGACCTCGCGATCCACGGCATCGACCCGGTTCCCTCGTATGCGCCGCCGCTCGCGCGCAACGGCGTGGCGACGGTGGCCGGAGGCGCACCCGGAGAGTAGGCCTAGGCCCGCACCGCGCAGGACGACGCCGGGTCGCGTGACAAGCCTCGCCTAACCCAAGCGAGAGGAGTGGCGAGTCGATGGTCGAGGCGGGTCCGGCAACGTTCGAGCATCCCGAGGTCGAAGGACGCGGACGCGCGGAACTGGAGGAACTCCAGGACCGGAGGCTGCGTTCGCTCGGCGCCCGACTGAGCGCCGACCCATCGTGGGTGGCGCACTTCGCGACCTTCGGCATGAAGCCCGAGCAGTTGAGCCGCGAGACGCTCTCGCGCGTGGGCACGCTCGAGAAGACGGCGCTGCGCGAACGGTATCCGTTCCCGTTCTTGACGGTGCCGATGGACGACGTCGCGCGCTTCTGCGCGACGTCGGGCACGACCGGATTGCCGGTGATGTTCGGCTACACGTTCAAGGACGTGCGCGAACTCATACCCTACCAGATGGCGCGGCTGCTCAATGCGGCCGGCGTGCGCCGGGGCGAACGCGTGTATCAGGGTTACGGCTATGGCCTGTGGGTCGGCGGCGTGGTGATGGACTGGGGTTTGGCGGGTTACGGTTGCACGAACTTCGGCATCGGGCCCGGCCGCGCGGATGCCGTGGTGCAGTGGCTGCGCGACCACGAGTACACCGTCTGCACGATGTCGCCGCTCTGGCTGATGACGCTGGTGAATACGGCGAAGGCGCAGGGCATCGACCCCAAGCGCGACTGGAAGCTCCGCCTGGGCCTCTTCGGGGGGCAGTCGGTGTCGGCGGCGTTTCGCGATGAGTTGGAAGCCGAGATGCCCGACGGCTTCATCGCGCAAAACATCTACGGCTCCACGGAGTCGGCCGGCCCGAACCACGGCATCAGCTGCCCGTGGTCGCACGACTCGGATCAGATGCACCTGATCAACGAAGACACGATTCTGACGGAGATCCTGAATCCGGTGACGCTCGAGCCGGTCGCGCCCGGTGAGACGGGCGAGATCGTGTTCACGACGCTCTCGCGTCAGGCGTCGCCCGTGGTGCGCTGGCGCACGCGCGACCTCGTGCGTCTCGCCGACGACCCGTACGGCTGCGGTTGCGGCCGGCGCAGCCTCCCGCTGATCGGCCGGATCATCGGCCGCAGCGACGACATGCTCAAGGTGCGCGGTTCGATGGTGTTCCCGTCGCAGATCGAGGACTGCATCGCCTCGATGGACGCGACGGTCAACGAAGCCTGGCAGATCTACATCGACCGTGAAGACCGCATTCTCGAAGAGATCGTGATCGCAGTCGAGCGTAAGAATGACGCGGCGCAGCATGCCGACAACATCCGCGACGCGCTGGAACGCACCATCCGCGCGCGGCTCGGCATTCGGGTGAAGGTCGAGGTGCATCCCGAAGGCACGCTGCCGCGCTACGAGGCGAAGGCCGTTCGCGTCCTCGTTCGCAAGTAGGGTCGCGTGGATGAGGTTTCGTTTGCGGCGCGCGTC
This sequence comes from Vulcanimicrobiota bacterium, assembly GCA_003136655.1. Taxonomy (GTDB): domain Bacteria; phylum Vulcanimicrobiota; class Vulcanimicrobiia; order Vulcanimicrobiales; family Vulcanimicrobiaceae; genus Hesperobacter; species Hesperobacter lustricola. The sequence continues at coordinate 14,100 of PLFC01000110.1, forward strand.
GCGTCCGCTATGTTCGAGCGCGACCGCGCGGCCGTTTTTGCCGGCGTGTCGGTGGAAGAAGTGCGGTTCGGGTACGCGCGCTGCGCGATGACCGTGCGCGAGGAGATGCTCAACGGACACGACGTATGCCACGGCGGCTTCGTGTTCTTGCTGGCCGACACCGCGTTTGCGTACGCCTGCAATTCACGCAACGACACCCACGTGGCCCTGAATTGCGCGATCTCGTTTACGGCGGCGTCGCGGGCCGGTGATGCGTTGAGCGCGGTGGCCGAGGAACGGACGCGAGGAAGGCGCACCGGGACCTACGACGTGACGGTGTACGGCCCGACGGGCGACGTGGTGGCGCTCTTTCGGGGCACGAGTTACGGACTAGGATCGAACGTGATCCGGTCGTGACCTCGCCATTGCGCGACGTGACGGTTTACGTCGCGACGAAGAACGCGGGGAAGCTGCGAGAGTTGCAGCAGATCCTCGCCGCGTATGGCGTGACGGCGCTGGCGTATGCCGGGTATGCGGACGTCGCTGAGGGTGAGGCGTCGTACGCGGAGAACGCTGCGCTGAAGGCGCGGGCGTTGCGAGCGGCGCTCGATGCCGCCGGGATTGCCGCGCCTGCGCTCGGCGACGATTCGGGCCTCGAGGTTGCGGCGCTCGGCGGACGCCCCGGGGTGTTGTCGGCCCGCTACGGTGGCGATGCGGCGACGTGGGCCGAGCGGCGCGCGTTGTTGCTGGCGGAGACCGCGGCGGCTGTGTCTGCGGGTAACGACGGCGGCGCGGCGCGGACGGCGCGATTCGTGTGCGCGCTGCACTGGGCGGAGGCGGGCGGCGACGAGACCGCGGTGTTGGCGGAACTGCGCGGCGAGTTGGCGCTCGAAGAGCGCGGCGACGGTGGCTTCTCGTACGACGCGATCTTCGAGTCTGAGGAGGGCCGCACGTTTGCCGAGCTGTCGGAGGAAGAGAAGAACGCCGTCAGCCACCGGGCCCTGGCCGTGAAGGCGCTCGTTGAAGCGCTCCCCGGACGGATTCCACCCCCGTCGCCGGGAACCATCCGCGCGACCGGGATGTAGCTCAGCTTGGTAGAGCGCCTGCTTTGGGAGCAGGAAGTCGCAGGTTCAAATCCTGTCATCCCGATTCGATGAGGCCCGTGGTTACTGGCTTTTTTCGTTCTTAGGGCCAGCCTGTGGCACGGCCGTCGCACGGAAAAATCTCAGGGCGCGAATCCGCCGGCGCTCGACTCGTTGGTTTCGATTGTTCGCCGGCACCTTAGCCTCAACGGCCCGACTCGCCCCCCCCTTGCCAAAGTATGCGAATTTTGATATAGTGGCTTCCAGATGGACCGTGACCTGCTGTGGCTCGGCTCGACCCTCGAAAGACTTACGCGAGGCGTCAGAGGATGTTCGCGAAACGATGGGTATTGCGCTACGCGTCGCCCAGAACGGCGGCAAGAGCGACGACGCGAAGCCCATGCACGGTGTCCTGCGCGAAGTCACGGAGATTAGCACTCAGGATGAGTCGGGTGCCTACCGGCTGATGTACGCGGCCCGGCTTGGTAGCTCCATTTTCGTACTCGACTTTTTCCAGAAGAAGAGCAAGTCGGGAATCAGCACCCCGAAAGCCGATTTAGACCGCATCGAAGCACGCTTAAAGCAAGCGCGGCAACTCGCCGCCGAATTGGAGAAGCAGCATGGATAAGGTTAGAGTCACTCCGAGTAGCGGCAACGTCTTCGCTGATTTGGGGCTTCCAAACGCAGATGAAATGCTCGCCAAGGTCGATCTCGCTCTTGCCATCCGTAACGAGATCGACGCGCGAGGCTGGACCCAAATCCTCGCTGCAGAGCGTTTGTTTTTGACGCAGCCCCAAGTCTCGAAGATTCGTGCCGGAAAAGTGAACGAGTTTTCGCGAGACAAGCTGCAAGAGATTCTTCGGAATCTCGGCATCGACGTTGAAATCGTGCTCCACAAGCGGCCGAACGGCGGCATTGGTACGCTGAAGGTGCTGCAGCCGGCATAGACGCTCTCGGGGCTGGAGCGCCGAGATTCGGCGCTCCAGCGCAGTCTTTTGCCATTGGCTTGCGGCTGAGGCCTTCGCCAACCGCTTTCCCCTAGCAAAGCATTGATCCGCTGCGCAGCGTCTTCCTTGAGGCTTTCTACGGCGTGCATATAGATTCGCGGTCACGCCGATCTCGGAGTGATTAAGAGCGCTCGAGACCGTCTTTAGATCGACGCCCGACGCCAGGGCCATCGTGCCGAAGCTGTGCCGCAAGTCGTGGAACCGGACGTGCGGCAGTTCGGAGTCTTTGACGATCCGCGCGAACACCATCGAGAAGACATGCCCTCCTCGTAATTGCGGTGCGTGCCGCGTGGTGCGGCTGGAGCGAGCGGTCGGTGGACGCCGTGCACTCCGCTGCTCGGCGTCCGCGGCCCTGCCCCGGGCAGAAAAGGGTGTCGCTCGTCCGAAAGCGATCCGTACGAGCAATGGCCACGATGCAGCACTATTTCTCGATTTTCGAACCGGTCGATTCCCGCTTTCGCTCGATTTGAAACGCTTATTTGTTTCGAACGGATGCACCGTTTCGGGGTATACCTCGCGTTGAGATGTGGAAGGGCGACGCCCTTAGGAAAGAGTCAACGATGCAGGTTCTCGGTTTTTTGCCTCGCGTGGCCGCGATTGCAATCTTCTTCATGGCCGTTCCGGTAGCTGCGCCCGCGCAGATGTCGGTCGGCGTTTCCGTCGATTTCGGGCCGCCGGCGATTCCGGTTTACGAACAGCCCGCGTGTCCGCAGGCGAATGACATTTGGGCGCCGGGTTACTGGGCCTATGGCGATCTCGGCTACTACTGGGTTCCGGGAACGTGGGTCGCCGCGCCGGAATCGGGTTATCTTTGGACCCCCGGTTATTGGGGCTACAATAGTGGCTCATACGGCTGGAATCAGGGCTATTGGGCCACGCAAGTCGGGTTTTACGGCGGCGTGAACTACGGCGCCGGCTACTACGGTTCCGGTTACTCCGGCGGACGCTGGTCCGGGAATAACTTCCAGTACAACACCGCGGTCTCCGTCGTGAACACGACGTCGATTCGCAACGTCTATCGCTCAACGGTGGTGTATCGAGGCGGCAGTCGCACGAGCTACAATGGTGGACCAGGCGGAATCACCGCCCGGCCTAGCGCGAGCGAAACGGCCGTCGGCCATCTGCACCACGTCGCGATGCTTCCGGCGCAACGCACGAACGAAGCCACCGCGGCTCAGAATCGAGCGTATCTCGCCAAAGTAAACGGCGGCAAACCCGCAACCGCAGCCGTCGCGCGGCCCCTCACGGCGACGAACCGCCCCGCTGGGTTCTCCGCGATCACCGCAAGCGATCGCAAAACGCTCGCCGCCGCTCCGAAAGCCATGAGCAAACCGGAAGCTGCGCCGAAAGCGATGAGCAAACCTGAGGCCGTCCAGAAACCGAAGACTGCGCCGGCGAAGCCCGTCGAGATGGCGCACCCGGCCGCAGCACCGAAGGCCGCGCCGCAGCATCAAGCTGCGCCGCAGCACATGGCTCCTGTACCGCATCAAGCTGCACCGCAGCAGCACCAAGCTGCGCCGCAGCACATGGCNNGCAGCGCCGCAGCATCAGCAGGCGGCACCCGAGCATCAGGAAGAAGGTAAACCGCCGCACTAAACCCGCGCGCGTCGAGCCCTCGAACGCCCCCGTCAGTCGCGCGACTGCCGGGGGCGTTTCCCATTCAGGCGGCCTCATTGCGTCGGGTAGAGAGAACCGCAGCGATGGGCGCGCGCCTAACGTGGACGCACGCTCTGCCGGGCAGCAAAGAAGCGCTGCGAGTACCCAACGCTGGTGCGCAATAAACATCCCCCGACGTGCAGATTCGTTGCGCTTTGTGGGTACGCATCCGTTCGGATTTTTTGAAGGACGCGCAGTCCTTCGAAGGGAGACGACGATGCGACTTCGCAGCATAACCCCAGGAATCGCAGCCCTCGCAATACTTTTCGCGTCGGTGCCCGCGCCCGCACCGGCCCAGGTTTCGATTGGGATCGGCGTGTCGGTCGGCTTCGCGCCGCCGGCTATTCCCGTGTACACGCAGCCGCCTTGTCCGGCGGCGAATTACATCTGGACGCCCGGTTATTGGGCGTACGGTGACGCCGGATATTACTGGGTTCCCGGTACGTGGGTGGCTGCACCGCAGGTAGGTTACTTGTGGACGCCCGGGTATTGGAGCTACGGCTCCTCCGGCTATGCTTTCGTGGCCGGATATTGGGGCCCGCAGGTCGGCTTCTACGGCGGCGTCAACTACGGCGCCGGTTATTACGGTAACGGATACGTCGGCGGAAGCTGGTCCGGTAATTCGTTCCGTTACAACACTGCAGTGACCAACGTCAATCGCACGGTCATACACAACACCTACGTGAACCGAACGGTGATCGCGAATCGGAATGGCAGTCGTGTCGCATACAATGGCGGGCGCGGCGGCTTGACCGCGAAACCGACGGCCGCCGACGAGCGCGCCGCCGGCGAGCACCATATCGCGATGCTCGCGAGCCAGCGTGAGAACCAGCAGTACGCCGCGCAGAACCGGCAGTATCTGGCCAAGGTAAACAACGGCCACCCCCCAGACGCTGCCGTTTCACGACCGTTGACGGCGACGAACCGTCCCCCGAGCTTCCAGGCTGTCCGTCCCAGCGATCGGAGCAGCGCAAGCACGGCGCGTGCCGGTAAGAACGCCTCCGCTGAAAAGGCGGCGGCCCAAACAAAGGCCACGCAAGACCGTGAGGCGGCAACGCGTCAGCAAGAGGTGCAGCGTCAACAACAAGCCGCCAAAGCGCAGGCCGCACAGCGCGAGCAAGCGCAGCATCAGGCGGCGGCGCGCCAGCAACAGGCTAGCGCTGCTCGCCAGCAAGAGGCGACGGCTGCGCGGCAGAGCGCTGCGCATCAGCAACAGGCTGCGGCCGCGCGTCAGCAGCAACAGGCTGCGGCGCGACGGCAGTCTGCGCCCCATCAGCAGGCGATGCCGCATCAGTCGATGCCGGTGCAGCACCAAGCGGCGCCTGCCGAGCGTCCGCCGGCGGCGGGCCCGCACGACGAGCGTCACTGACGCTCGCCGCAGCCTGCGCGACGGCATGATCCAGCGAGCGCTCCGGCCTCAGGGCCGGGGCGTTTTCTTGCGTCCGGCTCGAGCCGCTCAGACGCCGCTCGGGTGCACCGAGCGCGGGTCGTTCGTGCCGGCAGGTGCGGCGATTCGCTCCAACATGGCCGGAAAAGAGGGCCGTCCCGCCGACCATCGGAGGGTATCGGGTCAGGCGGAGAGGCGGAGCCGGACGGTGCATGGAAAGCGTCGACCGCCTCGAAGGAAGCGGCGCAGCGTCCGGCGCCCGTGGTCTAATGGATAAGGCACGAGTCTTCTAAACTCGAAGATGGGGGTTCGATTCCCTCCGGGCGCGATTCCACGTGGTGACTGTAGCTCAGCTGGTTAGAGCGCTGGACTGTGACTCCGGAGGCCGCGGGTTCAAATCCCGTCAGTCACCCCATAACGCCGGCACATCCGTGTCGGCCGCCGATAGGTGCCCCAAGCCGATTATGTCGTCTTCGCCTTCGCGAGAGCTAGGCGGCCGCTTCCTGGTCGTCGCACCGCAAGGCCTCGGGGACTCGCTCGAAGCGACCCCGGCCCTCGCTGCACTCAAGCAGGAGCGCCCCGCGTCGCGCATCGACGTGGCGGTGCTGCGCGCCGGGGCGCGCGAGCTGTTTTCGGGAATGCCGCGGTTCGTCGATCGCGTGATCTACCTGCCCTTTTGGGAATCGGGAAAGCGCGCGTTCGTCTTGGAACTGCTGCGTAACCTGCGCGCGGCGCGCTACGACGCGTCGTTTTTGATGTATCCCGCGGCGCGCGCCGAATATCAAGTGCTGGCGCTAGCGCTCGGCGCGAAGCGCCGCTACGCGCACCGGTACTTCGAACCGTCGCTGCGAAACTTGCTGGGCCTCAATTCGGTGCTCGTGCCCATCGCTGATGCGCACAACGTCGACCGGAACATGGACCTGCTGCGCGCGGCCGGCTTCGCGCCGGCGCCCGCGGTAGGCTACGAAGTGCCCGACGACTGGCGCGATCCGGCGCCGCGCCGCAGCGACGTCTTGGCCGTGCACGTCGGGAATATCGACCACGACGGTCTCGATTCGCGCCGCTGGCCGGCCGAGTATTTCATCGAAACGATCCGGCGGATGCGCGCGCGCGGACTCCGCGTGTACGTGCTCGCCGGGCCTTCGGAACGGGAAGTGTCGCGCGCGGTCGCGCAGGCTTCTGGAGCGGAAGGCCTCGTCGAATTGCCGTTACGCGACGTGGCGCGCTTCATGTCGACCTGCGCCGGCGTGTTGGCCAACGACAGCGGCATGGCGCACTTGGCGGCTGGCGTGGGCACGCCGGTGATGGCGATCTTCGGTCCCACGCCGACCCACTTCGGGCCGTTCGGCGAACGAACGCTCAGCTTCAGGCCTTCTGCCTGCCCGCCGTGCTTCGATCCGCGCTTGCTCAACACGAACTGCGCGCTCGATATCGACTATGCGTGTTTGAAGCGCGACGCTACCGTCGATCGGGTGGAAGCGGCGCTCGTCGCGCACCTCGCCCGCTCCGCAGCGCCAGCTCCACGAGCGCTGCAATCGCCGTCGCAGTAACGCCGACGTAGGCACCGGTCGCCGCGTATTCGCGCAGAGGATCGGTCGAAAGCGAGGCAACCGCGAGGGCGACGAGCATCGCGATCGCCAGCGCGCGGGTTACTTTCGACGCCAGCATAGGCCTCCCAGGCAGAAGATGCCGCCGACGACTGACAGCCAGGCCGTGGCCAGGTACGTGCGTTGCGCGGTGAAGCGCAAGCGCACGACTTGCGCGTGCGACGAGGCCGGCACGACCCAGCCGTTGGCAAAGCCGTTCGCATGAACGTGTTGCAGAACGTGCCCGTCGACGGTGGCCTGCCACTCCGTATGGAACGATTCGTTCAGGACTAAAACGAACGGCGCGGTGGCGCCCGCCGTGCGCACGTCGAAGGAAGCCGCCGACAGACGCTCGACCCGGAGCGGGACTGCCTGCGCGCGCGGCACGCCGGACGAGCGCACGCGAAGCGTACCGATCGTCCGGTGCGGATCGCGCGCCGCAATCGTGTGAATCCCGGCACTGAGAAACGCGGTCGCGCCGGCGGGCCGCCCGTCGATCGTCAGCGGCAATGCGCCGACAGCCGTATCCGGAACCTGCGCGGGCAGCGCGCGTTCGACGTGCAGGTCGTGCAGCCGGTAGAGCATGCGACCGGCGTCCGCCGCCTCGTGCGCGCTCGCGCCGAGCACGGCCCAGACGCCGACGATGCGCCGGCCTGCGTCGCTCGCCGAATTGGGAAGCAGCAGGCTGGGCGTGAGCGAGAACGCGCCCCCGATACCGACGTTTTGCACGATGCGATAGCGTACGCGCGTCCGCGCCGCGTCGTCGGCAACGGCGACGGCGAGCCACTCGGTGCCCAAGCCCGGGAACGTCGACGCGACGGTGTCGATCGATGGGACGCCGTCGAGACGGTCGTTTGCGAGCGGAAGGCGGAAGACCGCGAAGGGATCGTCCCCCGCGCCGCGCGATGCGGGAAGATCGACGCCCAGGATCTCGCGGCCGATCACGTGCGCTTGCGGCTGCGCAAATCCCGTCGCCGTACCGCGCGGCACGACGGTCGCGAAAGCGAGATCCGCGGCCACCGCGGCGACGACTTGGTCGCCCGAGGCGCTGCTCGGATCGACGTCGGATGCGGCCCAGGTCGCGATCGCGGGCGTGCGCAGCACGACGTCGTGTGCGCCCGGCGAAAGCAAGAGCGAGACGGTTTTCACGACGGGACGCTCGGAGCCCAGCGGCACCCGTCCCGCGTCACTCGATAACGGGCCGACGCCTCCGCCGATGCTGAACGTCGAGGCGAGGCGTCCGTCGACCGAGACGGTGAACGTTCGGATCGCGTGCGTCACGTTCGAAAGCCGCAGCGTCAACGCCGCGCGAACGGGTTGCGAGAAGGGCGCGAACACGCGCAGGCGACTCTTCGGACGCAGCAAATACCACTGCGTCGGGCTGCCGCGGTTCCAAGCATAGAGCGCCGGATCGAGATACCACGCCGCCGGCATCAACTTGGCGTTGAGCGTGAGCATGCCGTCCCCCGGCACGTACGGAAGCTCGATCGTCGCGCCGGGATGCGCCCAGCCGGAAACCCCGAACGCGGGATCGGCCGTGAGCTGCGCGGCGCCGATTGCGGCTTCGCGAACCGGCGTGGTGCGCAACACGCGACCCGGCGAGGCCAGCACCGAATAATGCGCGGAAACCGGAACGGCGAAGGTCGTCGCATGCGCCTGCACCGCGGTCTCGACATCGACGAGGGCCGGGCCGGGCGCGTGCGCGCCGAACGCATCGCGTACGTCGCCCAAGCGTGCCTGCCACACGGATTCGGGCACTAGCGCCACGAGCGCCGGCGTCGTCGGTGAAGCGCCGCGAATGCGCGCGACGTGCGCACCCGCAGCCAGATCGAGCGCGCCGTAATCGCGCCACGTCCGCGCGTCATTTGCGCCGCTCAACGCCGCGCCGTCGAAGCGCAGAAGCGGCGGCACCGCGACGCCGTCGGCGTGCGTGAAGTCGTAACCCGGCAAGTCGAAGGCTTCGCGGAAGTCCGAGGGATACGCGGACAGCCCCGCGACCAGCAGTCGATAGCGACCCGCCGAACGCAGCGTCAACGCGCAGCGCGGCATGAAGCACTCGGTGCGCATCACGCCCGACGCGGCGAGCGTCGCCGCCAGATCCGACAGCGATGCAGCATCGCGCGAAACGGTGAGCGCGCCGCCCAGCACGGGCAGCACGGAAGGCGGAAGATCGTCGGGCGAGACGGCCGTCTCACCGCGCGCGATGTCGCCGTAATCGCCCGACGCCGTGACGACGAGTGCGGGCCGCGGGTCGAGACGCGCATTCGACGTGCCAAAAATTTGCGGAAGCGAGCCGTCGAGGGCGTACAGCCGGTTCGCGCCGTCCTGAGCGTGCGGGTGCGCGCCGAGAACGCGCACCAGCATGTCGTGCGCGAGCGACGAATCGGTCGGCACCCAACTGCCCACGAAGGCGAAGTCCATCAAGCTGCGATAGTCGTCGCGCTGCAGCACGTCGTCGACCGACATCGCGCGGAAGAGGTCGGTGGCGCGTCGATCGCCGGCGCGGGCCAACTTGTAGGCGCGGGTCATGATCACGTGCGACTCTTCGGCGGGCGCGCCGGTCATGTAGCCGCCGACGACCGGCTTCTCGATGTTCTGCGCTTCGAGTTGGAAGCTACGGTCGAGCCAGTCGTACCACTCCAAATACTGTCCGGGAAAGAGCGCGACCCGATGGGACGTGTCGTTACCGACGAACTGCGACTCGTTGCGCGTCCACGACGGTAACGGCAAGTTGGGGTGATACATCTTGTTGGCGGCGATCGGCCAAAACGCAACCAAGAGCAGCACCGCCGCGGCTCCCGTGAATCCCCAGCGCAGCGTCGTTGCGTGACGCCGGGCGAGCGACGCGCGCACTTGCACCGCGCTGATCGCGAGCACCACGAGCCCGGCCACCGCGAACTCGTACGGCCAGACCCATTTGTACGCCGACCGGAACATCGCGAAGCCCGGAACTTTGGTGAACAGGAAGTCGTAGAGCGGCGCGCTGATCGCGAGGCCCGCCGCACCCTGGTAGTAGCCCACCGCAAGCGGAATCGAGACGGCGGCCAACGCGACGAAAAACGCGGAAGCGACCGT
>PLFC01000110.1:23888-32676 GCA_003136655.1 Vulcanimicrobiota bacterium
CCGCGCATCACGTTCGCAAACGACGATTCCGCGCTGTGTTCGCGCGGCGACTCGTCGAGCAGGCCGCCCAGCCAGAACGTATGCGTGTAATCGAGAAACGGCACGAGCCAGTATAGGTTGAGCACCACGGCCGAAGCACCGCCCACCGCGGCATAGGGCAGCAACCGCCGCAAGACGGAAGCGCGGTCGGGCGCCGCCACGAGATACACGAGTGCATAGAGCGCCACCACGATCACGTTCATGGCAACCAGCGGCACGTTGATGCCGCCGCCGAAAAACGTGACGATGCCCGTCAGGATGCCGGCGCGCAGCGGCGAGAGCCGTCCGCGCAGCGCGAGCGCGGTGAGGCCGGTCAGGAACGGCAGCGCCGCATACGGCGCGATCATATTCGAGGTGCCGTTGCCCACGTTAAAGGCGACGTACGGATTGAGCAGATAGGCCAGGCCGCCGCAAACCCGCGCGGAACGTGTCGTCGCGGGCGCCATCCAGCCGATGCCCCAATACGCGCCCGCCGCAACTGCCGCGAATACGACGAAGTCGAGCGCGCGCTGGCGCGCCGCGGGCGGTACCTGAATCGCTTGCAATAGCGCGGAGAACCAGCCGTACGGCGTGGCGTACGCATGCATGAAGCCGGAGTGATAGCCCAGATAGATGTTCGGCACCCAGCCGACGTTTAAGCGGTGAAGGAAGCCGATCGGGTCGATCTGCATCTCGGTGTAATCGTTGGCCACGATGAAACCGCTGCCCACGGCGAAGGTCGCCAATGCGGCAGCTGCAACGAGCGCGGCCAACGGCCACACGAGTTGAAACGCGCGCGCGAGGCGGGTACGCGCAAGCGAGCCCGAACGCCCGTCGTCGCGCGCTTGCGCCCGCGCGACGCCGGAGGCCGTGGTCAGCGTTGCAGCGCCCTGCGCAACACCGTGTGGTGCTCGTTTGCCGAGGCTGAGAGCACCCAGTCACGATCGGAGCGCCAGAGAAAAGCGGTGTAGCCGCAAGCGCGGGCCATCGACTCGAAGGCAGCGTGCAACGCCTGGCCGCTGAGGCGCCCAAGCGCCGGCCGCCCGATCTTGGGCTTCGACGAGAAGCGCAGAAACGGCACGCCCCCATCGGTGGCATCCACCAGCAGGTCGAATTGGCGCTGTGCGTAGCGCGCGTACCAAGCGTAGAAGCGCACGAGCGCGAGCGGACCGCGCACCTCGCGCGTGGTGATGCGATGCCCGCGCGACTCCAATTCCGCCAGCACGGCGGCGACGCCGGCGGGCAGTGCGTCGGGCCCGGAGCGATCGACCACGACGAGCATCTCGAGACCGCGTTTGATCGGCAGCGTCGCCGCACGCGCGAGCCGGTCGGCAAACGGCAGGCCGCGGAACGGACTGTGCTTGATGCGCAGCCGGAGCAGCGCCGCGAGCATCGAGGCGCCCGAGCGCACGAGCTTCACCTTCGAATCGTCCGGCACGTCGGCCCAAACGATGGGCACCTCGACGACCTTACCGCCCGCGCGCCGCAGCGCGAAGAGCACGTCCACGTCGAATGCGAAATTCGCGATCTCCAAGTCGTCGAAGACGTGATCGATTGCGTCGCGACGGAAAACTTTCGCGCCGCACTGCGTGTCGCTGAAGCGCAGGCCGAAGAGGCCGCGCACCGTCAGGTTGAAGGCGCGGCTGGCGAGCCGTCGGCGCAGCGACTGCTTGCGCCCGATGGTCGCGCCTTCGATCCAGCGCGAACCGATCGCGCCCGCCACACCGGGTTCGCGGCAGTGGGCGAGCAGCGCCTCGATCTGACGTGCCGCCGCCGAGCCGTCGGCATCGGCGAACGCAACGAACGGCTCGTCGCCCAGCGTCAGGCCCGCGCGCACTGCGCCGCCTTTGCCGATCGGGGCGGGAATCTCGATGATTTCGAGCGTGGGGAAGCGCGGCTCGAGCGCTCGCACCACCTTGCCCGTGTCGTCGGTACAGCCGTTGAGCACAACGAGAACGCGCGCCCGCGAACCGAAATGTTCGCAGCAATCGATGACCGTTTTCGCGATGCGCGAAGCCTCATTCTTCGCGGGGATGACGATGCGAAGAATGTCGTCGTCGTCGTTCGGTTGGCGCTCGTGAATTGGCAAGCGCGAAGCGCGCATGAAACGTTCCGAATCGGGCGTCGTGCGAGGGGTTGTCAGGGCCGTACCCCACCGTCCCGGGCCTGACCCGCCGAGGACGTTAGGAAAAGATGAAAAGTCGGGATGGTCGAGACCTTACTTGGGCAGGCAGCCGGACCCGCTAGGGTTCGCCCGCCGCGAGGGAAAACCAGTTCGGTCGCGCGCGCTCTTAGCTCAATTGGTTAGAGCATCGGCCTTTTAAGCCGCTGGTTCTGGGTTCGAGTCCCAGAGGGCGCACCACTCTTCCGGCGGCCGCGTCGCTACCGAACGGCGAGCAGCGCCACAACCAGCGCGGGCAGCGCTACGGCGGCCCCGTTCCGCAGAAACCGCGGCGCGTCCATCGCGATGCGCTCGCGTCGCAGCGCATCCATCCAGAGAAAGGTCGCAAGCGATCCGCTGATCGCAAGGTTGGGTCCGAGGTCGACCGCGACCAGCGCCGCATGCCTCATGGTCACCGACGTGTGCGCGTCGAACGCCGACGCGACGCCGAGCGCCACCGGCAAATTGTTGATCGCGTTGCAGGCGACCGCAACCGCGCCGCCCGCAACGAGCGACGAGAGGGGCGCGCCGAGCCCTTGAGCGTGGCCGAAGCCCTCGCGCACGAGCGACAGCAGTCCCGCCCGGTCGAGCGCCGCTACGATGGTGAAGAGAGCCGCGACGAGCGGCACGATGGCATAGTTCAAATGTGGCAGTACCTTTCGCGCCGCAGTCCGGTCCGCGAAACTCACCGCCGCGAGCGCGGCGAGTGCCAGCCCGAAGGTCGCGGCACCGAGCGGCGCGCCGGCCAAACTCGCCGCCGCCATGCCCGCCGCCGCGACGGCGCACGCGACCGACGCGACGCGCTCGCCACGGCTCGCCGACGGCAACCGCGCGGACGCGCCGTCGAACCGCAGCGGCGCGCGCAGCCGCGAGCGGTGCGCGAAGGCCAACACGCCATACGTGGCCGCGAGTGCGGCCATCGAGGGCAGCACGAACGCACCCAGCCACGGACCGAGCCGCGGCAGCGCACCGCCGAACACGACGAGATTCGCCGGGTTCGAGATGGGCAGCACGAAGCTCGCCGCGTTGGCCACGAAGGCGCACGCGAACAGATACGGATAGGCCGAGACGCGCGTGCGCCCGAGCACCGTCGCGACGGCGCGCGTCAACACGACGGCCGTCGCGTCGTTGGAGAAGAACACCGTCACGCCCGCGCCCACGCCGAATACGAGCGCAAAGAGTTTGGTCTGCGAGGCGCCGGAGATGCGCAGCGCGTGCTCCGCCAGGCGTTCGAAGACGCCCTGCGTGCGTAAGATCTCCGCGAGCACGAGCATGCCCAGCAAGAAGAGGTACACGTCCGCGCCGCGACCCATCGCCGCCAAGGCCTCCCGAACCGGCAAGAAATCGAAGGCGATCAGTGCCAGCGCGCCGCCAACGGCCCACCACGCTTCGCCGAGCCGGAACGGGCGCGTTAAAATCGCGACGAACGTCGCGCCGGCGATCGCGAAGATCATCGAACCGCGGGGTTCGAAATCAGCGTGCCGCCTTCCAGGGCTTGAGTCGCGCGAGCGCGCTCGCAATCGACTGCGCGAGGAGTCGCCGTCCCGCCTCCGAGAGATGATGGTCGTAGGCGGAGAACAGCGCCGGCCGCTCGGCCGAGCGTTCCTCAGCCTGAAATGCCGGAAAGAGATCGACGACGTCGACGCCCGCATGAGCCATCGCGTCGCGGAGCAAGGCGGCATCGGTCATCGCGGTTTCATAGGCAGGCACGGGCAGATCGTAGATGCGTTGATACGCACCCTCGATGGGTGATACTTCCCATGGCATCGGATTGAGCACCGCGAGAAATTGCGTATGGTCGGCGGCGAGCGCATCGCGAGATTCGCGCAGTTCGTGTTGCAACATCGGTCGCCAGAGATCGACGCGGCTGGCCGTTTCCGCGCCGATGCCGCCGGGGATCGAAAGTTCGCCCGCGTTGACTTGCCAAATCACCAGGTCCGCGGTGCCGGGAAAGTAGTTTCGTACGTAGCTGCCGATTGCCGGCGCATCGGCGAGTAACCGGAAGGTGAACACGCGCGGTTGCTTGGGAATGCCGAGTGCAGCGGCGCGCTCGCGCAGTTCGGTCTGAAGAAGTACGGCGATCGAGGTGTGATCGTCACCCTGATAGTCGACGTACGAGTTGCCGATGTAGGCGATTCGATACACATTCTTTGCGGCCGCGAGGTCTTGGAACGTCTCTTCGGGCGCCGTGTGCACCACGAGCGAGCGAATGCGCCGATTCCCCGCGTCGGCGATGGCGAACCGGTCGCCGCCGGTTCGGACGATCCCGAGCGGCGCGTCGAGCCGCGTCTGCGGACCCGGGCCGTCGCGGTAGCCTGCGCCGTTGTACGCCGCGTACATATCCGTGGCCCCGGCCAGTATGCGCGCCTGGCGCCCCCAGATGATGTGCACCGAGTGGTTTCGGACGTCGGTGTAGACGAAGCGGTCGTCACCGAACGGCGCGATGGCGTACACGGCTCCGAGGTCGGTACCACCCTCCATGGCGAGGTCGTCGGCGGTATCGTGAAACGGTCCGGGCGCCCGCATACCGGCCACGTAGAACGAGGTAAAGCCGGCGGTCAGATCGATCCGCGTGACGCCGCTCTCCAGTGCGACGAGCAAGATATCGTGACCGCCCTCCACCGCGGTCGCCACCGCGGTCGCATGCAGGCCGCGTCCGTTGGGCAAAATGATCGTGGTGACGTGGCCCGCGACGTCGATCTTCCGGGCGCCGTTGTGGAAGTCGGCGACGTAGAGGTTACCCGCTCGATCGAACGCGAGGCCCATCGGCGAGTCGAAGCGCGCGCTCGTGAGACTTCCGTCGGCGTTGCCCGGCTCGTGGGCGTTGCCGGCGTAGGTCGTGACCACGCCGTCGGCGATCCGGCGGACGCAGTGATTCAGCATGTCGGCGACCAGCAGCGCACCGTCCGGCGCCTGGACGATGCCGGTGGGATGGTCGAACTGTGCCTGCGCGGCGGGACCGTCCCGAAACCCGCCGGGCACGAAGAGTCCCGAGGCGTCGAGCCGGCCCGAGCCCGCCACCGTCGAGACGATGCCCCGGGAATCGATGCGCCGGATGCGTTGCCCGGCGGCATCGGTCACGAATAGGTCGCCGCCCCGGCCCACCGCGAGTCCGCTGGGCTCGAGAAACTCGGCCTCGAGCGCGGCACCGTCGCGCAAGCCCGGCAAGCCGTTGCCGGCGATCGTGCTCATGAGCGCGTCCGAAGACACCGGCGTTGGCGGGGTTTCCGCGCCGGCCGCCCGGGGAACGAGGCCCAGCGCGCACAGCAGCGCGAGGGCGACGAACGAGCGAAGTCCCACGTGACCATCCTTCCCAGGAGCACGGCGACCCACGCGGGAATCATCCTCGCCGGTCCGCACCGCTAGCTCAATGGTAGAGCAGTTGACTCTTAATCAATTGGTTGAAGGTTCGAGTCCTTCGCGGTGCACCACCCTTCACAAGCTCCCGCAGCCGTCAGGTGCGGGAGTTTTGCTTCTTTTCTGGAGAAGGCAAAGCGGTCATGAAGCTCTTCCTGCAGATCCTCGTTTCGATCATCCTTCATCCTCTGGCGCTGCTGCTGATGCTGCTGAACTTGATCGGCCGCACCGACCTCGACGGCGGCAAAAAGGTCATCTGGGCGCTCGTCGGCCTGCTCTGGGGCATCGGCCCGATCCTGTACATCCTGATCGGCGAGGGCGCGCTCTGGTAGCGTCCGCCTCCGGCACCATCACGCCGTGTAGTTCTTCAGCCNNAGCTTAGTGGTACCGAACCGGCACGTCCACCGACGTCGACTTGCCGTCGGCCGTCGTTGCTTCGATGTGCAACTTGATCGCCACGTTCAGCAAACCGCCGACGTGCGGCAGCTTCGAATCGGCGGTGAACAGGCCGCCGCCCATCGCGGTCAGATCGCCCTTGTGTCGGCCGTTGCCGCTGGTGACCTTCGTGACGTCCGGCGTGGTCTTGACGCGAATGTCGATCGGGCCGCCCGCATGCAGCGTATTGGAATTGAGTTCCACGCTGATGATCCGCGGCGTCCCGGTTGCCGGGGCGGGCGTATAGGTGAAGGCATAAACCACCGCGGGCGCCGACGCAGCCGGCGTTTGGGCCGGAGCGGCAGCGGGCCCGAGCGCGCAAACGACGAAGCCGGAAAGCGCGAGCGCCGCCGCTCCCAAACGCGAGATATCGCGCACGTATTGCAAAGTACCGAACCTTCCCGGCCGGCACGACCGGCCTGTTTCGAATCCTAACAGAATAGGAAGTAGGCGCGCAACCGGACAAAGCGACGGGGATGCGAACCGCAGTTGCGCGCGTTCTGAGCGTCGCCCTCGCCGCGGCCTCGCTATCGACGGTGGCCGCTCGAGGCGCCGACTCGCCGGCCGCCCTGCACCCGCCGCACTTTGCGACCTGCAGCATCGGCGACGCCAAGCTGCCCCTGCGCTGCGGGCGCGTCGAAGTGTTCGAGGATCGCGTCGCGAGGAAAGGCCGCGTGCTGTCGCTCGCGGTCGTCGAGATCGACGCGGTCCATCGCTCGGATCGCGCTGTTTTCTGGAACCCGGGCGGTCCGGGCGGGGCGCCGTCCGACGCCGTCGCCGATATCGCCAACGGCCGATTCGCCAAAGAACTGCTTGCGCTGCACCAGACCCATGACTTGGTGTTCGTCGACAATCGCGGCACGGGCATGTCCGGCGCGATGAATTGTAGTCTGTACACGCCCGCGCATCCCGAACTATACTTCGCGCAACTCTTCCCCGACGCGCCGCTACGCGCGTGCCGGGCTCGAGCGTCTAAGAGCGCCGATCTCAGCCGGTACACCACCGATATCTCGGCCGACGATCTCGACGACGTCCGCGCGGCTATGCACTATCCGAAGATCGTGCTCGACGGCGGCTCGTACGGCACGATGTTCTATCTCGATTACGCGCGGCGCCATCCCGCCCACGTGGAGAGCCTCGTGCTGCAAGGCGTCGCACCGCCGGGCTTGCTGCTGATCCCGCTCGAGGAGGCGCAAGGCGCCGAGGCCGCAATGCGCGCGCTCGAGCGCGACTGCGCGGCCGACGGACACTGCCGCGCACACTTCCCGCATTTCGCGGCACATTTTGCTGCGCTGGTGCAGCGCTTCGACGCCGGCCCCCTAAAGGTCAGCGTCCGCAACGCCGCCACAAAACGCGTACAAACCGTCCGCCTCTCGAAGGAAGTCTTCGCCGACCAACTTCGTCATACGCTCTATGATAACGAAGGCGCCGCGTACGTACCTTACATCATCGAAGAAGCGTACCGCGGCAACACCGCTCCGCTGGCCGAACTGATGAACGCCGAAGCGCGCTGGAACGACGTCGGCCTCGCGCTCGGTTTGAACCTCTCGGTCACTTGTGCCGAAGACCTCCCATTCATCACCGAAAGCGCGCTCGCAAGGGCGAGCGCCGGTACATTCCAAGGCGACAGCCGCGTGCGCGCGCAGCAGCACGCCTGCGACATCTGGAACGTGCGTCGCGCCGCGGCGTCGTTCGTGCAACCCGTTCGTAGCGACGCGCCCATCCTGATGATTTCGGGCGCCGACGATCCGGCAACCCCGCCGCAGTACGCGACGGAGGCCCTCCGCTATTTGCCCAACGCGCGGCAGATCGTGATCCCGCACGCGACGCACGATAGCGAGTCGGCCTGCACCGACGCGCTGATCGTCGAGTTCGTGCACGCCCGCGATGCTAAACATGTGGATGGGGGCCGATGCGCCGCTACGGCACACCGACCCCCATTCGCCTACTCGATGGCCGGCTTCGGCAGCTAGCGAACCGCCGCGACCGGTTCCTTGGCGAACGCGAGCAAGTCGGCATTGACGCGATCCTTGAGCGTGGTGCAGAGACCGTGCGGCGCGCCCTCGTACACCGCTAGGCGCGAACCCCGGACGAGTTTCGCGGTCAGAGGAGCCGAGTCGGCAAAGGGCACGATTTGATCGGCGTCGCCGTGGATGATCAGCGTCGGCACGTCGATCTTCTTGAGGTCCTCGGTGAAGTCGGTTTCGGAGAAGGCCTTCACGCAGAAGTACGACGCCGGAAAGCCGGCTAGCATACCTTGCAGCCAAAACGCTTCGCGCACGCCCTCCGAGACTTTCGCATCCGGCTTATTGTAGCCGTAAAACGGAATGCTCAGGTCCTTGAAGAACTGCGCGCGGTCCGCTTGAACGCCTGCGCGAATTTGGTCGAAGGCCTCGAGCGGCGTGCCGCCGGGATTTGCGGCCGTCTTGAGCATGGTCGGCGGCACCGCACCGATCAGCACCGCTTTCGCGACGCGCCCCGTACCGTGCCGCCCGATGTAGCGCGCCACCTCGCCGCCGCCGGTCGAATGCCCGACGTGAATTGCGTCGCGGAGATCGAGCGCCTGCACGAGTTCCGCCAAGTCGTCGGCATAGGTGTCCATGTCGTTGCCGTTCCAGGGCTGGCTCGAGCGTCCGTGCCCGCGACGATCGTGCGCGATCGTGCGATACCCGTTCGATGACAGGAAGAACATCTGGTCTTCGAACGCATCGGAACTCAGCGGCCAGCCGTGGCTGAAGACGACGGGTTGACCCGAGCCCCAGTCTTTGTAGTAAATCTCGGTTCCGTCTTTGGTGACGAACGTGCTCATCGTGACGT
>PLFC01000110.1:32707-34523 GCA_003136655.1 Vulcanimicrobiota bacterium
CGTCATCCCAGATCGCGAACTTCAGCGGCAGATCGAGAGCGCTCAGCGGAAACGCGGCCATCACCTGTGTGCCCGCCTTCGGATTTCCGAAGACGAGCAACGTCGTGGGACGTAGGCTCAATCCGACGCTCCCTGCCGCCTCGCTCTGGTCGATCGCGGCGAAGAGCGTCGCTCCCGCCGCATGAATCGCGCCGATGAGCCGTTCTCGCGTTTCCGCGTACGCATATCGGCTTTCGCGCACGGTAACATCGCCCATCTGGCCCTCCCTCGTGGTAGCCGGATTCGGCGCTGCCGGCGCTCGTCCTTACGGCTGCGCCGGAGGATACACCGCGACGCCGATCGCCTACACGTGGTCCGAGCGTTTGCTGAGATACGCGCCGCTCCCGCGTTAGCCCACTCGTGCGCGCTGACTGCGCGCGTCGCCGGATTTCCAGCGCCGCGTTCACGTCGGCGCTGAGTCCGGCACCGCATCGCTTGCGAGGAAGTGCCTAACCGAAGCGCCAAACCACGACGCAATTGGCTCGTCGTCCTGAGGTTTGTGCCCGAAGATGTACGTCGCTCTGCTCCTTTCGCTTTTCACGGTCTCCGGTGCCGCGTCGGCTGCAAGGTCAGGCGCTGCCTCCGTGACGTTTCAGGCCGACGCGCTCCACGACGGCTTCGTCGCTAATTCAGCACTGAAACTGCCTTTGAAGCAGAAGTGGTCGGTCAACACCGGTGGCACGCTAACGTATCCGGTCGTCGCCGACGGGCTCGTCATCAGCACCTCGGGCACGACACTGTTCGCGCTGCGCGAGTCGGATGGGAAGCAGGTCTGGAGCGTCCAGGCGGCGAGCGGTGAGGGCAACTGGGTCGGCGTCGCCTATGATTCCGGACGAATCTTCGCACAGGCCGAGTATGCGTTCAACTATCAGCCGTCGCTCTTTGCGTTTAAGGCGAAGACCGGAGCCCCGCTCTGGAGCCAGTCGCTCGAGGGGCAGTATGCGTTCTCGTCTCCGCCGGTGGCGGCAAACGGCTTCGTCTATACCGGCGGAGCGGGTACCGGCGGCACGGTCTACGCGTTCGATGAAAAATCCGGCAAGCCCGAATGGACGGCGGAAGTCGAAAACGGAGACAACTCCTCGCCGGTCGTCGACAAGACGGCTCTGTACGTGTCCTACGCGTGCCCGCAGACCTACGACTTCAACCCGGCGACGGGCTCCCAAACGTGGTATTATTCCGGACCGTGTGAAGGTGGCGGCGGATCGACGGGCGTGCTGAACAACGGCCTGCTCTTTGTGGAAGATAGCGACGTCTATCAAGGGCAGGACGGTCTCATCCTCAACGCGGCGAGCGGCGCGGTCGCAGGTTCGTTCAACAGCCCGTTTCCGCCCGCGTTCGGCGATGGATCCGAATATCTCGTGGAGTCCGGTCAGTCGGGCGAGGAACTCGTGGCGCTCGATCCGTCGACGCAAAGCACGATATGGACCGCGCCGCTCAGCGGCGGCGCGAGCTTCCTCGTACCACCCTTCGTCGTCAATAGCGTCGTCTACGAAGAGAGCAGTACCGGCTCGCTCATCGCGTACGCTGCATCCAGCGGAAGCGTTTTGGCGACGTACACTCTTGCGACGGGCAGCAACGGCTTACCGTTGGGCATCGGAGCCGGCCCCAAAATCCTCGTCGTTCCATCGCAGTCCGGAACCATCTACGGCTTCTCGACGAAATAGGGCCGTCATCGCCGACGATCGATCAGCTCTCGCTCCACAGTTCGACAGGCCGCCTATCGGGATCGGCCACGACGGCACGCATGCCCCAAGGGCGTTCCTCGGGGCCTGCGACC
>PLFC01000110.1:34556-58864 GCA_003136655.1 Vulcanimicrobiota bacterium
CCTCGAGTCTATGGAAGGCCGCGTGCGAAGACTCTTGGTACCGCCGACTAGCGGGCCCTGTGGACACCGGAAAAACACCGCGTCCACAGGGCCTAACGTAATGTGCGCAGACGTCAGTCTGCTTTTTCCAAGACCTTTTCCAAGCCGTCGAGGAAGTTCGGCCAACCGGCCTTCGCTCCGTGGTACGCCTGCATCTGATCCGGCCGGAAACCGGTCTGTTCCATGCGCAGATTGGTGCCGGTGCTCGTTTTTGTAAGCGTCCACGTGACGACGCTTTCGAGGCCGTACGCCTCCCACGTATAGGAAAGCTCCTTCTCCGGCTCGACGCTCCGTACCGTGCCGACCACGGAACCCCAGTCCGCGCGAAACGTGAACGTATGATCCGCGACGGGTTGGAAGTCGTTCTGCATCAGCCATTCACCGATGAGCGCCGATTGCGTGATGGCGCGCCAGACTTTTTCCGGCGGGTGAGGCAGTTCGCGCTCCACCACGACGGTGAGCGTTTGGGTCGATTCTTCGGTCATCAGTCCATCCTCTTGAGCAGTTCTTCGAGTTGGTCGAATCGAGTTTGCCAGAAGCCCGCCATCTCTCTCGTCCAGTCGAGGAGTGGGGCGAGCGCGGCCGGCTGCGCACTGTAATGGGTCTGGCGCCCGTCGATCCGGTCGCGCACCAGCCCCGCCTGCTTGAGAATTCTCAGGTGCTTGGACACCGCGGGCTGCGAGATGCCGGATCGAGCCGTCAGTGCCCCGACGGTCAGATCCCCCTCGCGGCACAGTCGCTCGAACAGCGCCCGGCGGGTCGGGTCAGCAATCGCTTTAAACAGCACGACGCCTCCCATTCCATCTCAAAGACCGATAACCTTCTGGCTATAAGTNNCGAGAACGAATATCCAGGTGGTTATGTTCATGATACCCTCTGTTTCAGCGTTGCTCGCCGCCCCAAAAGCGTGCCGCTAAAGGCGAAAAATCGACTCTAACCGCCCTCGCTAACGCGTACGTGAATTTCGGTCTCGAACGGCCGCGACTCCATGATGTCATGTTCGTGGCGCCACCGGTTATCGCGTTCGCCGAAGGCGATACGCCGATGCCCGCACAAGCGGCCTTTGAGATATTCGCAACCGCAGTCGCCGAATCGGGGCTCGAGCCAAGCCGGGTCGATACGGCCACCGAGGTGGTGTGGGCGTCGCTCCACGGCTTGGTCATGCTCTCGATTACGAAGCGTCTTCGCCCGGGAAAGCCCCTACGCCGGGCGCGGCTCGAAGAACTCGCCGCGGCAATTGTGGCGATCACGCGGCCGGCGTAGCGCGGAGAGCAGCGGTCAGTACTGCTGCTCCGTCGGCCGCACCAGAATCTCGTTGATCGCCACGTGCCTCGGCCGCGAGACGATGTAGTGCACCGCATCCGCGATGTCCTCAGCCTGCAAGGGATCGTCCATCTTGAACGCCGTGTTGATCATCTCGACGATCGCCGGCTTATTGTGACTGGCCAGTTCCGTGGCGGTGCGTCCCGGTTCGACGATGCTCACCCGCACGTGCTGTTGCGTCACCTCTTGGCGCAACGCTTCGCTGAACGCCCCGACTGCAAATTTCGTCGCTGCGTACACGGCTGCACCGCTGCGCGCCACGCGACCCGCGGTAGAGCTGATGTTTACGATGTCGGCCACATGCCGCGGGTCTGAACTCGCCGCAGCAGCGAGGTGCGGCAGCGCGGCCCGCGTGCTTAGCATCAGCCCGCTGATATTCAGATCGATCATTCGTTGCCAGTCGGCGGGATCGGCGTCACTCGCCGGTCCCAGCAGCATCACGCCCGCATTGTTGACCAATGTGTCGAGACGTCCGAAGAACTCGATGGTCCGTTGGATCGCGAACGCGGCTTGGGACGCATCCGCAATGTCGGCCTCGATCGCGAGCGCTGCGCCGCCCGCGCCTTCGATCTCGCCGACCAGTTCCGCAAGCCGGTCTGCGCGCCGCGCCACGGCCGCGACCTTCGCGCCGTTGGTCGCAAGCAAGAGAGCCGTCGCCCTACCGATTCCCGAACTCGCGCCGGTAACGACTGCAACGGTGCCATCAAGTGCGTGTGCCATGCGTTGCGGATTCCCACGCGAACGCAAGAGCGCCTCCGCGGGCTATCGCTGACGCGAAGCTCCCAAGCGCGACTCGAGTCCGCGACGCAGGCGATGCGCGCGACGGTACCCGGAGAAGGAGCTTCAGCTCAGCGTAACTGGCTCTCGAAGAACGCTTGATGTTCGACGGTTCCCGCGATCCGCTGTTCGAGCGAGTTGCCGATCCCGTGACCTTCACCCGACTTCTGCCAAAGCAGTATCGGATAGCCGGACGCCGTCGCCGCCTGCAAGCGCGCGGTCATCTTGCGCGACTCGCGCGGGTCGACGCGGGGATCGTTCTCGCCCGTCTCCATCAGCACGGCCGGATACTTCACGCCTTTGCGCACGTTGTAGTAAGGCCCATACCGGTACATCCAGGCAAACTGCTTGGGATCGCGCGGATCGCCGAACTCCGGCACGTTATACGTCCCGTTCGGCGTATCGACCCAGCGCACCGTATCGTAGATGCCCACGTCCGAGGCGACGGCCCGATAGGTCGAAGGATTCCGCGTCAAGGCCAAGCCCATCAGGAAACCGCCCGCACTACCGCCTTCGATGCCGAAATGGTGTGCGTCGCCGTAACCATGCGTCTGCATCCAAGTCGCGCATGCGGCTACGTCGTCCGCGCGCTTGTAGACGGTATCGTGCACGGCGGCCTTGTGCCAGGCATCGCCGTACTCGCCGCCGCCGCGAATCATCGCCTGCGCGATCACGCCGCCGCGCTCGAGCCAAGCCAGCTCGTTGCCGATGAAGAATGGCCGCGACACGATTCCATAGGCTCCGTACGCGGTCAATCGCACCGGCGTCGACGAACCCAACCGCGTCGAGCGCAACGCGACGATCTCGAGCGGAATCTTCGCCGTCCCATCGAGCGACGGGACGAAGACCCGCCTCACCGTTACCTTCGAGTAGTCGCCCGGTCTCGAATTTTCGACGCCGGTACGCGCGAGCGCGTTGGTTGCCGGATCGTAGCGAAGCCAGCGCCCCGGCGTGTCGTAGGACACGTAGTTCGCAATGATGTCGCCGCCCCGCGAATCGGCCGCGAGATCGGCGAGCGTCGTTGCGGTCGGTAGCGGCAACACCTGCGGCGAACCCCCGCCGGTGCTGAAGAAGCGTGCTACGGCGTCGCCGCCATCTAACTCGCGCGTGATGAAGCCGCCGGGTACGCTCAGCAGCCCCTCGATCGCATAGCGATCCTCACTCACGATGATCTTGCCCTGAGCGAACGTCTGGCCCGCACCGATCGCGACCACGTCGCCTCGCGAGTTCCACTTTGCGGAGATGACGTAGAGCGCGTCGCCGACGAATTCCGCACCGGCGTGCCCGCTATCGCCGATGGCATCCGCAGGATCGGCAACCTTCTCGAAGCCGCCGCTGCCACGACGCACGTACAGCGTATTATGCACGCCGTCGCCGGCAGAAGCGGAAATCGCCGAGAGCGTGCCGTCAGAAGACTGCACGACGTTGTACTCGACGTTCGCCGGCTGCCCTTCGCCGAACGCGTAGACATCCGAAGCGGGATCACTGCCCAACACGTGATGGAAGAAGTGCAGGTTCGCGTGGCGCGCCGCATCGTCGCCCGTCAAGGGGAAACGTGTGTGCAGAAAGCCGTTGCTATCGGCATCCCACACGACGGCGGTCTCGCTGGTTCCGCCTCCCGCATGCTCGACGACATCCGGCAACAACGTGCCCTTCGCCGCATCGACGACGCGCAACGTCTCCTCTTCGGAGCCACCCTGTTGCGTCGTAAACGCAACCTTCGAGCCGTCAGGCGACACCGCATACGACTCGATCGCCGGCGGCGCGCCGCCCTTCGCAAACGCGCTCGGGTCGAAGATCACGCGCTCGGGCGCAGTCAGCCCATCACGTGCAACGAGCACCGGCTGCGACTCCGGCAGCGTAAGGCGCTGGTAGATGTAGCGCCCATTTCTTACAACCAGGCCGGCGCGCTCGATCCCGCTCGCAGACAGCGCGAGATCCCGCTTGCGGTACGCCGCGTACGACGACTGTGAGGTGATGTACGACTTGGCGACCGCCGTCTGCGCCGCAGCCCAGGCGAGGACTTTGGGGTTTTTGCCGTCTTCCAGCCAGCGGTACGGATCGCGAACCACGGTTCCAAAGTACGTCGTGCTGACGTTGTCGACCGGCGTTTGCGGGTAGCGCAGCGCTGCGGGAGCCATCCCCAGGAGGGCGAGGGCTCCGGCACCGATGAGCCCGATCCTGCGCTGTGTCATGTCTATTCGCCTCTCGTTCCGTTGGCAATGCGTGAAGTCACGTGATTCGAGCCAGTCCGCAACGATCCGCCCGGACGACGCATACGCTGGAGTTTCCAGCGTATCACACCCGAGTGTTTTTCGTGGACGGGCGAAGTATCCGACGACGGCACGTCGTGGCTTCAAATCCAGGAGATCGAAGGGACGCGCGCCGGGTAGGTTGCTACTGCACGGTCGCGTGAATTTCTGCAACGTATCCGCCGGGAAACTGCACCATCGCGGCTAGACGACCGTCGGAGGTATACGGCGTCACCAACACGACGGCACCGGAAGCGACCGCCTTCTTTAGCGTATCGGCCAGGTTCGCGACCTCGTAGCCCGTCGTCTCGCGACCGTACGGATACACGAGCTGCCCGTTCGTCACCAGCACCGTCATCTTGCCGAAGATCGACTCGATGCGCACGCGCCGATACGTGACGCGAGCGGCGCCGATCTCGGTGCCCGGCGCCTTTGCGACATCCGAGACCACGGTCCCGTGCGAAAACCCCACAAAGTCCCGGATAAACGCATCCGCGCTGTCCGGCGACACGTACACGCGATTTTCCGGCACGGTCGCGAGCGCCGCGGAAGTCGGCGCCGTGGTGTGCCAGTAAAGCTGCATCATGACGCCGCCGGGCCATTGAATGATGGCGTCGCGTCCGATGGGGTCGTTGAAGGGCTCGACCACGACCGCAGCCCCGTTCGCGCGCGCCGCCTTCACGGCAACGTCCATATCGGTCACGAGATAGCCCGTGCGCTCGAGACCGAACGGATACGGAATGGGCGTCTTGAAACCAAACCCGGAGATCGATCCGGCCGGCGTTACGGCGGCTTGAAACGTCGTCGAACTCGGCGTCGGCGTGATGGTCATGACGAGAGGCGCGGTACTCTTGCCTCCAAACGTCGCCGTGAAACTGCGCACGAATGGTTCCAGATCGGCGGCAGCCACGTAAACATGCGCGGTATCGTATTGCGAGCCGACGCCAACCACGGGCGTCGTCGTCGCAGGATCGGCCAATCCGGGCACCCCGGAGAGACAGAGAAGCCCCGCGAGCCCCAGAGCCCGGCAGGCGGCGATCGGCGAAAGCGGCGTATGGCGTGGGCGCATCATCGGTAATCCCTCGGTCTGCTGCGAGAGATGACCTATGCCTAGTCGACTGCCCGAACCTTTAGAGAATCCTTCGCCGTATGGCCGGCGAGGGCTCAGAAACCGAATGGCCTCCGAAACTCGAAACGCCCGAACGGCGAACGGAGTCAGGCAAAGTACGCGAGAAAGCAACCGTTATGAGCGCCCCGCCAGAGAAACCGGCGATAGAGTCACAACCGCTCATCGCGGTGCGCGATGTTCGCGCGAGCAGTCGCTGGTACGCCGAATTGCTCGGAACCGACTCGCTCCCGGATCACCCCCATCGCGACACGTACGATCGTATCTCAGCCGGCGGCAGGCTGCTTCTGCAACTCCACGCCTGGGACGAGGAAGAGCATCCCAACCTCGTAAATGCCGGAGCAGCGCCGCCGGGTCATGGCGTCGTGCTCTGGTTTCAAGTCGAGGATTTCGATGCGGCCGTCGCGCGAGCCCGCGGCCTCGGCGCCGAGGTGGTGCAAGAAGCCCACTTCAACCCCGCGCCCCGACACAGAGAGATCTGGCTGCGCGACGCCGACGGTTACGTAGTCGTACTTTCGAGCCCCGATGGCGAACTCACTTAGATAATCGCGCAAAACTGGGCCGTCGCGGAGACTCCAAATACAGCCGCAACGGCGTCGGCACGGTCGAATACAGAAACGAAATCCACTGATACCGCCGCCCCGGAATCACGATCGGTTTCCCTGACGGCAAAGCCGCAAGCGAAGCGGCCACAACCGCCTGAGCAGTCATCCAGTACGACGCGGGCGCAACCTTGCTGCGATCCGCAATCCCCGCTGCCGCATGAAAGTTCGAATACGTAAACCCCGGACACAGCGCCTGAACCCGCACCCGCGACCCCACGCTCTCCAATTCGAGATACAGGCCCTCGGTGAACGTCGCCACCCAACTCTTGGTCGAGCAATAGCTCACGCTCCCGGCCCGCCGCATGAATGCCGCAATCGACGAAACGTTGATGATCGTGCCCGCATTCCGCGCAACCATCTGCCCGAGCGCCGCGTGCGTCAGCCGCATCGTGGCCATCACGTGCACCTGATGCATCGCCACCTGCCCGGCAAAATCGGTCTCCCAAAAGAGCCCACGCGAGCCGAACCCCGCATCGTTTATCAACATCGCCAGCGCAGGCTCCGCAGCAAGACGTTGCGCCGCGAGCTCGATGCCCGCATCGCTGCTCAGATCCGCCGCCAGCACGTCAACCGCCGACCCAAAACGCGAACGCACGTCCAACGCCACCGCGGCAAGCCGATCCTCGTCCCGCGCGATCAACAACAGATCGTGCGTCGGTCCCAACGCCTCGGCAAACGCCTTTCCAATGCCGCTGGAGCCGCCGGTAATAGCCGCCAGCGGCCGAGGTGCACGAGCTTGCTCAGTCATGAGCAACCGCTTCGCTACGTAGTCGGCGGAGACTCCCGCTGCGCAAGAATGACCAAGCCGCCGGCAACACCGGCCGCCACCGCTGCCCAGATTAGCTTGTCGTGGGCCAATGCCGCGTCGAGACCCATCGCCGCATCGAGCGAATAGCGTCCATAACCGCCCATCGCGAACGCGAGCGCCGCAGCGCTGTACAGCACGTTGATTTCAACGCCGCCGTTCTGCACGAAAAAGCCGTCCTTGAGATGCCCGGCCCCGGCGACCGTCATCACGCCGATCAACCCCGCAGGGCCTGCCGGTCCGCCAAGGCCGGCCGCGATCAAGAGTCCCGACCCAATCTCCGTATACGCAGCGAGGCTGACGTACGTAGCGCCAGGCTTGAAGCCCATGCCTTCAAAGAAGCCGGCGGCTTTCTTCAGGCCGGGTCCACCGAAGGAACCAAATGCCTTCTGCGCCCCGTGCGCCGCAAAAGCGAGCCCGATGGCCGAGCGAGCAAGCAGCATTCCAAAATCGCGATTCATGTGCCCCACCGACCGCGCCACGGCGCATGAAGTTGCGTCTCGTCGGGCTGGGAGAGATAGTCCAAGGATCGGCCCTGGATTTCGACGGCTTCGCGGCGTACGATGAGCGTCGGAGGAAGCATCCGATGTCGCTCGCACCGCAAGGCCCACCAGAAGTCGAGAAACCACGCCCGCCGTTGCCGCCGTTCACGCAGGCATCCGCAATCGAGAAGGTTCGCGCGGCTGAAAACGGCTGGAATACGCGAGACCCCGAGCGGGTTTCGCTCGCGTACACGCCGGAGAGTCGCTGGCGCAATCGCAGCGAGTTCCTCCACGGTCGCGCGGAGATCGTCGAATTTCTCAAACGAAAATGGGCGATGGAACTCGACTATCGCTTGATAAAAGAACTCTGGGCCTTTGCGGATAATCGCATCGCAGTGCGCTTCGCCTACGAATGGCACGACGCGGCAGGCAACTGGTTTCGTTCCTACGGAAACGAAAACTGGGATTTCGACGACGCAGGCTTCATGCGCGCCCGTCACGCCAGCATCAACGACGTTGCCATCGCCGAATCCGATCGCCTATTCCGGTGGGACCGCAACGCCCCGCGTCCAGCCGATCACCCAAGCCTCAGCGACCTCGGTCTCTAGCGACCGCGCGATATCGAGAAGGAGAGCCCCATGGCCCACGAAGAGAGCGGCATCAACCCGACCGTCAAACCCAGCGGCACCGGTTGCGTCGAGTGCCTCGCAACCGACAGTTGGTGGCTGCACCTGCGCCGTTGCGCGGAGTGCGGACACATCGGCTGCTGCGACAACTCGCCCAACCAACATGCGACGAAGCACAACAAATCCACCAAGCATCCGGTCATCGCAAGCTTCGAACCCGGCGAAGATTGGTTCTACGATTACCGCACCGGCGACTACGTCGACGGCCCGCAACTCGCTCCGCCCCACGCGCATCCGTCGAGCCAACCGACACCGGGCCCGGCAGGCAAAGTCCCGCACGACTGGCAATCCAAACTCCACTAACGCCTCAGCGGCGTAGCGCCCGACCCGGGAGACCGATCGGTCTCTGCATTCGAAAAAGCGTTTTCAAACGTCTCGCCCGCGGCCGCCGCCACCTGGAAACCCAACGAGGCGGGGCATTCGGCCGCACACCTCTAAAGGACTGGCTATGTCGAAATCCGGCTCTTACTTCGCCACTTTCTGTAGCGTCTCTCTTGGGTTGCTCACCATCGCAGGCTGCGCGGCCGGTACCGCCACATCGCCCGGCCCCGGCACGGCCGTCGGCACCCAAGCCCACCAACTCGCGCAACGAAGCAATGCAGGCCCCGACACCAAAGCCATCTTCAACATCCACATCTTCGATCCCAACGACAGCGGCCTCGGCGTCAACCCGCAAGCTGGCCTCTACCAGGATCCCGACAAGAATCTCTTCGGCTCCACGAAAGCCGGCGGCGTATACACGTACGGCAACGCCTTCGAGATAACGCCGGCCGGCGCGTTTACCGATCTCCACGATTTCGGCGGCGGCGAAGGCGACGGCGCTTTCCCGATCGGCGTGCTGATCCCCGGCGCGAATGGCGTGCTCTACGGCACCACCTCGCACGGCGGGACCGGCTGCTTCGGAAGAGGCTGCGGCACGGTCTTCGCGCTCGCGCCCAACGGCAGCGGCGGCTATACGGAGTCGGTACTCTACCGTTTTGCCGATACGCCCGACGGCGCAATTCCGCAAGCCGGCGTCATCTTGCACGACGGCGTCCTCTACGGCACCACCTCCAAAGGCGGCGCAAACGGCCACGGCGCGATCTACTCGCTCACGCTCGCGGGCCAAGAGAAAGTCATCTACAGCTTCACCGGCGGCGTCGACGGCGAGAGGCCCGATGCCGCACTCTTCGCCTATCACGGCAAACTGTACGGCACGGCCGCAGAGGGCACCACGCGCAAAGCGGGCACGGTTTTTTCGGTGACGCCCGCAGGCGCGTTTACGGTGATCCACACGTTCGGTGAAAAGCTCGACGGCGCCGACCCGGAGGGCCCGCTCGTGGTCAGCGCGCACGGCATCTTGTTCGGCACCACCTCGCTCGGCGGCGCAAACGGCTTCGGCATGGTGTACGGCGTGAGTCCCAACGGTGAAACCTACAATCCGGTCTACAATTTTAAAGGCGCGGCAAACGGCGACGGTGAGGATTCACTTTCGGGCCTCACGGTCGGTTCCGGCGGCACGCTCTACGGCACCACCAATAAAGGCGGCACCGGCCCGTGCACCGCGCAGAGCATCGTCGTCGGCTGCGGCACGCTCTTCGAACTCAAGCCCAACGGGAACGGCGGCTACGCGGAAACGGTGCTACACCAATTCCAGGGCGTCTCAAACGAAGATGGCGACGGAGCCGCCTCCGCCGTCATCATCGAGAGCCCCGGCATGCTTGCCGGTACGACCAACTTCGGCGGGGAGAGCGGTTCGATCTGCCCCGCCGGTTGTGGTGTCGTCTACGCTTATCGCTGAGCGCTGATCACCTGGCGGCGCGGATACGGCGAACGCCGCCGCGCCGAGTGCGCGGACTGCGCAAACTGTGCCGGACGCCGCACGCGCGCCGCCGGCCGCTGCACGCGAATCAGTTCGGCGAGATACGCATTCGCCTCGTCTTGCGAGAGCTCGCGCACCCCGCCCGCAGCCTTGCCCGACGAGACCTGCAGAATCGTCTCGCCCGAGAGCCGCAGCGCAACGTCCGTGCGCCCCGCGGCCGCAAAATCCGCCGCTAGCATCACGCTCTGATCGGGCGTCAATTGCCCCGTTTGCTCGCGCGAGAGCGCCACGCCGCGGTTGTTGTACGAATCCCAGATGGAGAAGAGACGCAGCGCGAGATCGTCGAGCGATTGTCCCGGCACGGGCACAATCTCGAAACCGCACACGCCGCGTGCGCCCAGATCGCGAGCCCGAGTGCGCGACACGTGCGGGTTCGAACCAAATTCGTAGGCGACGACGTCGACGCCGGTGTGTCCGCTAAACGTGATGGCCACGGCGGCCTCGGAACGGTATCCGACGATCCGGATGCCGGTCACCAGCGGTTGTTCGCGATGGAGTTGATGCATGTCGGTGTCCTCAATCGGTTCCGGTGAAAGCTGTGCCGCCAGTATGCGAGCCGGGCGTGAGGCGCCGCTACGTACACCCCCTACAGTGCGCCCCTACAGTTGCGGGATGAGCCCCCCCGACGGGGCGCGAACCAGGGGGCCAGCGATGGTCGAGCCGGAACCGTCAGACTTTGGGTCTGCCCTCAGGAAGTTGCGCGTCGCCGCGGGGTTCTCGCAAGAGCAGCTCGCCGACCGCGCGGGCGTGAGCTTGCAGGCGATCAGCGCGTACGAGCGCGGCACGCGCAAACGCCCGTACCGCGAGACGATCGCGCTGCTGGTCAAAGCCCTCGACCTCTCACCGGCCGCGCAAAACGAACTCGAGGTCGCAGCCGACCGTCGGCGCGCCGCAGGCGAGGTGCGCCTCGCGCCCGGCCCCACCAACCTCGTGCCGCGCCTGGCCTCGTTCGTCGGACGCGAACGCGAACTCGACGAGATCGCCGCGCAGCTGGCCGAGCGACGTCTGGTCACGATCATGGGCACGGGCGGGGTGGGCAAGACCAGCGCCGCCATCGAGACGGGCCTGGCCCTGCGCGACACGCGGCCCGACGGCGTCTGGCTGGTGGAACTCGCTGCGCTCGCGAGCGGCTCGCTCGTCGCAAGCGCCATCGCCTCGGCGCTCGGCATCGCGTTGCCCGCCGAAGGCGATCACGTCGCGGTAGTTGCCAAAGCCTTGGCCGCGAAAGACCTCGTGCTGCTCCTCGACAACTGCGAACACGTCGTGAAGGAAGCGGCCGTCGCCGCGCAAGCGATCCTGTGGTCGTGCCCGGCAGTCACGATACTCGCCACCAGCCGTCAAGCACTCGGCGTGCCCGGCGAAGCGCTCTATCACATGCCTTCGCTCAGCATGCCCTCCGCCGTTGCGCTGTTCGTCGATCGCGCGCGTTCCGCCGACCAGCGCTTCGAACTCACCGACGAAAACGCTCCGCTCATCGGCGACATCGTCCGCAGGCTCGACGGCATCCCGCTCGCCATCGAACTCGCCGCTCCGAAGCTAAAGGTCTTCGGCGCCCGCGAACTGCGCGAACGCTTGAACGAACGCTTCCGCATCCTCACCGGCGGCGGCCCGACCGTCCTGCCACGCCAGCAGACGCTGCACGCGCTGATCGGTTGGAGTTACGATCTCCTCAGCGAGCCCGAACGCGCATTACTCCGGCGCTTGAGTATGTTCGCCGGCAGCTTCACGCTCGCGGCAGCCGAAGCCGTCTGCCCCGACGCATCGCTCGATGCGTCGCTCGTGATCGAGCTGCTCACGGGGCTGGTCGAAAAGTCGCTCGTCGCGGCCGAAGTCGGAACGGGCGGCCCGCGCTATCGCCTGCTCGAATCCACGCGCGCCTTCGCACAAGAGAAACTGACCGAGGCGGAACG
This sequence comes from Vulcanimicrobiota bacterium, assembly GCA_003136655.1. GTDB lineage: Bacteria > Vulcanimicrobiota > Vulcanimicrobiia > Vulcanimicrobiales > Vulcanimicrobiaceae > Hesperobacter > Hesperobacter lustricola. The sequence continues at coordinate 46,423 of PLFC01000110.1, forward strand.
CGTCCCCCTCGCTCGCCGCCACGCCGCATGGGTCGCCGATTTCGCAGATCAAGTCTATTCGAGTTCGTGGACGACGGCCGGCCCCGTGCTCCTCGCGCAGGTGCTGCCCGATCTCGAAAACGTCCGCGCCGGCTTGCGCCAGGTGCTCGAGGTCGAACCCGACGTCGAAATGGCCGGCCGCATCGCCGGCGGTCTCACGTCGCTCTGGCAAGCGCGCGGCCTGGGCGAGGGCCGCCGCTACGTCGAACGCATCCTAGAGCGTTGGAACGGCGACCTCTCGCCGAAGATCCCGATCCGCTTGTGGCTGGCGCTCTCCGCGCTGACCGTTGCGAAGCGCAAAGCCGACGCAGCCGCCGAAGCCGTGGCCCTCTGCGAGCGGCTCGGCGAGCGCGAAAACCTCGCCGTCGCGCTGCGTCTCCAGGCCGACGGCCTGCGCCAGATGCAACTCCTCGACGAAGCCGAAGCGGCCGCCGTACGTTCGCTCGAACTCTTCCGCGAGAGCGGACTCTACGGCACCACACACTACGCCGCGCTCTTGCAAGCCCACGCCTCGATCCTCGTCGACCGCAATCAGATCGACGAAGCCCGCCCGCTCTTCGCCGAAGCGCTCCGCCGTTTCGAAGCGATCGGCGACGTCCGCCCCATCGCCAACCTCAAACTGCTGATGGCCGAACTCGAATTTTCCGCAGGTAACGCCGCCGTCGCGATCGCGCTGGCCGAAGAAACGATCGAAGCCTTCGTGCAACTCGGCGACTTCGTCGGCGCCGCCGGAACGTCGTGTAACGTTGCCGCCTACTACCTTGCCGATAACCAAATCGACAACGCGCGAGCCGCCGCGCACCAAGCTCTAGAATTTGGCCTACTGGTCGACATCCCGCTCTACGTGACCCTGGCGCTGCAACACCTCGGCACGGTGGCCGCGCTCAGCGGCAACGTCCGCCGCGGTGCGCTGCTGCTCGTGCACGGCGAACTGTGGCTCAGCACCGAAGGCTTCGAGCGCGAATACACCGAGCAGAAGGCCTACGACCTCGGCATGAGCGCCGTCCGCGAGCATCTCCCCGCAGCCGAATACGACCAAATCCTCGCCGCCGCGGAAAGCGTCACCCAAGAACAAGCGATAGCGGAAGCCCGTCTGGTCTGACGAAACAGCCGGCGCTCGCATGACGCCCGCCACCTGCCGATGCAATCGACGCCTATTTCCGGATCGAGTATCCCATGAGGTCCGCGAAGCGTCGTTCGACGCTCGCATAGCACTCGCACGAGGCGGCGAGCAGCGCGCGCCTATCGACGATCGTAATTCGGCCGCGATGGTAGCTGATCGAACCCGCTCGCTGGAAGGCCATCGCCGCCACGGTCACACCGGGCCGCCGCACGCCGAGCATCAACGCGAGAAGCTCTTGCGTGAGCATGATCGCGTCGCCCGCGAACCGGTCGTGCGCCATCAGGAGCCATCGCGCAAAGCGCTGATCGGTCGTGTGCAAGCGATTGCATGCCGCGAACTGGCTGAGCGCAGCGATCTGCGATTCGGTGTAGGCAAGGAGCAATTCCATGCCCGACTGGGCCAGGGCGGGCAGCAAATCGTTCCGCGCAATCTTGAGCGCGCTACCGGCCCCCTGCGCGTAGAGCGTGGTGGCGCTGAGCCCTCCGGTCAAGCCCGCCGTGCAGCCTGCGATGCCTTCACGACCAATGACGCCGACCTCGAGCATCTCGCCGCCGGCCATCGTGATCACGTTGGAGATCATGCCCTCGAGCGGGAAATAGGCAAAGTCCACCGGCTGGCCGGCTTCGATCAGCGGTTCCCTCACCGTGAGTTGGATGAGCGAAGCGATTTCGCGGATCCGCGTCGCAGCAGACTTCGGCACCCGTTCTAAAAACAGATTCCCCGAGCTTGTGCTTTCGCGCAATCGAAGAGCCAAGAACCATTCCGTCGGCACTCGTCTGCCGACACTGCCAGTTTCGTGAGAGGGTAGCGCCGACGCGCGCGTGATATTGCCGTTCATAGAATTCGGCGGGCCTCCCTTCGTGCCTCGACATAAAACTTCGGTACGTTGTCGACTACGTAAGATTTGTACATATCAAACCAGCTCTGCCAATCGACGACAAAGGAGGCCAAGGTTGCCGAGCTAGGTATCGTGTGAGGCACCCGACCGACGAAACTCGACGCTCATCATCGAACGCTCCGACGTTCGTTTCTATCGAAAGCACCGGTATAGCGCAGATAATTCCATCTAAAAACGAACGACGGAATGCGGCGAACATGTCGGTGTAGTCGCTNNGGGTAGTAGATACTCAAGGGCTAGCGGCCTCCCTTAGAGCACCCACTACGGCGGTCCCACAATGCACCTCTCAAGCTACGTACTGCCCGCCTCGGGCGACCGGCAGTGCGTCGCCGTGCTCGAACTCTCAGGTGACGTGGATTTGGACGAGCGGCAGCGCTTGATCGATGCCGTCGACGACGCAGCCGCTGGGCAGAGCACGCTCGTCATGCACCTCGACAACGTCCGCTACATGGACAGTATCGGGCTGAGCGTCTTGATCCGCGCGCACAAGATGATGCGCGATCGCGGCGGTTGTTTCACGGTTGTTGCCGCCACGCCCCAAATCAGGCGACTCGTCGTGATGACCGGCTTGGACCGCTTATTCGGCCTGCACGAGGATCTCGACCGCGCGGTGCGCGCGGTGAGCGCACCCGCGGCGTAGGCCGCGCGTCGCTCCGTCCACGAGCGAGCGTGGAGCGAGCACCCAACGCCTGGGTACCACCGCTCGCATGAAGAGCAACTTCCGTCTCCGCAGCCTCACCCTACCGATACTCGTCGCCGCGATCGCGAGCGCGGGAACCGCAGCGCAGGCAGCGCAGGTCGCGCTGCCGACGGCGCCCGCTGCGGACAGAGCGTCCATCGGCGGCTACACGGCCGCGCGCGCGTCGTTGCCCGGCGACAACGGTTCGCCGCTCGAACCGTATCTCTATCTTGCGATACTCGCCGGCGGCGGCATCATCGCGGCGGTCGGCGTCGTGGCGAGCGATCGGCGAATCCGCGGCGCGCGCTAAGCCGCCGCTGCATCGGCTGCCGCCAACAAGAACGCCAAAACGCTCGCCTCCAGCGGGCTGAGGCCCTTGATGCGCCGGCGCTTCGGCAACGTGACGCCACCGAGGTCAGCGAGTGCGGCCAGCACCGACGGGTGAACGTAGCACTTTCGGCAGATCACCGGCGTGTTGCCGAGCTTCGCAGCCACGATTGCCAGAGCTTCGTTTGCGGTGGTGCGCCGCGCGGCTTGCGTGTCGCATTTCTCGCGCGACGCGAGCTCCTCGGCGCATGCGACCGTTGCCAACCACGTGCGAAAGTCTTTCGCCGTGAAGTCGTCACCGCTGGCCTCGCGCANNCACTTGCGCGTTTGGCGCAACCTTCCCGCGGTAGAACGATGTATGCCCCGCTCGCAAAAGCCCGACCCGTTCTTCGCCGGCAAGACGGCGCTCGTCACCGGCGGCACCCGCGGACTCGGACTCGCGATCGCCCGCGCGCTCCTCGCCCGCGGGGCCAAGATAGCGGTCTGTTCGCGCGATGCGCGGGAGGTCGAAGCTGCCGCCCTCGCCCTCGGCACTCCGGAGCGCGTGCTGGCGAGCGTGTGCGACGTGACCGATGCGGCGGCCGTCGCGAATTTCGTGGCGGAGATCGAGTCGCGGCTCGGGCCCATCGAGATCGCGATCAATAACGCGGGCACGATCGTCGTCGCGCCCTACGAAGACATGACGCTCGACGACATCCATCGCGTGGTCGAGGTCAACTTTTTCGGCGCCGTCAACGTGATGGAGGCCGTCGTCCCCGGCATGCGTCGTCGCAAGCGCGGCTCGATCGTGAACGTCGCCTCGGTCGGCGGCGTGATCCCCGTGCCGCACCTCGCCGCCTACTGCGCAAGTAAGTTCGCGCTCAACGGTTTTTCTTTGACCGTCGGCGCCGAACTGCGGCGCTCGGGGATACGCGTGAGCGTGGTCAATCCCGGCCTGATGCGCACAGGCAGCCCGGGCAATGCGACTTTCAAAGGAAACGCCAAGGCTGAGTACGGCTGGTTCGCACTGTCCGACTCGCTGCCCCTGATCACGATCTCGGCCGAACGCGCGGCGCGGCAGATTCTGCGCGCGTGCCGAAATCGCCGGCCCTTCACCATCCTCTCGTTGCCGGCCGGCCTGGGCGCGCTGGCCCAAGGCCTCGCCCCCAACGCCGTCGCGCTGCTGATGAGCCTCATAACCCGCCTGCTGCCGCAGCCCACGGGCGATCGCGCCCGCTACGCCCGCGGTCACGAGAGCGAATCGCCGTTGGTCCCATCGGCCTTGACCACGCTCACCCAGCGTGCCGAAGTGCGCAACAACGAGTTGCCCGCGCGACGTCCCGCGCTCGACCTACCCGGCTAGACGCCGCTCCCCCGTGCGGAAGTAGGGGTCCCCCCATACTCGCCGCTCGAGGGGCGCGCTACCGTTCTGTCAACACCTCGAGCAGGGCAGGGCCCATGAAGGAATGACAGATGCGCGTTCGGTTCTCGCTGTCCGCTACGCTGATGGCGGCACTTTCACTCGCCGGCTGCAGCGGCGGCGGCCTCGCCCCGGCCTCACTTCCGGACCAAGCCTCGGTGCAGCCGGACGCGCACGGCGGTCCGCAGGCGGCCAAGACCGGTCTGCTCTACGTGGCGCTGCCCAACAATAACGAGATCTTGATCTTTCCGCAGAACGCCAAAGCCAGCACGCCGCCCTCCGGCTACATCTCCGGTTCGAAAGCGAAGCTGGACGAACCGGTCGGCGTGTTCGTCGACTCGAGCGGTCAGTTGTTCGTCACCTGCACGATCACGAACGCGGTGAACGTCTACAAGGCCGGCGCGGCGGGCAACAAGGCTCCGGCCAGTCAGATCTCGGGCCACAAAACCCAAATCAGCAAACCCATCGGCGTCGCCCTCGATTCCAAAGGCAAGATCTACGTCGCCAGCGCCAACACCAACGAGATCGAAGTCTTCGCCGCCGGCGCCAAGGGCAACGTCGCGCCGCTCTACACGCTATCGGGAACCGCCACGCTACTCGACAATCCCGCGGGCATCGCCCTGAACGCGAGCGATCAACTGATCGTAGCCGACGAAGGGGATAATGCCGTGACGGTCTTTGCCGCGGGAGCTTCCGGGAACACGGCGCCGATCGCGACGATCAGCGGCCCGGCGACCGGCATCGACGAACCCGGCGGCGTCGCCGTCGATGCGGCCGGCGACATCTACGTGACGAACTACGCGGCCAACAGCATCGTCGAGTTCTCGCCCGGCTCCAAGAACAATGCCACCCCGATCGTGAGCATCAACGGCACGAACACGCAACTCGATGCCCCGACGGGCATCGCCGTCAACGCCAGCGGCACGATCTTCGTCGGCAACTCGCTGGCGAATCAGGTCAACACCTACCTCGAAGGCGACGACGGCAACTCGCCTCCGGCGGTCTCGATCACCGACGGCATCACGCACCCCTACGGCGTCGCGTTACATTGACCGCCGGCGCAGCCGCTTCGCTGCGCCGCTCGAGCCCGATCATGCGATTGTCTGCGGCCTCGATGGCCCAGATGATCGCACCGAGCTTTGCGTTCATGGCCGACGCATCGCGCGATTTGGCGTTGTTCAGCAGATACCCGATGCTCGTGCTACGAAACAAGGAGCGATAGTCGCTGAGCGACCGTGCGTGAAGGCAGCGGTCGCCGGGCATCATGGGTTCATGCAGAAGAAGACCCGCAAGAGCACCGCTCGACCCACGGACGAAGCGAGCAACCGGCCCGATCTCGACGCCTTCCGCGTCGACGACGCGGGATCGGAGCTGACGACCAACCAGGGCGTCCGCATCGCCGACGATCAAAACTCGCTCCGCGCGGGCGAACGCGGGCCCACCTTGCTCGAGGACTTCATCCTCCGCGAGAAGATCACGCACTTCGACCACGAACGTATTCCCGAACGCGTGGTCCACGCCCGCGGTGCGGGCGCGCACGGCTATTTCGAGTTGTACGAATCGCTGGAAGAGCATACGCGGGCGCGTTTTCTGAGCGAACCCGGCGTCCGCACGCCGGTCTTCGCACGCTTTTCGACGGTCGGCGGCTCGCGCGGTTCGGCCGACACCGTGCGCGACGTGCGCGGATTCGCGGTGAAATTCTACACGCCCGAGGGCAATTACGATTTGGTCGGCAACAACATGCCGGTCTTTTTCATCCAAGACGCGATCAAATTCCCCGATTTGATCCACGCCGTCAAACCCGAGCCGCACAACGAGATCCCGCAGGCCTCCTCGGCCCACGACACGTTTTGGGACTTCGTCTCGCTGACGCCCGAGTCGACGCACATGCTCCTGTGGCTGATGTCCGACCGCGCGCTGCCGCGCTCGTACAGCACGATGGAAGGCTTCGGCGTGCACACCTATCGCCTGGTCAACGACCAGGGCGATGCCACGTTCGTGAAGTTTCACTGGAAGCCGCTGGCGGGCGCGCACTCGCTCGTCTGGGACGAAGCCCAAAAGCTGGCCGGCAAAGATGCCGACTTCAACCGCCGCAACATGTGGGAAGCGCTCGACCGCGGCGACACTTTCGAATGGGAACTCGGTCTGCAACTGTTCTCCGAAGATGACGCAGACCGCTTCGACTTCGACATCCTGGACCCGACCAAACTGATTCCCGAAGAACTCGTGCCCGTTCGTCGCGTCGGTAAGATGGTGCTCGAGCGCAATCCCGACAGCTACTTTTCCGAGACCGAACAGGTCGCGTTCTGCGTGTCGCACGTCGTGCCGGGCATCGATTTCAGTAACGACCCGCTGCTGCAAGGCCGCATCTTCTCGTATCTCGACACGCAACTCTCGCGACTCGGCGGTCCGAACTTCCACCAGATTCCGATCAACCGTCCGGTGTGCCCGTTTCACAACAACCAGCGCGACGGCATGCACCAGATGGGCATTCCGGTCGGACGCACGTCGTACGATCCCAACTCGGTCGGCGGGGGTGCCCCGAAGGAAGTACGCGTCGAAAACGGCGGTTTCGCGAGCTACCTCGAGCGGCTCGAAGGCGACAAGCGCCGCGTGCGCGCCGATTCGTTCAAGGACTATTACTCCCAAGCCACGCTCTTCTGGAATAGCCAGTCCGACGTGGAGAAGGACCACATCGTCAGCGCGTTCTCGTTCGAACTCACCAAGGTCGAGCGGCCGGAGATCCGCGAGCGCGTGCTGGGCCTGTTGGCCAATGTCGACGCGACGCTGACCGCTCGCGTCGCCGAAAACCTCGGCCTCGACGCACCGAAAGGCGCAACGTCATCCACGCGAAACGGCAAGAAGAACGGCAAGACCGCGTCGCCGCAAGCCTCTCCTGCGCTCAGCCTCGCGGATCAGCCCGGAAGCCCCAAGGGCCGTTCGGTCGCGATCCTGGCGGCACCCGGCGTGGACGCCAAAGCGCTGGCTACCGTGAAGAAGGCGCTGCTCGCCGCGGGCGCCCAGGTGAAGGTGCTGGCACCACGGCTCGGCGCCCTCGGCCGCAATGGCACCGCGATTGCGGCCGACAAGACGATCGTCACCACGCCCTCGGTCGTTTTCGACGCGGTTTACGTCCCGGGCGGCGCACGGAGCATCGAGACCCTCGCGCAATCCGGCGACGCGCTGCATTTCGTCGCCGAGGCCTACAAGCACGCAAAGCCGATCGCGGCCTCGGGCGAAGGTGCCGACCTGCTCCAGCAAGCCGGCGTCGTCGAAGGCCCGGGCGTCTTGATCGAGGATGCGCCGGAGTTGGTAACGCAATTCGTCGAGGCGCTCGGCGGTCACCGCATCTGGGCGCGCGAAGCCGCCGCCCAACTCATCCCGGCGTAATCGACCAGTCGATGGGCTTGAAGGCGTATCCGTTGGATTGCTCGGCGGAGCACGCCGTCAAGCCCACGAGTAGGTCGCATTCCGCGCGCAGGGCGATCCGATCGCCCGCGCGCGAAAGCGGCGGCAGCACGCGCAGGCTGCCGTCCGCGGCCATCTCGACATTCATGAACGCGTTAAACGTCGTGCCGATGTCGTCGTCGTCGATGCCGTGCGGCGCGAGCGCCGTCGCGAGGTTCTCGAGACAACTGGGGTGCGGCTCGTTTGAGCCGTAGATGATGCGAAAGGTGTCGGGGCTGCACGGCGTCAGCAGAAAGTCGTGTACGCCGACTGTGTCTTCGACGATCGTGAACATCGGAACGCTGCGATTCGAATACAAGATGTGGCCCACCGTGAGCCGCGTCGTGCTCGCGTAGTCGATACTCCGCCCCGATGAGAGCCGCGCGCGCCGGTCGTGCGCGTCGAAGGCCATCACGTCGGCTACCTGACATCCGAACGGGTCGACGATGTGCAGCACGTCGCCGCGCGCCAGCACGAACGCCGTACCCGATTGGGGCGCGAGCCGCTGCATCACGGGCGAAACGGGCAACGCCATGTACCATCGACCGGCCGGCCCGCGTACTGGCGCGCCTCGGAGTGCGTGCCGAAGTCGGCCACGTTGCTGTTGAGCGACCCATCCAGCTCGATCTCCCGCACGCGGATCTTCTCCTGGAGCCCGTCGAAGCGGCCGTCGTCGCGTAATTGCTCGAACTGTTCGTGCGCGTTGAAGACGAGCGTCGGCCATGCGAACCGGCGCGCGCTCCGCGACGCGCCCGGGTGCAGACCCACGACGAAAAATGCGCTGCCCGCGAAACTGTAGGAGAAGTGCGGGTCGTCCGGATCGCTCGAGACGCGCGGGTCCGGCCGATGTAGCGGGCGATCGAGTGCGTGCAATGCCTGGAGTTGCTTCCACAGGGCGCTCTCGAAGCTCACCTCGGGGTCGTCGTCGCCGGCAACGTCGCGGAAAACGGCTACGAACGTGGTGAACGTCGATTCGAACCCGTGTCGCTCCGTAGCGAAGGCGTACAGGTCCCTCGCTAAACCGGCCGTGGCCGCATCTGAGGCGAGCGTTCCGTACGCGCCGAAACGGTAGGTGCCGCGCGCGAGCGCTGCGCGTGCCCCCAGACACGAAAATTCGGGCGCCTGCACGAACGCGCGGAACGCGGCGTGCGCGACCAGTTCGAACGGCCTGGGAGCCGCGGTCTCGAGCAGGCGCGTCAAGTCGGCGCCGTCGTAGCCGGCGTACGCGCTGTGCGCTCGCGCCAAGTCGGAGTCGAAGGGATTGCGATGCCAAGCGCGCTCGAGAAAAGAGTGCGTTTCACTCATTGGGGCCGACACTTCGAAAACATGATCGCCAAACTTATACCGGAAAGCGGCCTCTCGGAAACGTCGCTCGAACGGCGGCCATGCGAGCGGTCTACCCCCTTGGAGCGGAACGCGCCGGAAGGATTTTCCGCGAGCGGGGATAGCAAGACCTGAGATGGGTTTGTCGAGCTTCATGCCGCACGGCATGTGTTTTCTTTGGGATCCGCGTCTTCTCGGGGTCCACGTCGTCGCCGACGCTCTGATCGCCGTGGCCTATTTCTCCATTCCGGTGTTCTTGATTTGGGTGCTGCGCAAGCGCGGCGACCTGCCCTTCTCGTGGCTACTCGGCATGTTTGCGCTCTTCATCGTCAGTTGCGGGATGACGCATATCATGTCGATCTGGGTCATCTGGCATCCCGACTATTGGGCCGAGGGTGCGGTCAAGTGGGTTACGGCGGTTGCCTCGGTCGGCACGGCCCTGATGCTTATTCCGTTGACGCCGCGCATCCTGAGCATCCGTAGCCCCGAACAGGCGCAATCGCTCTTGGACCGGCTCAGCCGCGAGCATTCGATCGCCACGTCGTTTCAGAACGCGTCGCTTTCGCGACTGCCCGACGACACGCCCGGCCTCGAAATCGACGCAATATACCGGCCGGCCGTGAGCGATCTCGAAATCGGCGGCGACTGGTACGACGCGTTCTCCCTGCTCGACGGAAGAATGCTCGTGTCGATCGGCGACGTGGCCGGCAAGGGACTGGAAGCGGCGGTCGTGATGTCCAAAGTCCGCCAAGCGATTCGCGTGGCGGGCCAGGTGCAGATCGATCCTGCCGCCATCCTCAACGCCGCCGATCGTGCGCTCCGGACCGAATATCCGGACACTATCGTGACCGCATTTGTCGGCATCTTCGATCGCATCGAGCGGCAATTCGTCTTCGCCAGCGCCGGACACCCCGGTCCGCTGCTGCGTTCGCCCGGCGGTCGCGTGGAATTTCTCGAGGACTCGTCCTTGCCGCTCGGTTTACGTCTGCGCGAAGAGGCCGGAATCGTGCAGTGCCGCGAACTCGAGGTCGGTTCGCTTTTCGTCCTCTACACCGACGGCCTCACCGAAGCCACTCGCGACGTCGCCGCGGGCGAAATGCGGCTCTGCGAGGCGGTTGGCGGGCGCGACACGTTCGAGGCGCGCAATCCGGCCCAGCTGATCCACGAGCGGGTGGTCGGCGACACCGCCCGCGACGACGTGGCGGTGCTGACCATTCGCGTCACCAATCTCGAATTGGAAGACGATTCGCGTTGCCGGCACTTCGATGCCCGCGATCACGAAGCGACCGAGAGTGCTCGCGCGGAGTTCGCGGAGTTCTTGGCCGCGCGCGGCGCGAGCAAGGAGCAAGCCTTCAACGCGGAACTGATCTTCACCGAACTCCTGGGCAACGCGCTGCGCTACACCCCCGGGCCCGTGGAGACGCGCATCGAGTGGAATCGCGGCACTCCCGTCTTGCACGTCATCGACGAGGGGCCCGGCTTCCAATTCGTCTCGCGCTTGCCCGCCGATATCTATTCCGAAGGTGGACGCGGCTTGTTCTTGATCTCAGCGCTGGCCGAGGATTTTCACGTGTCGCGCCGTCGCTCGAAGGGCAGCCACGCGCGCGCGGTACTCTTCTCCACGGCCGCGACCCTCAGCGCACGGACGGGCGTCACGGCTCACTCGGCCTGAGCGAACATCCCCGCCAGCACTTCCTTGACCGACTGCGCGAAGACGGTCGCGCCTTCGGGATCGCCCTTGAGCATCGCCTTGCCGAACGAGATGATCTGTTCGCTTGTGATGTTCGGTGGAAACATCGAGATGTTCGGATCGGTCAGTACCTCGACGACCACCGGGCCGCGCGCCGCGAAGGCCGCATCGAGCGCCGGAACCAGTTCCTCAATGTGCTCCACGCGCATGCCCTCAAAGCCGAGCAGACGGGCGAAGGCCGCGGTCGAGACGTCGGGCAGATGCTGCGACGCCGGAAAATCCGGCGCGCCGCTCTCTTCGCGCATCTCCCACGTAACCTGGTTGAGGTCGCGGTTGTTCGCCACGATGAAGATGATCCGCGGGTCGCTCCAGCGGTGCGCGTAGTGGCGCAGCGTGATCAGCTCGTTGATGCCGTTCATCTGCATTGCGCCGTCGCCGGTGACGGCGATCGCCACGCGTTCGGGAAAGGCGAGTTTCGCCGCGATGGCATACGGCACCGCAGGCCCCATCGTGGCCAGCCCGCCCGAAAGCGACCACTTCATCCCGCGTCGCATCTGCAGGTGCCGGGACGACCAATTGGTCGAGGTTCCCGCGTCGGCGGTGATGACGCAGTCGTCCGGCAAACGCCGGTTGAGTTCGACGAAGAGGTCCTGAGGGTTGATCCCGTCGCTACCGGAAATCCGTCCCCGCGCGGCGTCGATCTGCGTGCCCTTCTCGCGATGGCGCGCGATCGTCTCGCGCCACGAGGCATCGGTCTTTTGCTCGAGCAGCGGCAGGAGCAATTCCAGCGTGTCGAGCGCGGTGCCGTGCAAGTTGACTTCGTTGGGAAAGCGCAGGCCGAGCCGCAGCGGGTTCGCGTCGATCTGCACGCCCCGAACCTTGTCGTCGGCCGGCAAGAATTGCGCGTAGGGAAAGTTGGTGCCGATCATCAAGAGCGTGTCGCACTGCTGCATCATCTCGTTCGATGCGAGCGTGCCGAGCAAGCCGATCGTGCCGGTTACCCAGGGCAGATCGTCCGGCAGTACGGCCTTGCCCAGCAGGGCCTTCGCGCAGCCCGCCTGCAACCGGTCGGCGACCGCTTCGATAACGTCGACCGCGCCAATCGCGCCCGCACCCACGAGGATCGCCACCCGGCTGCCCGCGTTGAGCACGTCGGCCGCGCGCTGCAGGTCGTGCGGGTGCGGCACGATCCGACCGGGCGCAAAGCCGACGCCGGAATTCGCGAAATTCATGTGGTGCGGCGGCTGCTCGACAGCCTTCTCCTCCTGAAGATCCTTGGGCAGGATCAGGGCCGTCACCGTGCGCGCGCCGAGCGCGCCGCGTACCGCGCGGTCGACGCCATGCCGCACGCCGGCCGGGTCCATCAGCGTGAGGAGATACTCGCTCGCTACGTCCTTGAACAAGCTTTGCAGGTCGACTTCTTGCTGGTATTCGCTGCCGATAGCCGTCTTCGCCGCCTGCCCCACGATCGCGAGCACCGGGACGTGATCGTTTTTCGCGTCGTACAGCCCGTTCAG
>PLFC01000042.1:0-27248 GCA_003136655.1 Vulcanimicrobiota bacterium
GTTTCACCTTCTCTTGTTATGCTTTCATATCGGTGCCAGGTTACACAAAAAATGTCGGCTCATCGCAGCATTTATCTATCGACAATACGCGGTGGATCACTTCATGGTACGACGCGGTATACCTCGATGGCGGCTTCTACACCGGCGCAAGTGGAGGCGCAACGCTCTCAATCGGCGGGAACAATCTCCTTGCCGGCTCAAATATACGTGATCTCGGATCGGCTGTCACTTATCTAGCAAATAGAGATCTGTCGATGCAGTATGCAGGAGATGATTCTGGCCCTTATCCCACACCCATGCCGACGTTCAATCCTAACGGCTTCTATGGGACTGCCGGGTCCACAGACGCTTCCGCCGTCCAGGTCGTTCTAAATCCGGCGAGCGCCTCAATACCGTCGTTTCCGTGCGCAGTCGTCACGATAGGACCGAACGATAATGTTCGAAACGTGGTCGCAAAAATACCGGCATCATGCAATTCGAGCGAAGCGGGAAACGCAAACCTGTTTTCAACATCGCTCTCAACTTCGCTTAGTCACGGTATGGGTATAACCGCAACCGTGGCCAGCACGACCGGCATGGAGCCAGGGGTCAGTGCCTCAGTCGGAGCCGGAACCCCGAATCAGGAAACTGTATCGATCATAACGGTCCTCTCCAGCTCTCAGTTCACCGCAAATTTTTCGAACAATCACGGTTCCGGCGAGACGGTACAGCAGTTTCCGGCGCCACCGTATCAAGTCACGACGACTTACGCAGCTAACTCTTCTTACGGATTTCTCCAGTTCTTAGAGTGGCCCAATCCGTTTCCAACGCCACCAGCAGTCGCAAATATCGCACCTGGTCCACTAAATCAGGGGAATCCGACTGTTGCGGAGAACCTCGATTCGTACACGGTGTTCACTTCCCAAAATATCGAGCCCGGGCCAATCCCACTACCTTGGATGACGGCAGGCCCCGGTTCGCCTTGCGGGCCCGTTCCGAGCGGGTTGGCGGCGGTTCTTCCTAGTGGGGTGAGTGTGCCGGTTTACTGCCAGATCGGCTACCTAACTTACGGGGCCTCAGTAAAGTTGACGAACGACCATCGTGGGATAAGAGTTCGTGGGAACTCGATGACCAGCAGTAATGGGGCCTGCGTATGGCTAGACCCCGGAACTGGCCGACAGTTGGATCTTGGGAACAACTACATGGGTTCGGGGTGCGCGTTCCCGCTAGTCTTCCCATCGCCTGCGTCATCGCCGCCAACCGACTACAATATATCAGCGAACGACATGTCCAACGCAGGGTCTGGAATTTTTTCGCCTCCTCAGCCCTTTCTCAATGAACCACCCGCTGTGCTCTCGACGGCGCGGCCCGGTGGCGGCACGGGACTGAATAAATTGACTGGCCAGATTTCCGGCAACCGGGGCATCTTTTTCATCTATCCAACCATTTACAACAATTTCCCGGTGGTTCTGACTACGATCTCTTCGACCTCTACCCCTCAAACATATTACAATCTTAGCCCCTACAACTGCGTAGTCAACGCATCGAATAATGGCGCAACGATCATATCGACTTCAATTGGTCCAAATCCAGTCCCAACTGGGGCTCCAACTCCGTATCCTGCGTTTGTCTCTTCCTTCACCTTGCCGCCGGAAGGTAGTTTTAGCTATACGTTCGCTACTGGCTCAACAGGGAGTATCTCGGTAGTCGAAACATGCTCTGGGTAACTCTGTGGGGGACCCCGAGACGGGCGGATCCATCCTCCCCGGAATTACCGAATTACCGAACGGCATGCACATCTCGACGTTCACGGACGCGTTTCGTCGAAGATCAGCGCGTCGCGTTGGAGTTGGATGTTGAGCAGGATGCCGATCGCCGCGAAGTCCGTTAAAATAGCGCTGCCGCCGTAAGACATGAAGGGCAGCGGGATGCCCGTGATCGGCATGATGCCGATGGTCATGCCCACGTTGACCACCACGTGAAAGGCGAGCATTGCGACGATGCCCACCGCGAGCAACAAGCCGAAGCGGTCGTGCGCGGCGAAGGCGGCGCGCAAACCGCCGAAAAGGATGATGCCGTAGAGCAGCAGCAGCCCGAGCGCTCCCACGTAGCCCAGTTCCTCGCCGACCACCGTGAAGATGAAGTCGCGCGAATGTTCGGGCACGAAATCCAATTGCGTTTGCGTGCCGCGATAGAGGCCCTTGCCGAAGAGTCCGCCGCTGCCCACCGCGATCTTCGATTGGTTGAGATTCCAGCCCGCGCCCTGCGGGTCGGAGTTGGGATGCAAGAAGATCAGCAAGCGATTGCGCTGGAACGGTTTGAGCACGGCGTTCGTGCCGACGACGAACGCCGCGGCCGCAGTCGCAGCCGCCGCAAACACGCCGAAGTGCACGACATTGCTGACGCCGAAAAACAATTCCGCGCTGAGGATCGCGCCGATGACGAGCGTGGTGCCGAGATCGGGCTGCTTGAGGATCAGGAACGCCGGAATCGCAACCACGCCGAGCACCACGAAGATGTCGCGCGGCGTCACCGTCGGCCGTCGCGCCAAGAGCGCCGCAATCGCCATGGCCAACACGAGCTTGGCCGGTTCCGAGGGTTGAAACGTGCCGAGCGGCCCGAGCGAGAACCAGCGTTGCGCGCCGAGCGCGCTGTGGCCGCCGCGCATGACCAGCGCGAGCACGATCACGGTGATGCCGTAGAGCCACAGCGCCGGGCGTTGCCAACGCCGATAGTCGTACACCGCGCACGCGCCCATCAGCACCACGCCCAGGCCGATGAAGAACAATTGCTTGCGCCACTCCCCGGACGCGCCGGGGTTGCTCAAGTCTGCCGAGTGAATGATCAGGACGCCGAACAGGGCCAAGGCCACCGTCGAGAGCGCCAAGAGCCAGTTGAAGCGGCGGAACCACGGTCGCTCCATTGCCTCGACCTTGGCCTCAGGCCGCGATCAAGCCTGGGCCGAGTGCCCCGCCGACAGACCCGGTTGCACGCCGGCCTTGCCGTTCGACGCTGCCGCGTTTCGCTTGCGGCGGCGTTTGCGCGGCCGCGGTGCGGCGGGAGCGATCGGCAGCTTCTCGGGTTCCAGCGCCGCAACCGGCGCAGGGCCGGCCTCGACGGCCTCCGCCTCAACCGGTTCGAGTTCCGGTTCCGGCTCGGCAATCGCAGGCGGATCCGGCGCGACCGCAACGGCGACCGGCGCGAGCGCGACCGGCGGGAGCGTGCGTTCGCGAACGCGCAGGATGGGCACGCTGGCCAGCATCGCCACCTCGCGCTCGCGATGGTCGAAGGTCACCTCGGCTTGGCTTGCATCGTATTCGAAGTAGCGCGAGAAGACGTCGAAGAGATCGGCCTTGAGCGCGTCGATCGTTTCGGGTGCGAGCGAAAGATGATCCGAGAGCAGCACCAAGCGCAGGCGCTCTTTGGCCGTGGCGCCCGAGCCTTGCGGCTTGAAGAGCGACTTGAAGAAATCGAGCACCTATCGCCCTCCGAACAGCGAACCGAACTTGGAAAAGAAACCCGGCTCGGCCACCTTCACCGTCGGCGGCGGCACGTCGTTGCCGGCCAGGCGCGAGGCGATTTGCCGGTACGCCGCGCCGACCGGCGAGTGCTCGTCGAGCGCGATCGGCCGGCCCTTGTTGGTGGCGATGATGATGCCGGGCTCGTCGGGGATCACGCCGAGCAGCGGCAAGCGCAGGATTGCGTCGACGTCCTCGACCGAGAGCATCTTGCCCTTGCGCACGAGCGCGGGCCGCAAGCGGTTGACCACCAGTTCCGGCTTCCAATCGTGCGGCAAGAGTCCGACGACGCGGTCGGCGTCGCGCACGGCCGAGACTTCGGGCGTGCAGACGACGATCGCGTGACCCGCGCCCGCGATCGCGTTGCGAAAACCCGTCTCGATGCCGGCCGGGCAATCGATCAGCACGAACTCGAAGCGCGCGCGCAACTGCTCGATCAGCCCGATCATGGCCTCGGTCGAAACGTCTTCTTTCTCGCGCGTCTGCGCGGCGGCGAGCAGGTAGAGCGAGTCGACGTTCTTGTCGCGCACGAGCGCGTCGTCGAGTTCGGCCTTGTTCTCGATCACGTCGAGCACGTGATACTTGACCCGCGCCTCGAGGCCGAGCACGATGTCCAAATTCCGCAATCCGACGTCGGCATCGACGAGCACCACGCGCTTGCCCAACGCCGCGAGTGCGGCGCCCACGTTGGCGGTGGTGGTGGTCTTGCCCACGCCGCCCTTGCCCGAGGTGATGACGATCGCGCGGCCGAGCGGCGCGACGGGCTGCTCGCCCACCGGCGCTTCGGGCACCGGCGCTGTGATCTCGGTCTCGATGGCTTCCATGGCGGCTACCCGGCTTTCCAGATTGAGAAGAGCTTGGTCAAGAACGTTTGCGACTCCAGACGCGTCAGCGGAATCTTCTCGCCTTCCAAACGACGCGCGATCTTGAGATAGATCGGCGCGAGGCGCTGGTTGGGATCGAGCACGAGCGGCTCCCCGCGATTGGTCGTGTCGATCACTTCTTCGTCGTCGGGGATGATGCCCAGTATCTCGGTGCGCAGCACGTCGCGCACGTCGTCGACGGTCATCATCTCGCCGCTGGCCACCATCTCCGGCCGGATGCGATTGACGATCAGTGTATGCGGCAGGCCGCGCTCCTTCAATTTGCCCACGACGCGATCCGCGTCGCGAATCGCGCTGACCTCGGGCGTGGTAACCACGATGCCCTCGCGCGCGCCGGCGACCGCGTTGCGAAAGCCGTGTTCGATGCCGGCCGGACAATCGATCAGCACGAAGTCGGCTTCCTCGGCGAGTTCGCCGATCAGCGCATCCATCTGCGCTTCGGTTACCGCCGTCTTGTCGCGCGTTTGCGCTGCGGGCAAGAGGTGCAGCGAGGTGAACCGCTTGTCGCGGATCAGCGCTTGGCGCACTTGGCAGCGGCCTTCGACGACTTCGACCAAATCGAAGACGATACGCTTCTCCACGCCCAGCACGAGGTCGAGATTGCGCAAGCCGATGTCGGTATCGACCAGCACTACCTTATAGCCGCGCTTGGCCAAAGCGGCGCCGAGGTTGGCCGTGGTCGTCGTTTTGCCCACGCCGCCCTTACCCGAAGTGATCACGATGCGCCGCCCGGCCATCAGCGCAGGCCCGCCTTGGCGTAGGGCGCGATCGCGATGCGTTCGTCGCGGATGAAGGCGACCTCGGGCTCGCGCGCCTTGTGCTTCACGTCGTCGGCCGCGATGCAGGTCGCGATGCGGAGTTGCGTCGGCGCGAGTTCGAGGGCGGCGACGCGCGCCGCAGTATCGCCCTGCGCGCCGGCGTGCGCCGTGCCGCGCAACGCGCCGAAGACCAGGATGTCGCCGCTGGCGACGAGTTCCGCGCCGGGGTTGACGTCGCCCACCACGACGATGTTACCGATCTGCTGCAATATCTGTCCCCCGCGCAAGGTACCGCGATGATAGAGCGTGGCGGGCGTGCCCGGCGTGACCGTGAGAACGGGCGGCGCGATGGTTGGCCCTGCGGACGCGGCGCCCGCACGAATTGCGGCCGCCTTGGCGAAATCGGGCTTGGCCACCGACGTCTCGCCGCGCGCCCGGCGCCGCGCGATGTCCTCGCGCGCTCCGGCGAAGTCGGCTTCCAGCGAACGCGCCCGTTCGGTCAGCGCGGCGACGACCTTTCGCGGGCGGCGCTGGCCGAGCGAGGTGACCACCGGCCGCGGCGGCTCGCCCAAATACGCCAAGGCGTGGCGTTCGGCGAACGGGCCGAGTTCGGCCGCGCCGTACACGCCGTGCAGGTCGATGCCGTGCGCGCGGACCGTGTCGAGAAAGCCCGCGAACGCGTCGCTCTCGAGGGGCGCGCCCTGGAAGATCGCCGTGGCGCGGCTGCCGCGGTAGAAATCCGGTCGCTCGGAGAGGCGCGCGGTCAGGTCGGAGAGCACGGCGTCGCCGGCGTCCGCCGCAAAGACGAACTCGAGACCTGACTTAGTGCCGCGCAGCATGCTGCGGACGGGTGGCCGCTTGGATCATGGACGCTCAGCATCCGGCACGGGCGACGGCGCGCCCTCCGGCCTCCACACTCGATTCACAGGTATCTCCGCTTACTCACACGGCTATGCACACGCGGCTCACCGGCCCGGCCGCTCTGCCGGGTATCGGCCCCGGCCCCGGCGAATGGACGACGACTTCCCCGCACGCCGAGGTTGAGCGCATGCTGTTTCGTCGTATGGTCCCTGCCGGGCTCATTCTCTCGATGTTGGCCGCGGGCATTCCCGCGCCCGCATCGGCGACCTCCACGCCTTCCGAAATCGCGCAGGCGAAAGAGATCGACAAGCAGGTGCTGGAGCAGTACAACGTCGTGTCGGATCCGCTGCTCAACCAGTGGGTCAACGAAGTCGGACAGACGCTCTGGACCGAAGCCGCCCGCAAGGACGTGCCCTACAACGTCAAGATCCTCGACGCACAGGACATCAACGCGTTCACGATCGGCGGCGGCTACATCTACGTCAACGAGGGCACGATCGACTTCGTGCAGTCCGACGACGAGTTGGCCGGCGTGGTCGGTCACGAGACGGGCCACAACGAACGCCGGCATACGGTCACGCTGCCGGCCAAGGCCCAGGCGCTCGACCTCATCTTCGGGATCGCCTCGCTCTTCTCGCCCTTCATCTATCAGTTCGGGCAGTTGATCGAAGCCGGCATCATCGCCAAGCAGTCGCGCGCCGACGAGTTGCAGGCCGACCAGTACGGCCTCATGCTGATGACCCGCGCGGGGTACGATCCCGATGCGATGGTCTCATTCATGCAACATCTGGGCGCGGTGCACGACGAGCGCCCGAGCGTGGTCGACAAGTATTTCGAAGATCACCCCGGCTTCCCGGATCGCGTGAAGCACCTCGTCGGTTATCCGCAGCTCGACCCCACGAAGCGCACGACCGAGCAGAAGCTGGTGCAGGCGATCCACGATCAAGACACGGCGCGCTATTCGATCGCCGCGCGCAAGTTCGCCGAAGTCCTCAAGGAAGATCCGGGCAACCCGATCGCGCTCTTGCACCTCGGCCAAGCGCAGATTGCGCTCGGACAAACCGAGAAGAGCCAGCAGACCTTGGCCGAAGCCGCCGAAAAGGGCACGCCCGAGACGCGCACGGCCGCGCTCTCCAACATCAAGGCGCTCAACGAGAGCCAGTCGCGCTTCACGCTGACCCGGCCGAACCTCGCGCCGCTGCGCGCCTCGCTCGACGCCGCCAAGGCGCGCGAAGCGCAGACGGTCGCCGCGATTGCCGTCCGTCACGATGCGGGCCGCGACTCGATCAAGTCGATTCAGGCGCGCATCCAAGACATCACCTACGGGCTGCCCGATTTCAGCCGCATTCAGGTGCGGCGCGGCAGCCGGCTCGACGCAGTGATGCGCAACCTCAATGCGATGGGCCGCTCGATCGACGCCTCGTTTACGAAGTCGTCGGCCACGATCGCGGGCGTGGGCTCGATGGAGAAAAACAAAGAGAGCGGCCTGCTCAAGGAAAACGCCGACATCTTCAAAGAGCTCTCCGCGCCGCTCGAACTGGATCCCGTGCCCGCGCAATCGCTGGCCGTGCTGCCCAGCTACCCGCGCATGTTCGACGATCTGGCCTCCACCGATAGCGACGCGATCCGCGCGATCGATGCGGCGCGTTCTTCGCTCGCGCTGCTCGACGTGACGCTCGGCGATCTCGACGCGTTCATCAAGCGCATCTCGCGCACCGAACTCGGCTTCGCGGGCGACATCTCGCAGGCCGACTACGACGCACTCGTGCCCCTGATGCAGAAAGCCGGCGCAGGCTTCTCCAAAGCCGCGGTCGCGGGCTCGCAATCCGAACAGCTCTTCGACATGGCGCACTCGCGGCAGATCCAGACGCGCATCACGATGCTCGGCGTGGGCTATCCCGAAGATCGCTACGCCTCGTTCCAGAAAGCGTTGCACCAGCGCGTCAAGAACGACGGCTTGGACATGGCGACGATGACCCGCGACGACCTCACGCCGGGCGAAGTCGCCACCGCCGCGATCGTCGCCGCCGACACCAACACCACGCCGCAAGCGATCGTCGACGAAGCGAAGGCCACGAAACGCACGGTCGTCGACTTGGCCAACTCGCGCGGCATGCACGCCAAGGCACTGGAAATCTTCCTCGGTTTGGTCTATCTCGATTACACCGACGATCCGGAGAAAGAAGCTCACGGGCACTGATTTCAAGGCGGCCAGCATCGGTGCGGCCGACCTCCTCACCCTCGTCCGCAAGAGCGTCGGCGCGACCAGCGTCGGGGCCGACGCGCGACGGCCGTTCCGGTTCTTTCTCTGCGGCGATCCCGGCCTCGTCGCGGAGTTGCGCGCGCTACTCTTACAGGATTACGACGCGACGATCGCCTTCGACGCGCCCGCGACGCTCGAGACGATCGACCCGCTCGGACGGCCGACGGTCATCGGTCCCGATGCCCGCGCGGTCATCTTTCTGGGCCGTCCCGGCGATCAGGAAGGCGCGCACATGGACCTGTTGCGCCGGCTCAACCTGCCGATCTTCGCGCTGACGGTTGATCCGGTCGCCGCTGCAGCCTATCCGCTCGCTGCGCCCGACGTCGGCGAAACCGGCGCATACACGGTCGCCAAGATCGATCGCGAGTCGCTGCGCGTCAAATTCTTCCCGCACCTGATCGACCGGTGCAAGGGCATCGAGATCGCCGTGGGCCGGCGTCTCCCGGTGTTGCGTGAAACCGTCGCCGCAAAGTTGACCCGCGACGCGGCAACCTCCGCGCTCAAGATCGCCGCGGCCAGCGCCATCGTCGATTACGTGCCGCTGTTCGGCGTGGTGCTCGGCATCGTCGTCTCCGCGGGCGACACCGTGGCCATAACCGGATTGCAGATCGTGCTGATGATGCAGATCGGCGCGGCGTACGGCAAGGACCCCGACGTGGCCCGCATCTGGGAGCTGCTGCCGGTCGTTGGCGGCGGACTCGGCTGGCGCGCCCTCTCGCGCGAACTCTCCGGCTTCGTTCCGGTAGCCGGCATCGCGATCAAGGGCGCAATTGCGTACGCGGGCACGATCGTCGTGGGCGAAGGCGTCGGGTTCTACTACGAACACGGCCGTCACATGACCGCCGCCCAAGCCGCGATACTCTACGAAGAGCGCAAGCGCGGCGCCATGACCTTCGCCAAAGACGTGATCGCTCGCCTCAAACGCGGCGGCAAATAACGCTCGTACCCGCGAGCCGCGGTTCAGGCCAGCGGTTTCTGCGCCAGGAAGACCAGCAGTTCGTCGTCGTCGAGGTGCGCGAACGACGCGGCCAGTTTCGGCCGGATGCTTTCCGCAATCGTGCGCGCCAGCGCCGTGCGCGCTTCGGGCCGCAGGCTTGCGCTGCGCGCGGCGAAACGCCGGATCAGTTCGCGTTCGGGTTCGCTGAGGTCGCGCACGAGCGGATCGTCGCCGCTCGCCTCTTCGAGCGCGACCGGCTTCGCGCGTTCGTAGCGTTCGTCGCGCACGACGAGCGTGCCGGCGGCCATGTCGCCCAGCCGCTTGTTCTCGGGTGAGAGCAACGTGACCGCCGCCGACACCACGTAGAAGCCGAGGCCGACCTCGAGGATGCGCACCACGTTGCGCACCACGGCGCTCGTGAAATCGAGCGGGAAGCCGCCGTCGCGCACCACCCGGATGCCCAGGAGACGCTTTCCCGGGGTGCGGCCGCCCCAACGCCATTCGAAGAGTATGAAGTATCCGAAGAAGAGCATGAAGACGGCGAACACGACCAAGCCGAGCACGATGCCGGAGGCGATCTTCTCGAGCGAACCGCCGGGCGCCGGAGCCTTCACCGCCGGGAGCGCGCTGCCGATCCAGGCCAACAGCAGCACGAACGCCGTCAAGATCGCAAACTGGACGGCCATGTCGATGAAGACCGCGTAGAACCGGCTGCCCAGGCCGGCCAACTCATACCGGAAGGCGACGCTTTCGCCGGTCGCGACATCCAGTGTGCGCTCCATTGCGGGCGCAGTCCGGGAAGGCGCGGAGCGAGTCCTGCGTAAACCCCGCCCGCATGCGCGAGCGAACCTTCGTCCTGCGGCGGCAAGCCGGCTGGGAGCGCCTCGAAGAACTGCTGGCCGTCGCCGACCGGGGCGGCCTGCGCGCCCTGAAGCCCGCGCAACTCCAGAGCTTGGCCTTACTCTA
This sequence comes from Vulcanimicrobiota bacterium, assembly GCA_003136655.1. GTDB lineage: Bacteria > Vulcanimicrobiota > Vulcanimicrobiia > Vulcanimicrobiales > Vulcanimicrobiaceae > Hesperobacter > Hesperobacter lustricola. The sequence goes on from PLFC01000042.1 coordinate 10,167, forward strand.
TCGCGCCGCCACGAGCGACCTCGCGGCCGCGCAGAGCCGCGCGTACACGAGCGAGATGCGCGACTATCTCAACCGGCTGATCGCACGCGCGCATGCCTACGTCTACGTCGAGTCGGCGCGCCCGGGCTGGGCCAACGTGACCGCTTTTTTCGCGCGGACCTTTCCGCGCGAGGTGCGCGCGTCGTGGCGCAGCGTGGCGGCGTGCACGGCGATCACGGTCGTGGCGGCGCTGGTCGCTTATTGGCTCGTCGCGGAGCGTTCGCAGAACGCGTACGCGCTGGTTCCGCGCGAGCTGATCTACGTGATCGACAAACCGATTCACGACGCCAACTTCGGCTTCGACCGCGACTACTCGGCCGCGATGGCCACCGAGATCATCGTCAACAACGTCAAGGTCGCGATGGTCGCCTTTGCGGGCGGCATGACGCTGGGCATCCTGACCTTCTGGGCCATTCTCGAAAACGGCTTGATGGTCGGCGCGCTCGGCGCCCTCTATCACGCCAAGGGTTTTGGGTCCGACTTCTGGGCCACGATCGCGCCGCACGGCGTGATCGAACTGAGCGCTATTCAAATCGCGGGTGCCTCGGGCTTCTTGCTCGCGCAGGCGTTGATCGCGCCCGGCCGCTTGCGCCGCATCGATGCGCTCAAAGCCAACGCCCGCAGGGCCGGCGTGCTGATGCTCGGCGTCGCGGGCATGCTCGTGGTCGCGGGCACGATCGAGGGCTTCGTCACGCCGCAGCGCACCTCGATCGCATTCCGCGTCGCCTTCGGTGGCGCCACCGCGATCGCGCTGAGCGCATACCTCGCGTTCGCGGGACGGCGCCGAGCGGCCGATCCGGCTCAGGCTTTGGGGCGCGGCGCGTAGGCGAAGCGGCCCGGCACCCAGGCGCAGACGCTGCCGTCGCGCATGACGAACGACTCGCAGCCGTCGACGTCGGGGTTGAAGTCGGCGTTGAGCGCCTTGGTCGCGTTCCAATCGACGCGCTCGTCGGCGCGCGCGGCGGCCCGCGCTTTCTTGTAATCGAATTGGGCGGACTTTGCCGACACGTTGAGGGCGGCGGCGAGTTTTTGGGCATCGCTCATCCCCGTAGGTTCCCGCGCTCGGCGCTCGAAGCCCACCGCATGAACAAGCGTTGGCTCGTTTCGTGCGCCGCGGCGGCGCTGTGCCTTGGGGCTGCTGCGGCCTCTGCCGCCACGAGTCCGGGCGCCTGGATCGACAAAAAGCCGGTCGCCGCTTGGAATAAGGCGGGTGCGGCGATCCCCCGTCCGGTCAAAGCCGATGCGGGCAATGAGGCCAGTTGTAAATCCAACATCCGCAAGGCTTCGTCGCCCGAAGATCAGCGCGTGGCCGCGGCCGGCTGGCAATTGATCGGCGCGCACCAGCAATTCGGTTCGACCACGGTCGTCGAGGGCGCGAGCGGCTTCGACGGGCAGTGCCGCTGGGCCGGATACCAGGCCTTCGTTTTCGTCGGCGGCACCTTCGCNNTCGTTCAGCGCCGACTTCACGCGCTATGCCGATTCGGATCCGCTCTGCTGTCCGTCGCGTACGAGCTACGTCAGTTATGCGCTGAAGAAACAGGGCGGCCACGACATCGTGACGGTCACCGACGTCTCTACCGCCGCGAACCCGAAGTAGCGCTCACAACCGCCCCTTCGATTTGACCTCGAGGTAGGCGTCGAGCACCGCGACGCTGAGCGACGGTGCGGGCACGTCGACCACGATGATGCCCTTGGCGCGCAGGGTCGCCATCGCGACCGCGCGCTCGTCGGCGAGCAGCATCGCGACGCTCGTGCGGTAGGCCTCGCGCACGTCGTGCGGCGGCGCATCCAGCGCGCTCGCGATCGCTTCGTCGTTCATCAACACGCACATCACCAAATGACGCGGCACGAGCGTCGCGAGGCCCGCGAGCAGCGCCGCCGATCCGGCCGGATCGAACATGTCGCTGAAGAGCACGATCAGGCTGCGCTTGGTGTAGCGCTGCTTGACGCCGGTCAGAATCGTTTCGTAATCGGGCTCTTCGCGGCGCGGCTGCAAATCGAAGGCGGCTTCGGCGAGCGCCGTCATGTGCGCGATGCCGCGGCGCGGCGCCAGCGTCAAGAGCGGCTTTGCGCCGAAGGCGATGAAGCCCACGTTGTCGCCCGCGGCCTGCGCGATGCGCGCGACCGAGAGCGCGGCCGTCAGCGCGTAGTCGAACTTTCGCTGCGGTCCCAAGCGTGCCAGCATCAAGCGGCCCGCGTCGAGCAGCACGAGCACGTGTTGATTGCGCTCGACCTCGGTTTGCTCGACCATCAGGCGCCCGCGCCGCGCGCTGGCCTTCCAATCGATCGCGCGGAAACTGTCGCCGGGCAAGTACTCGCGCAGGCTCTCGAACTCGCTGCCCACGCCGCGCATGCGTAGTTTGCGCAGACCCGCCTGGAGTGCGGTGGCGCGCTTGGCCAGCACGCCGCGGCTCTCGATCGCCGAAAGGTCCGGAAAGACGCGCAATTCGAGCGCCTCGGGCGCAACGTAACGACGGCGCAACAAGCCGATCGCGTTCTCGACCCACAGATACACCGCATCGAGACGCACGCGGCCGCGCTCGAGCGGCAAAAAGCCCAACGTCGCTTCCGCAAAACTGCGCGGCCCGACGCGCACGTCGAGCGACTCGCGCTCGAAACGCAGGGTGGGTACGGGCGTTTCGTACAGGCCCGCGCGAATCGCGATGCCCGCGCGATTCTCCAGCCGATAGCCGAGCTCGCCGCGCCGGCGCAAGGCCTGACTGCCGGTCTCCAACCGCGTCAGGCGCAGATCGCGTCCATGCGGGCCACGCGCCGCGTCGAGGCCGAGCAACGCGAAAAACGCCGCCGCCAAGGCGAAGGCCACGCCGAGCAGCACCGGGAAAGCGCCCGCGAGCGCGAGCGCAACGGCCACCGCGAGCAACGCCCACACCCCGCGCGCCGAAAGCCAGAGCGCGGGAAATACCGGCCGCACGCGGCGTTTACGGCTCCGGCGCGACGGGCCGCGCCGCATCGCGCGGCACGTCGACCGAGGCCAAGATGCGCTCGAGGATCGTCTCGGCGCGCAACCCTTCGACTTCGGCTTCGGGGCGCACGATCAAGCGATGCGCCAACACCAGCGGCGCGACCGCCTTCACGTCGTCGGGCGTGGCGAAGTCGCGGCCGTCGACGGCGGCCGAGGCTTGCGCGGCGAGCAACAGCCCGAGCGCCGAACGCGGGCTCGCACCGAGCGCCAAGTCGCGCGAGCCGCGCGTCGCCTTCACGATGTCGTACACGTAACCTTGCAGCGACTCGGCGACGTAGATGCCGCGCACCTCGCGCCGCGCGTCGAGCACGTCCGCGATGCTCGCCACCTGCTCCACGCCCGCGCCGGCCAAGTCGTGCGCGTCGAATCCGCCGACGCTGCGCGCGAAGAGCGCGCGTTCCTCGGCTTCGCTCGGATACTCGGTGCGCGCGCGCACCAGGAAGCGATCGAGTTGCGCTTCGGGCAGCGGATAGGTGCCTTCGAACTCGATCGGATTCTGCGTCGCGCAGACCATGAACAATTCCGGCAGCGGCTCGCTCGTGCCGTCGATCGTCACCTGGCGCTCTTCCATCGCTTCCAAGAGCGCCGACTGCGTCTTGGGCGGCGTGCGGTTGATCTCGTCGGCCAGGAGCAGACTCGTAAAGATGGGCCCGCGGCGCAGCGAGAATTCGGCGGTCTGCGGATTGAAGACCGTGGTGCCGACCACGTCGGCAGGCATCAGGTCGGGCGTGAACTGGATGCGCTTGAACGGCGCGCCGAGCAGCGTCGCGAGCAACCGCACGAAGAGCGTCTTGCCCGTGCCGGGCACGCCCTCCAGCAGAATGTGGCCGTTGCCGAGCAACGCGATCAGAAATGCGAAGCGGGTTCGATCGTTCCCGGCCATCACGCGGTCGAGCCCGTCGCCCAAGCGGCGGGTGAGGTCAGCGGCGCGAGCCGGCATACGGAGCGTATTCCTTTCGCAGACGTTGCGCGAGCACGGCCGCGCGCAACAGGGTCGGATCGTCGGGATCCAGCGGCCGCTCGAAGGCGACGAGCGCGGTGAAATCCGCGCGCAGCGAACTCGAGTCGATGCGCGCCGCGATCGCATCGTTCGGCGCATCTTCGGGAAGTCCGAGCGCGTTCGCGACGGCGCGTTTGGTCGAACGCACCGCGTCGGTCACGGCCTGACGCGCACCGTGCCCGCGCTCGAGCAAGCCCGCGACCGAGTCGAGAAACTCGAGCGAGGTCGGCTCGCGCAACGCCGGCGGCACGATCGGCGGCCCCAGTCGCACCGCGGCGCCCGCGAACGCGAGCAGCAGCGCGAACGCCGCGCAGAGCACGCCGATCAAGAACGGCCGGGGCACGATCTGCCACCAATGTTCCGGCACGAAATAGCCGTGCACGGCCTCGTCGAACGCAACGCTGCCGCCGGCGCGCCCGGGCGCCGCCAGCGCAAAGGCGAAGCGCGCGTTGTCGAGATCGCTCAGAACACGGTTGGAGAAGACGTTGCGGTCGGCGACGACCGTGAGCGCACCGCGTCCGTAGGCGTAGCGCAACGCGAGCGCGCCGTAGCGATCCCGCACCAGCGCCGGCGCGCCGCGCTTGAGGGCGAACCGGTCGACGGATTGCGACCACGCGACGCGCGCCACACCGGCCGCGCGCAAGGAAGGCGCGTAGACGGGCGCACGCACGCCGCGCGGCTTGCCCGTCGTGAACGGCAATTTCAACACGCCCTTGGCCGCAGCGGCGTCATCGGTGCCGAGATAGATGAGCCGGCCGCCGGCCTTGACCCAATCCTGCAGCGCGACGATGTCGGCCTGCGTCGTTTCGAGCGCGCGCGGGTCGCCGGTCAACGGGTCGGCCCAGATCAGCGTGTCGACGTGCGCGTCCAGAAACGCAGGCAGCCGCTCGAAGCGTTCGACGCGCACGCCCTCGCGCTGCAAGAGTTCGTACCACGCGCGATAGCCGCCGCTTCCCGCATCGTAACTGGAAAACGAATCGAAGCCGGAGTCCTGCGCGTCGCGCTGCGTGCCGCCGACGATGCCGAGCACCACGATCGCCAACACGACGAGCGCGGTCTCGAGCGGCGGCAGCCGGCGCAGCAGCGTCACGCGGCCCGCGGCTGCATGCCGTCGTATGCGGCGGCGGCGCGCGCGTAATCGTCGCGACTCACCGGCCGGCCGGCGAAGGCCGCGCGCACGAATGCGTCGGCCAAAACGTCGAACGGTTCGGCGGCCCACGCCGCGCCGCGCCGCAGCGCGCGGCGGTACTCGCCCGGCGTGCGCGCCCTATCGAAGGGCACGAGCGCGCGTTCGTCGAGGCTCGCGAGCGCGGCCGAAAAAAGCGCGACGACGGCCGCGGCGTAGTCGCCGCGCGCGGCCGCGGCTTCGGCCGACGCGCGCCATTCGGCCGCACTGCGCGCCGCAATCAGCGCGCCCTCGCGCGCGGAGCGAGCGCCCCTCTCGCTCGCGCGCGCCGTCGAGAGCGCATCGACGATCCGCACGACCAAATAGATCAAGCCCGCGAGCACGAGCGCAAAGAGCGCGTACGACAGCACGAGACCGAGCGGCTTGCCCCCCGACGAAACGCCGTGGATCCAATGGGCCAGCGGCTCGAGCACGTGCCCGATGAAACTCCAAAAGGCGTCCCACAGCGATTGCGCGCCGGCGGCGTTGGATTCCGCGGGCGCCACGCGGTAGGCCGGTTGGGCCGTGATCGCGCGCGCGAGCGCATCCGGGTCGCCGCGGGGCCAGTGCGCCGGCACGCTCAATTCGCCGGCGACGGATCCGCAGGCAACGCAAACGCGGCAGCCTGGAGATCGAGACCCTCTTCGCGCACGCGCAGATCGTAGTAGAACAGCACGAGAAAGACCGTCGCGAACGCGCCCGCCGCAACGTTGATGACGACCGCGAAGATCGAGCCGAGCACGTTGCTCTTGACCAGACCGAGCAAGACGCCCTGACCGACCGCGCTGACCACGAAGATGCCGAAGAAGACCGCAAAATAGGCCAGCCCGACGAGCAGCGAACGGCGCAGCCCGACTCCGCGAAAGACCCGACGAAATCCGGCTAAGAACCCGTCCCAGAAGTTCGCACCTTCGAGCACGACCGTGCAAAACGAAACTTGGTACGCCAGCCCGACCAACACGGCCCCGAGCAGCGCCAGCGGCACGAACACCACCGCGAGCAACACGCCGAGCACGATGCCAAGCGCCTTTGAGGCCACCGACACCAGGCCGATGACCAACGCCAACGCCACCACCACGAGAATCACGCCGAGATACGCGCAGGCGCCCGCTACGCCGTAGGTCACGATGAGCAGCAGGCTCGGCAACCAGACGCGTACGGCCGCGCGATACGCTCCGGCGAAGCCGAGCGTGCGGCCGAAGTAGAACGCGCCGGCAGCGGTGGCCATTGCCGCGGTCGGCAGCGGCAAAAAGAAGAACGTGACCGCGAATGCCACGATCGTCCAACTGCCCGCCGACTGATAGTCGGAGAGCGTCTTGAACACGTCGCTCGAGGACTTTCCCGCGGCCTGGTTTTGCAGTACCTGCGTCATCGCGGTGACCAAGTGCGCGCGATCGTCGCCGCCCAAATATTGAATGACTTCGATCAAGGCCACGAAGGCGACGTTGAGCGCCGCCAGCGCCCAAAAATTGCGCACGGTCAGCGTCACCGCGCGGTCGAGCAATTCACCCACGCCCAGCGGCCGCAGCGTTGTCGGGGCAGTAGGCCGTACGTCCACAGAACCTCCCTCGCGCGCGATAGCTGCCGGAAAGACCCCGGCCACGTTCGGCGCGGGCACAGGGCAACCTCGCTGCAGCAGCCGAATCGCAGCGAAGATGAGTGCCGCCACGCAACCGATGGGAACGGTCACGGGCCTCTGGCGCTACCCCGTCAAGGCGTTGGCGGCGCAGGCGCTGCAGGCGACGTACGTCGACGAAGACGGCATCGCGGGCGACAGGCGCGCCGCGCTCTTCGTCACCACGCCGGGCAAGGCGCGCAGCGACAAGACGCTACGCGGCAAGGAACAGCCGCGCTTTCACACGATCGCCGACGTCGGCCTGGCGCGCACCCTGGCCACGCCGCTCGATCTCGAACTGCGTGACGAAGGCCCCTATTTCGACGCGCGCCCGGTGTCGTTGATCTTCGACCGCTGGCTCGAAGAGCTGCAACACATCTGCGGCCGCCCGATCGAGGCCCTGCGCTTCCGGCCCAACATTCTGGTTCGCGCGCGCGGCGAGGTGCCGCCCGAGGCGGATCTCGTCGGCCTGCGGCTGCGCGCGGGCAACGTGCTCTTGCGCGTTCTCGAACCGATCACGCGCTGCGTGACGCCGTCGTACGATTTGGAGACCGGCGCCTCGTCGACCGAGATCCTGCGCGGCCTCGTACACGTGCGCGGCAACCTGATGGGCATCTATTGCAGCGTCGAACAGCCGGGTGCGCTGGCCCTGGGCGACGGTCTGCAGGTGCTCGAGGTCGACGCGGGCGCCGCGCCCACCACGAAGGGCTAACCGCTCGGCCCGACGGATTCGCAGCGTCATGCAGCTGCGCACGCCGTTTCGCTTCCTGACCGGGATCGCGCTCGCCGCGGCCTTCGCCGGCGCAACGTACGCCGCGGCGTGCGCCGCAGGCGAGGAGCCGGTCACGCTGGCCGCGCCACCCGGCATCCTGCAAGGCACGCTCGACGTGCCGGCCGGCGCAGGTCCGTTTCCGTTGGTGATCATCCTCGCGGGTTCGGGCCCGACCGACCGCAACGGAAACCAGGGCGAGCAGATTCGCACCGACACCTACAAGCAGCTCGCGGCGGGACTAGCGGCCAAGGGCGTCGCCTCGCTGCGTTACGATAAGCGCGGCGTCGCCGGCTCGTCGCGGGCCGTGGCCAAGGAGAACGACCTGCGTTTCGAAACGTACGCCGACGACGCGGCGGCGTGGGTTGCGAAGGTACGTAAGGACCCGCGCTTCAACCGGATCTTCATTGCGGGGCACAGCGAAGGTTCGCTCGTCGGCATCCTCGCCGCGCAACGCACGAAGATCGACGGTTTCGTTTCGCTCGACGGCGCCGGCCGGCGCGTCCCCGCGTTGCTCCACGATCAACTGGCCAAGGGCGCGCCGAACCTCGTCGTGCAGTCCGATGCGATCGCTGCCCAATTGCAGCGCGGGCAGAGCGTCGACGACGTGCCCGACGAACTGCAGATGCTCTATCGCCCGTCGGTGCAACAGTATTTGATCTCATGGTTCAAATACGACCCGGCCACCGAGCTCGCCAAACTGAAGATTCCGGTGACGATCGTGCAGGGCGAGGCCGACATTCAGGTTCCCGTTTCCGATGCCAAATTGCTCGCCGCGGCCGACCCCGCCGCGAAGCTCGTCATCGTGCCGGGCATGAGCCATCCGCTCAAACACGTCGGCGGAACGTCCCCTGCCGACGAAAATCCCGCTTACGTCGATCCGGCGTTGCCGCTCGATCCGGCCGTCGTTCAGGCGATCGTGGATCTCATCGCGCGAGCCGCTTGAAGCGCCCGTTCGCGTAACCGCTCGCGCTCGACGTGCGCGCCGCCGCGCACGACGAATCGGCCCGAGGTCATGACGTCGTACACTCGCCATGCGCCGCTCTTGAAAATCAGCGCGTCGAGCGAGGGCGGCCGTTCGTCGATCTCGGCTTCGTCGAGCGGCGCGAGCACGACCAGATCGGCGCGCAGCCCCGCTTCCAACGCGCCGATCGGACGGCCCGACGCTTGCGCGCCGCCGCGCAGCGTCTCGCGATACAACTCTTCGCCGAGCGAACCGCCGGGACGCGAACCGAAGACGTGCCGCTTGCGCTCGACCAGCCGCTGCGCGTATTCGAGCCAACGCAGTTCCTCGGCGACGTCGAGGCTCACGTTGCTGTCGGAGCCGATGGCGACGCTTCCCGCGCGCGAGCGAAACGCCTCGAGCGGAAAGACGCCGTCGCCCAAGTTCGCCTCGGTCGTGGGACAGACCACGACCACCGCGTGCGCGCCGGCGACGACGCGCAGCTCGGCCTCGGTCGCATGCGTCGCATGGATCAACGACCAGCGCGGGCCGAGCTGCACCGCCCGCGCGAGCACTTCGATCGGCGTGGCGCCGTGCACGGTGCTGACCGCCTCGACCTCACGCGTCTGCTCCGAGACGTGGATGTGCGCCGGCGTGTTGGCGCGCGGCGCGGCAAATTCGATCGCGGCCAACACGCGCACGATGTCTTCGGGCGTGACCGCGCGCAGCGAGTGAAAGCCGACTCCCAAGCGCACGTCGTCGTCGCCCGCAACCAGCTCGGCGAGCCGCTCCCAGAGCAGCACGAAGCCCGCGATGTCGTGAACGAAGCGGCGCTGCCGGTGCAGCGGCGCCACGCCGCCGGCATCGGAGAACCGGTACAGCGTGGGCAGCAGGGTCAAGCCGATGCCCGCGCTGCGCGCCGCGGCCAGCACGCGCTCGGAGAGTTCGAGCGGGTTCGCGTAGGGCACGCCGCGCGGCGCGTGATGCAGATAGTGAAACTCGGCGACGCTCGTGTAACCGGCCTCGAGCATCTCGGCGTACGCAAAGGCCGCCAGCGCCTCGAAGGCGTCTGGCTCGAGCCGCTCGATGAAATCGTACATGGCCTCGCGCCACGACCAAAACGAGTCGCCGGCCGGGCCTGCGGCCTCGGTGCGGCCGGCAATCGTCCGCTGGGCGACGTGCGAGTGCGCGTTGGGCATGCCCGGCACGACGGGTCCGGCCAGGAGCGTTGACCCGTCCTGCGGCGAACCGGGCTCGACGGCGGCGAGGCGGCCGTCGGACGCGACGTCGATGCGCACGTCACGCGCCCAGCCCTCAGGCAGGAGTGCCCAGTGAGCAAAATAGCGAGTCACGAGGTGTGGACCCGCGCCCGACTCGCAACGATGGCGGGCGACGCGCCATACGGCCTCATCGACGACGGCGCGCTCGCCGTTCTCGGAGATGAGATCGTTTGGGCCGGTCCGCGCACGTTGCTTCCTTCCGCCTTCTCCACCGGCGCGAAGGTGCGCGACGTAGGGGGTCGCTGCATCACGCCGGGGTTCGTCGACTGCCACACCCACGTCGTCTACGCGGGGGACCGCGCCGGCGAATTCGCACTGCGTTTAGCGGGTGTGGACTACGCCGAGATTGCGCGTGCCGGCGGCGGCATCCTATCCACGGTCCGTGCGACCCGGGCCGCGACCGAGGCCGAACTCGCCGCTGCGGCCGACGTCCGCGTCGCGGCGATGTGCCGCGACGGCACGACCACCCTCGAAGTCAAGTCGGGTTACGGCCTCGATTGCGCGACCGAGGAGCGCATGCTACGCGTGGCGCGCGCGCTGTCGCAACGCCACAGGCTGCGGGTGCGCACCACCTATTTAGGCCTGCACGCGCTCGACCCGGCGTGGGCCGGCGCCGAGGCCTACGTGGACTACGTGTGCGCCGAGGTGCTGCCGCGCATTGCGGCCGAGGGATTGGCCGACGCCGTCGACGCGTTCTGCGAGTCGATCGCCTTCTCGCCGGAGCAAACCGCGCGCTTCTTCGCCGCCGCGCGGGCACTGGGACTGCCGGTAAAACTCCATGCCTGTCAACTCAGCGCCAACGGCGGCGGCGCGCTCGCCGCGCGCTTCGGCGCGCTCTCCGCCGACCATCTCGAACATGCCGGCGCCGACGACCTCGACGCGATGGCCGCCGCCGGCACCGTGGCCGTGTTATTGCCCGGCGCGTTCTATTACTTGCGCGAACGCACGCTGCCGCCGGTCGCGGGGCTGCGCGAACGTGGCGTGCCCGTGGCCCTGGCGACCGATTGCAATCCGGGCACGTCGCCGCTGCTCTCGCCGCTCTTGGCGATGAACCTGGCCTGCACGCTCTTCGGCCTGACGCCCGACGAGGCGCTGCGCGGGTTCACGGCGCACGCCGCACGCGCGCTCGGCCTGGCGGACACGATAGGGACGCTCGTGCCCGGCCTGAAAGCAGATTTCACGGTATGGGACGCCGAGCACCCGGCGCAGCTCGTTGCGGGCATCGGCGTCAACCCCGGCGCGAGCGTCGTCGTCGCCGGCCGGACCGCAGAGGAGGACTGATCCCATGGCGCTCGCGATGTCGCGCACGGTTCGCGCCCCGCACGGAACGCAACGTTCGGCAAAGAGTTGGCTGACCGAAGCGCCCCTGCGGATGCTGATGAACAACCTCGATCCCGACGTGGCCGAGCGGCCGGACGANNACGACGAGACGCTGCTGATCCAATCCGGCAAGCCGGTGGGCGTGTTCAAGACGCACGCCGACGCGCCGCGCGTGCTGCTGGCCAACTCCAACCTCGTGCCGCACTGGGCCACCTGGGAGCATTTCGACGAACTCGACCGCAAGGGCCTGATGATGTACGGNNGAGACGTTCGTGGAGATGGGCCGCCGGCATTTCGGCGGCGATCTCTCGGGCAAATGGTTTCTCACCGCGGGCTTGGGCGGCATGGGCGGCGCGCAGCCGCTGGCCGCAACGATGGCCGGCGCGTCGATCCTCTGCATCGAATGCGATCCCACGCGCATCGAGCGCCGCCTACAGACGCGCTATCTCGATCGTCGCGCCGATAACCTCGACGAAGCGCTCGCGATCGTCTCAGCCGCGTGCGCGCGCCGCGAACCGGTCTCCGTGGGCCTGCTCGGCAACGCCGCGGAAGTCTTGCCCGAGATGGTGCGGCGCGGCATCCGGCCCGACGCCGTCACGGATCAAACGAGCGCGCACGATCCGCTGACCGGTTATCTGCCTGCGTCTTGGACGCTCGAACGAGCTGCGGCGATGCGCGTCAGCGATCCCGATGGCGTCGTACGCGCGGCGAAGGCCTCGATGGCCGAGCACGTGCGCGCGATGCTCGCCTTTCACGCGCAGGGCATTCCGACGGTGGATTACGGCAACAACATTCGCCAGGTCGCCTACGACGAGGGCGTGCGCGATGCGTTCGCCTTTCCGGGTTTCGTGCCGGCCTACATCCGTCCGCTCTTCTGTCGCGGCGTCGGACCGTTTCGCTGGGCCGCGCTCTCGGGCGATCCGGCCGACATCTACGCGACCGACGCCAAGGTCAAGCAACTCTTGCCCGACGATGCGCACCTGCATCGCTGGCTCGACATGGCCCGCGAACGCATCGCCTTCCAGGGCCTGCCCGCGCGCATCTGCTGGGTGGGCCTGGGCGATCGCGCGCGCCTGGGCCTGGCCTTCAACGAGATGGTCGCGAGCGGCGAGTTGAAGGCGCCGATCGTCATCGGCCGCGATCACTTGGATTCCGGTTCGGTGGCGAGTCCGAACCGCGAGACCGAGGCGATGCGCGATGGTTCCGACGCGGTTTCCGATTGGCCGCTGCTCAACGCGTTGCTCAACACCGCGAGCGGCGCCACCTGGGTCAGCCTGCATCACGGCGGCGGCGTGGGCATGGGCTACTCGCAACATGCGGGCATGGTGATCGTCGCCGACGGCACCGAGGCGGCGGCGCGACGTTTAGCACGCGTGCTGACCAACGACCCGGCCACGGGCGTGATGCGCCACGCCGACGCGGGTTACGAGATCGCCGTCGACTGCGCGCGCGAACGCGGACTCGACCTGCCCATGCTCGACGCGCATGTGTAGGAACATTCGCACGCTGCACAACTTCGCGCCGCCCGCGAGCGACGAAGAGGTTCGCGCGGCGGCGCTGCAATTCGTGCGCAAACTCTCGGGCTTCGCGAAGCCGTCGAAGGCCAACGAAGCCGCCTTCGACCGAGCGGTCGAAGCGATCGCAAGCGATGCGCGCGAGTTGCTCGCCACGCTCGTTGCGGCGGGTGAGCCGCGCGACCGCGAGGAGTGGGCCGCCAAAGCGCGCGCGCGCTCGGCGAAGCGCTTCGGCTAGCGGGCTCCCCAGTACGACTCTTCGCTGCGCTCGACGCTGAACGCGACGTTGCTCGCGACCGCATCGAGCGCGTGCTCCGAGACGTGCGCGAGCGCGGCGGGCGCCGGCACGTGGTTGCGAATCTCGTGGTAGTTGGTCAACACCTTTGCAACGTATCCGCTCGCGCCCGCGGTGGGCACGCCGCCGTTGAGCTTCACGGTCAACGGGCCCGTGTTATAACCGGCCAGCGCCGACTTGATCGGGTCGGGCGAGCGGTGAAACGAGCCCATCAGTTCGTGCAGGTAGCTGATCGTAGCGTGCAGATTCTCGCGACCCGAAGTGGGGTGTTTCACGCCGAAGCGACGCGCGGTCGCCGGTTCGAGTTGGCCGAGTCCGGCGGCGCCGTCGTACGACATCGCGTGCGGATTCCAGGTCGACTCGACCTTGACCAGCGCCATGACCAAGCGCGGATCCAGACGCAGGCGGCGCGCGTCGGCGAGCAACGTCTCCGCGAGGGCGACGCTCTGCGCGAATGCGAGCTGTGGATTGATCGAGCGCAGCGCGGCCGCATACGTGCTCGTCGGGCCGCTCTTCTCACCCGCCGAACACGGCGCGATGCAGGCGACGCAAAACGAAAGAGCAAGCGTCGCTCGTAGCACTCCAATGACGCGTAGCATGGACGACCCCTTCGCAGGGCCTGAGGCGCGTCCTTCCGGCTAACGCTGTGTCGCGTGTCGCGAAATTCGCCGTACGGTCAACCTGATGGATAACGCTAGCGTTCGAGCTGATGCTCGGAGACGAGCGGAACCGGCTGCTCCACCGTCGCCTCTTCCACCGGCGGCCTCGAGGTGCGCCGCCAGGTCGGCGTTGGAGATGGACGTACCGCGGTCATCGCTCTGCATGCTCCGGGCTATATCCAGTGGCGGCGTCCGCGACGGGTCCGCCCGCGTATCCCCGATCGATCGCCCGGCCCGGCTCCGAGGAGCAGGCCCGGGCTCGCCCTGAAGACTGCGCATCGATGAACCTAGCTATCGCCTTCTCGCTCGCCCTGACGGCTGCGCTCGCAGCGCCGAGCCCCGCACCGCCGCAAGCCCCGCATTTCACGGGTGAGACGACCGACGGGAGATCGGTCAGCCTGCCCGAGGCCGGACGGGGCAAGCCGCTCGTCGTGATCGTGGGCATGACCCGCGCCTCGGCGAATGCGACCGAGCGCTGGAGCGACGCCTTGGCCGCGCACGAAGGAGACCGGGCGACCATCTACGGCGTAGCGCTGTTGGACAAGGTGCCGGGCTTCGCGCGCAGTTGGGTCAAGCACGCACTGGCCAAATCGATCGGACCGCCGGTGCCGGGTAAGGGCAGCTTCCTGATGACCTTCGACGGCAAGGCGCTGCGCGACTCAGCCCCGGGCGGCAACGAGGACGATCCGGTGATCTACCTCTTTCGCGCCGACGGCAGCCTGCTCGCGGTCACGCGCAAAGCCTACTCCGACGAAGCCGCGAGCGAGCTCGAGAAAAGCGTTCCGTAGGGCGCTCCTCGCAGCGGAGGCCTTTCACCAAATGCGGCAGCGGTCGGCGGGCGCGCGATACATCGGCGTTGCCGGCGGGATCGAAAACGCGGCGTAAAATTCGTCCATGTCGGCGACGGTGGCGTTCGTGCGATAGCGCGGCACCGGATGAGGATCGCTGCGCACCTGATTGCGCTCGAACTCCGGCCGCTCCGACGCGGCCCACGAGAGCGCGTAGCCCAGAAAGAACCGCTGCTGCGGCGTGTAGCCGTCGAGCGGCGCGGGTTGCGGCTTGTCGCGCTCTGCGGCTTCGAGCGCGCGCAGCGCCAGCACCGTGCCGCCGAGATCCGCCGTGGCTTCGCCCGCAACGAGTTTGCCGTTGAGGTGCACGCCGGGCGCCACTTCGTAGGCGTCGGCCTGTTTGATGATGCAGGCGATGCGCGCGTGGAAGCGCTTGGCGTCGGCCGGCGCGAGCCACGCGCGCAAATTACCGTCGCCGTCGTATTGGCTGCCCTCGTCGTCGAAGCCGTGCGTCAACTCGTGACCGACCACCGCACCGATGCCGCCGAAGTTGACCGCGTCGTCGACGTTGGGGTCGAAGAAGGGCGCTTGCAAAATGCCCGCGGGAATCGTTATCTGGTTGAGCGCGGGATCGTAGGCCGCATCGACGGTCTGCGGCGGAAAGTCCCAATCGGAGCGGTCGACGGGCTTGCCGATCTTGGCGATCTCACGATCGAATTGGAACTGCGCGCCGGCGAACACGTCGGCCAAGAAGTCGTCGCGCTCGATACGCATCGTCGAGTAATCGCGCCAGCGATCGGGATAGCCCACCTTCGACGTGTTGAGCTTGGAGAGTTTCACGAGCGCGGCCGCGCGCGACGGCGCGCTCATCCAGGGCAGCGTTTGGATATCGGCCTGCAGCGCGGCCTTGATGGCCGCGACCTCGGCGCGCGCGCGCTCGCGTGCCGCCGGCGGAAAGTAGCGGTCGACGAAGATGTGACCCAGCGCGAAACCCAGCACGCGATTGGTCGCGCTCGTGCAGAGCCGCGTCCGCGGCGGCTCGACGCGCGTGCCCTGCAGCACGGTGTTGAAGGCGAACTGCACTTCCTCGAAACGTTTGGGCAGCGCGACGCCGCGACCGTAGACGACGTGCCAGCGCAGGTAGCTCTTCCACGCCGCAACCGGCTCGCTCGCGATCAAACGGTCGAGTTCGGCCACGACCTCGGGCTGGCCGACGTCGATGCGCGTCGCGTGGGCGGCGGCGAGACCGATGCCCGCAAAGTATGCGTTCCAGTCGAAGTGCGGCGCCAGCGCGCGCAACTGCGCGGGCGACATCGGATGAAAGTTGGCGACGGGATCGCGCAGGGCGTCGGCCGTGCGCGAGGCGCGCGCGATGCGCGTTTCGATGTCGAGCACGGCGCGCGTCTCGCGCTCGGCGCCGCTCGCGTCGTCGCCGAGCAAGAGGAACGTCGCGCGCACGGCGTCGGCATAGGCGGCGCGCACCTTGCGCGAATCCTCGTCGGTCGCGATGTAGTAGTCGCGCGAGGAAAGCGCGATGCCGCCTTGCGAGAGGCTGCCGATCACGCGCGTCGCATCGCGCGGATCCTGTTCGGAGTAAAACGAGAAGAGCGGCGCGATGCCGTCGTCGGGCGAACGCAGCCGCGCGCCGGCGGCCGCGAGCGCGGCCAAGCCGCGCGGCGCGGCGAGCGCATCGATGCGCCGGAAGACCGGTTGCAACGCGGCCGTGCCTTCGCGTTCGATGCCCGCGACGTCGCTGCAGGCGGCGTAATAGTCGCCGAGCTTGCGCCGCTCGCTGCCGGGCGGTGCTTCGGTGACGTCGGGCGACACGAGAATCGCCTGCAAGCGAACCTCGTCGCGCTGTTCGATTTCCGTGTCGACGCCGAAATACGAGCGGTCGGGCGGAACCGGATGGTGCGCCATCCACCCGCCGACGGCGAAACGGTAGAAGTCGGCCGACGGCGCCACCGCGGTATCGAAATTCTCCGCGGGCAGGCCGTTGACCGGCGTCGACGGCGCGGGCGACGCGTCGCCGCCGGGTTGCGCCGCGCCCAGCGTGGCGACGAGCGGTAACGCAAACAGAGCGCGGACGAAACGACGCGAGACGAGCATCGTTCGCTCTTCGAACGGCGGCGGCGGCTAGCCTACTCCGGCAACGGCCGCCGCGACCAGTTTTCCCGAGCGGATCAGCGCGCGCGCGGCCTCGATATCCGGCGCTTGGACCCGGTCGGCATCGAGCGGCGCGACGCGCTCGCGCGCGGCGGCGTAGGCGGCTTCGGTGCCGCGCCCCGAACGGAGCGGTCGCCGGAAATCGAGCGCGGCCAGCGCGCAGAGCAGTTCGCAGGCGAGCGCGCCTTCCGCATTATCCAGGATCGCGTCGAAGGTGCGCGCGGCGATCGTGCCCATGCTGACGTGATCTTCCTGACCGGCGGAGGTGGGGATCGAATCGACGCTCGAAGGCGAAGCCAATCCCTTGCTCTCGCTCACCAGCGCCGCCGCGCAATATTGCACGATCATCAACCCCGATTCGAGGCCGGGCTTGCGCGAGAGAAAGAGCGGCAGACCGCGCTCTTCGCCGTTGAGCAAGAGATACGAACGCCGCTCGCTGATGCTCGCCACCTCGACCAGCACCGCTTTGGCGAAGTCGCAGACCACGCCGACCGGCTGGCCGTGAAAGTTGCCGCCGGTCAAGAACTCGTCTTCGTCGGGAAAGAT
>PLFC01000042.1:27331-31469 GCA_003136655.1 Vulcanimicrobiota bacterium
GCTTCGATCGACAGCGCGCCGATCACGTCGGCCGCTTCGAGCAAGCGTTCGGCGCGCAACAGCGAGAGCGCCGCAATGCCGGTCATCACCTCGGTGCCGTTGATCAGCGAGAGGCCTTCCTTCGCGCCCAGTTCCACCGGCGTCAAACCCGCGCGGGCCAAGGCTTCCGCGCTGGGCAGCCGCTCGCCGCGATGATAGGCCTCGCCCTCGCCGATCAAGGTCAGCGTCATGTGCGCGAGCGGCGCGAGATCGCCGCTCGCGCCGACCGAACCCTGCGCGGGCACGACCGGCGTGACGCCGCGGTTGAGCAGTTCGCACAAGAGATCGAGCGTAGCGGGCTTGATGCCCGAGTGGCCGGCCGAGAGCGAACTGACGCGCAGCACGCCCGCGGCACGCACGAACTCCTCGCGCAGCGGCGCGCCCGTGCCCGCGGAGTGGCTGCGCACGAGATTGCGCTGCAAGGTCAGCGCGTGCTCGCGGTCGATCACCACGTTGGCCATGCGCCCGAATCCGGTCGTTACGCCGTAGATGATCGCGCCGGCGTCGAACTGGCGCTCCACGCACGCGCGGGCCGCGGCGACGCGGGCGCGCGCTTCGGCGGAGACTTCGACCGGCGCGCCGCCGACGGCGATCGCCTCGATCGCTTCCAGGCTCAAGCGTTTGCCGTCGAGCACGACGGCGGGCGTGGCGCTGCCGTTCACAGCGTTCGGCGGCCTTCGAGCGCGCGCGCCAGCGTGACCTCATCGGCGTAATCGAGATCGCCGCCGATCGGCAACCCGTACGCCAGCCGCGTGACGGTGACGCCGCTGGGCGCGATCAATCGGGAAAGGTACAGTGCCGTAGCTTCTCCTTCGGCGTTGGGATTGGTCGCGACGATCACCTCCGAGGGCGACTCGGTACCGATGCGCTCGATCAGCTCGCGCACGCGTAACTGGGCGGGGCCGATGCCGTCCATCGGCGAGATCAAGCCGCCGAGCACGTGATAACGGCCGCGATACGCCGAGGTGCGTTCGAGCGCGTACACGTCTTTGGCGTCGGCCACCACGCAGAGCAAGGTCTGGTCGCGGCGCGTATCGGTGCAGAAGTCGCAGACGTCGGCTTCGGTCAGCGCGAAGCAGCGCGTGCAGAGACGCACGCGATCCTTCACGGCGACTATCGCGTCGGCCAAGGCCACGGCTTCGGCGCGCGGCCGGTTGAGCAGATGAAAGACCAGACGCGCCGCCGTCTTCGGGCCCACGGTGGGCAGTTTCGAGAGTTCGTTGATCAGGCTCTGGACCGGACCTGCGAGGCCGTTATTGATCTTACATCAATCCCGGGATGCGCATGCCGCCGGTCAGCGAGCTCATGCGCTTGCTCGAGGTTTCCTGGGCCTTGGCGACCGCGTCGTTGACGGCGACGACGAGCAGATCTTCGAGCGTCTCGACGTCCTCGGGATCGACGGCTTCCTTGCCCAACTTCACCGAGGCGACCCGGTAGTCGCAGGCCATCTCGACCGCGACCAGTCCGCCGCCGGCGGTTCCGGTCACGAGCGTCGAGGCCAGCTCTTCTTGCGCCTTGGCCATCTCTTGCTGCATCTTGCGCACCTGCGCCATCATCTGCGCCTGGTTCATCACTCCGTCTCCGTTTCGCTCGGCGCACCCGCGAGTCTGATCCGCGCATACGCCAGTAAGTCGTTTTCGCCGTGGCCCGCGCCCGCGCTTGCGGGCGGTGCGACCTCGCTCGCGACGGGAGCCGAGCGGTGGGCCGAACTGCTCCGCGCGCCGCGCGACGAAGCCGCCGCGCCGCTCGTCGTGCGGATGGCCACGCGTAGGGGCGAACCCAGCAAGTCGAGGAGCGCGTCCTCGATCAGGCCCACGTTCTTGCGGACTTGATCCTCGAGCAGCGCGTCGACGATCGTGATCGTGACGGTGCCGCCCTCGAGCGCATCGACGGTCGCCCGCGAGAGGGAACTCCGCAGCGACGCCGCTTTCTCGTAGACCCGGGTGCGAATCTGATCCCACATCGAGCGGATGCGTTGGAGCGTCGGCGGGCCGGCCTCGGCCCCGGCGGCAGCCGGTGCTGCACCGCTCTCGAGGGGCGCCNNGGCCGGGCCTCCGGCGCGGGTCGGGTTTCGGCGGCGGGCCGAACGTCGGGCGCCGGGGCGTTCCTCAGCGCCGGCGGCGGGGTGGGCGCGCCGGCTTCGAGGGCGGCGATGCGTGCCGAGAGCGCGTCGAGGGTCGGATCCTCGCCCTGGAGCACGAAGCGCAGCGCGGCCGTTTCCAGTTCGAGCCGGGGGTTGCCCGCGAGCCGGCCGGCGGCTAGGGCGTCGGCCAGCAAACGCAGCGCACGCACGATGCGACCCTGCTGGGTGGCGCCGGCCAGCGTGCGCGTCCGCGCGGCGTCGTCGGGCGAGAGGTCGCGCGAGAGCAACTCGGGATCGATGCGGCCGACCAGCAAGTTACGGAACTCGCCGATCGTCGTGCGCATCAGCCCGGCCATGTCGGTGCCGGCGTCGCTGGCCGCATCGATCGTGCGCAGGGCTTGCCCGGCGTCGCCGGCGAGCAGCGCTTCCACCAGCGCCCGCGCGTGCACCCGGCCGGTGGTGCCGAAGGCGGCTTCGACGGTCTCCGCATCGATCGAAACGCCGGGCCCCGCAAACGAGGCGACCTGTTCGAGCATCGTCAGCGCGTCGCGCAGTCCGCCGTCGGCGCGATACGCAATCGCGCCCAGCGCATCGTCGGCGATGCTGAAGCCTTCGGCGCTCGCGATCTCGCGCATGCGCTCGATCATCGTCGGGATCGGGATGCGCCGAAACGCGTAGCGCTGACACCGCGACAGGATGGTCGGCGGCAGCGCCTCGGGCGCGGTGGTGGCCAAGATGAAAATCGCGTGAGGCGGCGGCTCTTCCAGCGTCTTCAAGAATGCGTTGGCGCCTTCGCGCGTCAGCATGTGCGCTTCGTCGATGATGAAGACTTTGGAACGCATGGTGGCCGGCGCGAACTTGACCGATTCGCGCAGGGCGCGGATCTCGTCGATGCCGCGGTTGGAGGCCGCGTCGATCTCCAACACGTCGAGTGCGGTTCCGGCCAGAATCGCCAGGCAGTTTTCGCACGTATTGTCGGGCTCCGGCGCGGGCCCCGCCTCACACTCGATGCAGCGGGCCAGGATCTTCGCAGCCGACGTCTTGCCGCTGCCGCGCGGACCGGAGAAGAGGTACGCGTGCGCCAGCTTCCCCGAGGAGAGCGCGGTCTGCAGCGTGCGCACGACCGCTTCTTGGCCCACGAGATCGGCGAACGTACGCGGGCGCCAGCGGCGGTACAGGGAGAGCGACACGGGTCACCTTTTCGGGAAATCTTCGAGGCGGCCCCTGTTTCGTCGCACCCGGCCGGGGGTATCATCGGCGTGTAACAATGCGCCGCGCCCGTTCGTATGAGAGGGTAGCGACTCGTCATCGGGGAGAGCACATTACAATGGCGCGGAAGAGCGCCGCCGTCGTCCCTTCTCAGAAGGACGCGGCGTCAGACGTCGGTTTGACGGAGCGGTTGGAAAAGTCGCTCCACGAGCTGTTCGGCTTCCGGAGTTTCCACCCGGGCCAGCTCGACGTCGTCACCCGCGCGATGCAAGGCCAGGACACCCTGGCCATCCTCGCAACGGGCGCCGGCAAGAGCCTCTGTTACCAGCTCCCAGCCCTCTTATTGGAGGGCACGAGCATCGTGGTCAGTCCGCTGATCGCGCTGATGAAGGATCAGCTCGACATGCTCTCCGAGCGCGGCTTCAAGAACGTGGTCGCGCTCAATTCATCGCTCACCGAAGATCAAGAAACGGCCGCCCGCGCGCGCATCGCGCGCGGCGAGATCAAGATCGTGTACGTGACGCCGGAGAAGCTCGAGGACGAAGCCTTTCTCGAGATTCTCAAGAGCATCCGCATCCCGCTCTTCGTCGTCGACGAAGCCCATTGCATCAGCGCGTGGGGCCACGACTTCCGGCCGGCCTATTTGGCTCTGGGCCAAGTCATCACGCTCCTGGGCAAGCCCACCGTGCTGGCGCTGACCGCGACCGCAACGCCGGCCGTGCGCGAAGACATCTTGCTGCAGTTGGGCATTCCCGACACCAAGACGATCGTCAAGGGCTTCGACCGGCCGAACCTGCGCTACGAAGT
>PLFC01000042.1:31478-31892 GCA_003136655.1 Vulcanimicrobiota bacterium
GAAGTGCAGAAGTTCTTGCACGACCATTTGGATCTGCCCGCGGCCGTGTACCATTCGAAGCTGCAAAAGAACGACCGCATCTCGGTCCAAGAGTTATTCATGGGCGAAGCGATCCGCGCGGTCGTCGCGACCAACGCTTTCGGGCTGGGCATCGACAAGCCCAACATCCGCTTCGTGATCCACTACGACTTGCCGGGCTCCGTGGAAGCGTACACGCAGGAAGCGGGCCGCGCCGGGCGCGACCGCGAGACGTCGCGNNCAGAAAGTCTTCGGCACGCTGGAATATTTCGGCGGTCAGGACGACGGCGTTTCGCTGGCCGACCTGCGCAAGATCTCGCAACTGCCCCTGACCAAGCTCAAAGTCGTGCTGGCGCTGCTCAAGAAGGCCGGGTTCATCGAGATGCGCGCGCGCTC